>NZ_JBEWSZ010000001.1:300278-600557 GCF_040537815.1 Mesorhizobium shangrilense
GAGGCCTGTCGCGGGATCGCCCTGGAGCCGTGCGATTTCATCCTCGATGCGAAAGCGCGCGAGGGCTTCTTCGTAGCGTGGCGGGTGCGCCGGTGTCGTCGTCATGGCAATCCTCCCTGGCGGCGTTCCATCTCTTCATGGAGCGCTATCGGGGTACTAAATGCCTGAAATCGCTGTCGTGGTCGATGCGGCGAAAGTTGGTGGGGCAGGTTGGCACTCTGTCGCGCCCCCCTCTGTCCTGCCGGGCATCTCCCCCACGAGGGGGGAGATTGGCGGTTCGAGCGCTGGTTCTTCCCTTGCAACGTGGGAGATTGGCGAAAGCGGGCGTGACTTCTGATCTCCCCCCTCGTGGGGGAGATGTCCGGCAGGACAGAGAGGGGCGCGAAGGAATGCGACGGTGACAGATGGTTGACCCTGCTCGCCATCCGCCCGATAGGTCCGCGCGAGCAAAGCACCCCTGAGAAACCCGATGACTTCAGACTCCAACCCACTCCAAGCGTCCGCCGTCACCCCCGACGCCGACGCCACCTGGCAAACCGACGTCCGCGCCGGCGTGCGTCACGCCGGCGATCTCGTTTCCCTGCCGCTGTCGCCAGCCGAGCGCGCCGCGGCGCAGGAAGCCGCCGCGAACCACAAGGTTCGCATCCCGAAAGCCTATCTCGACCTGATCGACTGGAACGACCCCGCCGATCCGATCCGGCTGCAGGTCATCCCGCAGCCGGAGGAGCTGGTCGAGCACGAGGGCGAGCTCGACGATCCCATAGCTGACCACGGCTTCAGCCCGGTGCCGCGGCTGACGCATCGCCATGCCGACCGGGTGCTGCTGTTCCCGACCTATCAATGCGCCGTCTATTGCCGGTTCTGCTTTCGCAAGGAGTCGCTGACCTCGATCGGCCGGGGTTTTTCACGCGAAGCGCTGGAGCCGGCCTTCGCCTATATCGCCGAGCATCCCGAGATACGCGAGGTGATCCTGACCGGTGGCGATCCGCTGTCGCTGCCCGACAAGGCACTGGTCGAGATCCGCACGCGCATCGAGGCCATCGCCCATGTGCGGCTGCTGCGCATCCACACCCGCGTGCCCGTCGCGCTGCCCTCGCGCGTCACCGCCGGGTTGGTCTCGGCCCTGGAGGGCCGGCTGATGGTGACCGTCGTCACCCATTTCAATCATCCGCGTGAAATCACCAACGCCACCGAAATGGCCTGCCGCACACTGCGGCAAGCCGGCTTCGTGCTGCTCAACCAGAGCGTTCTCTTGAAAGGCGTCAACGATACGGTCGAGGTGCTGGAGGAACTGTGCCGCGAGCTGATGTACCGGTTGGGCGTCAAGCCCTATTACCTCCACCATGGCGACCTCGCGCGCGGCATGGCCCACCGTCGCACCACGATTGCGCAGGGCCAAACGCTGGCCGAAGCGCTGCGCGCGCGACTGTCGGGCATCTGCAACCCCGTCTATGTGCTGGACCTGCCGGAAGGCGGCGGCAAGGTGCCACTTGGGCCGTGCTATGTCGAAGCGCGGGACGGGGAGAACTGGCGGATACGCGGGCTGGATGGCGAGGTGAGGGGGTATCGGGAGGTGGTGGAAACCTAGGAAACAACTTTTACCGTAGTTGGCGCCGCCCCTCACCTGCCTGCCGGCATCCTCTCCCCGTATAGGGACGGGGAGAGGGGCGCTGTTATCGCCGATTTCGCCAATTGTCAGCGTTGCAAAATAGGGGCCGAGGCTGCGGCCGGCCTCCTTCTCCCCGTCACTATACGGGGAGAAGTGCCCGGCAGGGCGATGAGGGGCAGCGCCAACTTTGGCGATTGAAACGATTGCCTTGGGCGTGACCGCCGATGCGTCGCCACACCCTATTTCTCTCCCTCCAAAAAAATCTCACTGCCCCCGGGAATAAAGCGCAGCCCTTCCGGGTCTTGCTCTGTAGCGAGGCCATTCTCCCGGCCCGCATCCAGGAAACAGAACAAGGACTTATGGACATGAACAAGCTCGCTCTCAGCGTGGCTGCCATGCTGCTTGCCTCAAGCGCTGCCTTTGCCGGCAGCGACCATGGCGCCAACAATTCCAACCAGCCGGTCGCTGCAGTCGACACCAATGCCACGGCTTCCATTCCCCCACGCCAGCACGGCGTCGACACCAAGGTGACGACAGGGCCGAGCCAAGAGTCGGTGCAGGACACGATCGACCGGCACAACCGCGACGGTATCTGGGGCAACTGAATGCGCCACCGACCATCGACCCCTGACCAACTTCAACCCGCACAAACAGGAACCATCGCCATGAAAAACATCGCTCTTGCCGCAGCTGCCATGCTCCTGGCCACCACCGGTGCCTTCGCCGGCAGTGACCACGGCGCCAACAACTCCAATCAGCCGCTTGCCGCCGTCGACAGCACGGCTACCGCCTCGATCCCCTACACGGCGCGCCAGAACAAGGTCGACACCAAGGTGAAGACCGGTCCCAGTCAGGCGGCTCCCCAGACTGATATGGACGGATTCGTCGGCCCGCCTATCCCGGGCAACTGAGTTCACGGGTTGGGGCTGACCCTCAAGGTCCCGACCCAGTCCACATCAGGACGGAGGGCCATGTGGCGTGGCCCTCCGTCACCTCCCATCACCGCTTCACAAGGAGATCACAATGTTCAGCATGACACGTCGCACATTGCTGGGTTCCGCCGCCGCTGCTGCCGCTTTCGGCCTTGCCGGCACGCTGGAATTCACCCGACCCGCCTTCGCCCAAACGCCGGTGGAACCCACGGTCGGCTTCTACAAATACAAGGTCGGCGATATCGAGATCACCGCCATCTATGACGGCATCTGGCGCAAGCCGCACGACCCGGCTTTCTTCGCCAACGCTTCGGTCGACGACACCAAGGCTGCGCTGGCCAAGGCGGGCCTGACCACCGACTTCATGCCCATCCCGCTCACCGTCGTCGTGCTCAAGATGAACGGCAAGCTGATCATGATGGATGCCGGCTCGGGCGTTGGCCAGTGGCAGACCAACGCCACCCACCTGCCGGCCAACATGGCCGCCGCCGGCATCGACTACAAGGCGATCGACACCATCATGATCTCGCATTTCCACCCCGACCATGTCTGGGGCCTGATGGAAAAGGGCACCAGCGCGCCGGTGTTCCCCAATGCCGAGCTGATCGTCAATGCCGCCGAGTACAATTGGTGGACCGACCCCAGCCGGCTCGCAAAACTGCCCGAGGGACGCAAGCCGGCGGGCAAGCGCATCGCCGACAACTTTCCAAAGTGGAAGAACTGGAAGCTGGTCGAGGACGGCGCCGAGGTGGCGCCGGGCATCCAGATCATCGCCGCCCCCGGCCACACGCCGGGACATTCGGTGTACCTCGCCAACTCCGGCAAGGAGCAGATCATGATCTCGGCCGACACGATGTATGTGCCGGCGCTGTTGGCGCCGCATCCGGAATGGCAAGGCAGCTACGACCAGGACGGGCCAACGGCCATCGCCACGCGCCACAAGATCATCGACCGGGTGATATCAGACAATATCCGTATTTCCGGTTCGCACTTCCCATTCCCGGGCACTGGCACCTTCGTCAAGGACGGCAATGCCTACGGCTTCACGCCGGTTGAAATTTGAACGCGGCAACCCTCACAAAGCGAGAAAGACAATGAAACAGTTCCTCCATAGCAAGCACGCCCTGTACGGCCTGCTCGGCGCCATTGCCGTGCTGACCGTGGTGCCCGTTGCCACCGTCATGCCGGCCTATGCGGTCGACGACATCGAGGGCGGCGACGCGCCCGACCTCACCGCCGTGAAGGCCAAGATCGACGCCAAGGATTATCGGGGCGCGCTGGCCCAATTGCGCGACCTGGCGCAGGACAACCAGCAAGCCGACGTCTACAATCTGCTCGGCTTCACGCTGCGCAAGACCGGCGACTACAAGACCGCGCTGACCTACTACAGCAAGGCGCTGGAGCTGAAACCCGACCACAAGGCCGCCCGGGAATATCTGGGCGAGCTCTATGTCGAGACCGGCGACATGCCCAAGGCCAACGAGCAGCTGGCATCGCTGCAGAAACTCTGCCCCGCCGGCTGCGAGGAACTGGCAGACCTGCAGAAGGCCATCGACACCAAGGTGACGAAGTAGGGCCGACAGGGCGCTTCTCGGGCGCGTCCCCCTCACCCGGATTGCCAACCGAATTGCAAGAGCAATTCGGGGCAATCCGACCTCTCCCCGAGGGGAGAGGAGGTCGCCGACGTCGCGGCAGCCTCTTCTCCCCAACGGGGGGCCGAAGGACGGGCGAGGCCCGTGCCTCGCCCCGGCACAGGTGGACGCGAAGCGGCCGGATGAGGGGGGCCTGGCGCCAACCTCACCCCATGATCACAGCTTCGGGCGCGCGTGGCTGGCGCCCCTTGCCGGAGCCGGCATCGTCCCCCATTGCGCCGGCTCCGGCCCTTTCAAACACCAGACATTGGCATCAGCCATGTCGCGCGCGCACTCGGACGCGCCGCGCCGGCCTGTCCCAAAAATCGGAGCCTGACCATGACACCCACCGAACTCACCACAAAACTGCAAGCCCTCGCCACCAAATCGCACGTCAAGGACATCACCCTGCTGGCCGGCCGCCTGCTGCTTTCCCTGCTGTTCCTGCATGAAGGCGTGACGCTCACCACCCATTTCGACGCCGCCGCCAAGGCCATGGCCACCCAGGGCGTCGGCCTGCCGCTGTTCATCGCCACCATCGCGCTGCAGCTGGGGGCAGGGCTCTCCATCGGCCTCGGCCTGCTGACCCGCCTCGGTGCCATTGGGCTCGGCCTGTTCTGCCTGGCAACGGCAACCCTCTTCCACACCAACTTCGCCAGCCAGAACGAACTGCTGCATTTCGAAAAGGATCTGGCGATTGCAGGCGGGATGTTCGTGCTGGCGGTTGCAGGGGCGGGGAAGGTTTCGCTGGATGGGGTGGCGGCGGGGTATGTGAGGCAGCAGCGGCACGGCAAGGAGATGGTTGGCGCGCTCATGGCGGCCGATCGCCACCAGGGCGAAACCAGCCTGCCGATCTGAAGCGCGGCTTCCACGAAGCGGACTGCCGCGGATCGCGGACGCCACGGACCGGGAAGACCGCCGATCCGGCAACCTGCCTGCCCAGATTTGAAAGTGCGATGAGACTGCGCTTCCGGCTGCATTCAACGCAAAATTCCACTCTTGCGGTGGCTGATACCACGCCACCTCCCACGCTCGCGCAAACGCCACGCCCCTAAGAAGCTGCCAACAGCGCACGAACGTACCCAAGACGACAGTGCGCTGAACAACCTGCCGCCCGCAAATCCAGAAGGATAGCGGTCGGTCGGTTTCGCCTGAAAGATCGTGAAAGGACGGCCTCATCAACGCGGTCCGGGCGGCGCGTTGAGGCTCGATGTCAACTCTGAAGGAGAATTGAAATGAAGAAGATCGTTCTTGCCGTTGCCACGGTTCTGTTTGCCTCCGGCATGGCTTTTGCCGGCAGCGACTACTATGGCTCGGATCACAACCATGGCTTCGACCAGTCGAACACCGGTCATCATGCGATGGTGTCCGACAGCGCGCACGGGGTCGATCCGATCGGCACGGAGAGTATCAGCACCGCCGATAGCGCACCGGCCCTGGGGGGAAATCCGTACTCCGGTATTCCCACAATTAGTGGCCAGGGCGTCTGGGGACACTGATAACAAAGGTCGGCCGGCGCGGCCGACATCCAGGCGGCGGGTCCGCCCGCCGCCTGGACCGTCTCGCTGCACCCCCTCACGGGCCTGATGCACCGCATCCCCAGCCAGGCGCTGCCCGATGCCTCGCGCCCTTCCCAGCGCCCACCCCGCGATCACGCAGATGTTCCGGATCGTTCGGCTGCGCGCGGCGTTCATCCGTCACACAAACGGAGGAACCAACCATGGGCGACGAACGGCACGAAAAGATCCAGCATATGAGATATGGGAACGCGAAGGCGGGGTTCATGGCGATCAAGAGCGGCACTGGCACCAGGCGCAGGCCGAGATCGACAGGGAGGCGGCTTTGCCGCTGACGGCGGATGATGCGCTGCCGGAAACCCGCGAAATCGCCAGCGCCGATGTGCTGACGGTCGAGGAACTGGCGGCGCGCACCGGCATATCGGATGAACAGGCACGGGAGCTGATCGACAGGCTGGGCAGCGACCGCGCGGCGATCGAGCATGCCGCGCGGCAGTAGGCAGTAGGCAGTAGGCAGTAGGCAGTAGGCAGTAGGGTCTGGTCGTCCTCTGCTGGCGTCTGCTTGTCGGTTTGCAAGCTGTTGTTGCCGTCCGTTTCCGCCTGCGTGTTGCGAGCCTTGCCGGTTATAGGTCCGGCCGAAGCGGATAAGCCTTCGTCAAAAATGCTCGGGAACTCTTCGCCATCTCCCAAGTTGCTGATGTCCCAACCCAAGGAGATGCACTCATGGACCATACCAACCACGTTCGGCTTACCGATGCCGAGTTGACCTCGGACACGCTCGACGGCGCCACAATCTACGGGCCCGATGATGAGAAGATCGGTTCCGTCGACCATGTCCACGGCAGCCAGATCATCGTCGATGTCGGCGGCTTCCTGGGCATCGGCGCCAAGCCGGTGGCCGTCGCGTCGCGGGAACTGGATTTCATGCGCGACGAGGATGGCGATGTGCATGCGGTGACCAGCTGGACGAAGGACCAGCTGAAAGCCATGCCCGAACATCGCGACTGACAGACGGAGAGGGGCCGTCCGTCCACCGGTCAGGCCCCTTCTCCTTTTCGCGAAAGGAGAGACCGATGATCAGGAAACTGAAATCAGGACAATACCGCCTCTATTCGCGCAAGAAGGACGAAAAGACCGGCAAGCGCCGCAACCTCGGTACCTTCGACAACCGCGAGGCGGCCGTGAAGCACGAGCGCGAGGTGCAGTATTTCAAGCGGCATTGAGGGTCAATCGCGTAGTTCGGCGCAGCCCCTCTCCGTCCGCTACGCGGACGGAGAGGGGGCCAGCGCTGCCACATGTGATTGCCCTGCCGTCAATGGGGAGAAAGAGGCGGTGGCCATGCCGACAAGCTGGCCAAATCCGCGATAGCGCCCCTTGAGTCCCCCTAATCCACCGAGACAATCTTGCCCGGGTTCATCACGTTGCCGGGGTCGAGCATTTCCTTGATCGATCGCGCCAGCGCCTGCTTCACCGGGTCGGCGTGGCGCTCATAGGCGTCGCGTTTTTCCAGGCCGACGCCGTGCTCGGCCGAGAACGAGCCGCCGGCTTCGTTCAGCCCCTCATACAGCACGTCCTCGATCGCTTCGTGCACCGCATGCGAAAGCGGTCCGTCGGTGTTGATCGAGATGTGCAGATTGCCGTCGGCGAGATGGCCGAAGACGTAAGGCGCGTAGGAAGGGTCGATCTTCTTCAGCCCGGCCTCGATGCGCTGGACATAGGCATCGAGGGCGCCACCGGGCACCGATACGTCGAAGGAGGGCGGCAGATGGTGCATGCGCTCGATCTCGCCGGTCTCCTCGCGCAGCCGCCAGATCGCTTCCGCCTGGGCCTGCGAGGTGGCGACCAGCCCGTCGATGATACCAGCGTCTTCCCACACCGCCGCCAGCCCGTCCTCCAGCGCTGCTTGCGCGGCCCCGATGCTGTCGGCGCCGAGCCCGAGCACCAGCAGGCAGGGCGCCTCCAGCGGCAACTGGCCCGGCACATAGCCGAGCGCGCGCTGCATGGCGGCGGCAAAGCGCTGCCACAGGATTTCGGCGGCGGTGAGCCGGGCCGCTGTCGAGGACAGGAAATGCCTGACGATGCGCTGCGCGCTCGCCGCATCGGGCACACCGACCAGTGCGGTGGCGCTCGCTCCTGGAACCGGCTCGAGCCGGATGGCGACACGGGTGACGATGCCCAACGTGCCCTCGGCGCCGACGAACAGGTGCTTCAGGTCATAGCCGGCGCTGGTCTTCAGCACGCGGGTGAGGTCGGAAAATATCCGCCCGTCCGGCAACACCGCCTCAAGGCCGAGCACGCGGTGCCGCATCGTGCCGTTGCGAAAAGCCATGATGCCGCCGGCATTGGTGGAAACCATGCCGCCAATGGTGGCGCTGCCGCGCGCGGCAAGATCGATGCCGGGGTCGAGCCCATGCACCGCCAGCGCCTCCTGCAGCACGCCGAGCGTGGTGCCGGCCTGGACGACCGCGACGCGCGCAGATGGGTCGATGTCCTCGATTTTGTTCAAGCCGCCGAGGTCGCAGATGACCTGGCCCGGCTGGGTGGCCGCGCCGCCCGCCAGCCCGGTGCGGCCGCCCTGGGCGACGAGGCTCAGCCCACGCGCGGCGCAGAATCTGACCAGCGCCGCGACGCCCTGCGTGTCCCTCGGCCGCACCAGCACCGAGGCGCCGAAATTGCGACCATCGAAGCCCGGATCGCGGGTTGCAAGCTCGGCCTCGTCCCACACAATGGCGTTGGGGCAGGCGGCGCGGAGTTCGGCGATGAGGGAGGGCGGCATGGGAGGCTCCGGGGAGGGATCGAGGCAAGATATAGGGGCAGCGCCGCGCTGGAGTCACGCGATGACTTGCGGCTCAGAGGATGCCACGCTCGCCCAGCCCGCTCACCCCCGATACCGCACCGCATCGACAACCAGCGCGAAGGCTGGCGAGGGCTGGCGGCGGCTGGGGTAATAGAGATGATAGCCCGGGCGTGGCGGGCACCAGTCCGCCAGCACGTGCAGCAGCCGTCCCTCGCTGATATCTGCTTCCACGACGTCATCAGGCAAATAGGCGAGGCCCATTCCGTCCAGTGCCGCCTGCCGCATCATGGCTACCGTGTTGAACACGGCCCGGCCCTGGACGCGGACTTTCAGCTCGCGGCCCTCCTTGCCGAACTCCCAGATGTAGAAGCCGCCGGATGTGGGCAGGCGCAGCCTTATACAGGCATGATTGGTCAGGTCCTGCGGCGTCAGCGGTGGTGCGTGGCGTTCAAAATAGCTGGGAGCGGCCGCCACAGCCATGCGAAAGTCCGGCCCGATGCGCATGGCGATCATGTCCATGTCCACCTGCTCGCCCAGCCGCACGCCGGCATCGTAGCGCTCGGCGACGATGTCGGTGACGTTATAGTCGTTGATGATCTCGACGTTGATGTCGGGATAATCATGCATCAGCCCAGCCATTGCCGGCCACAGTATGGCCTGCGCGGCATGTTCGACGCTGGTGATGCGAACGGTGCCGGCCGGCTTGTCGCGCAATACGTTAAGGGCGGCGATCTCGCTCTCGATCTCGTCGAAACGCGGCCCGATGCGCTGCAGCAGGCGCTCGCCCGCCTCGGTCAGCGAGACGCTGCGCGTCGTGCGGGTCAACAGCCGCAGGCCGAGCCGGGCTTCCAGCATGCGGATCGTGTAGCTCAGCGCCGACTGCGACACGCCAAGTTGGGCAGCGGCCCGGGTAAAACTGCGCTGGCGGGCGACCGCGATGAAGGCGAGGAAGTCGTTCACATTGTCCCGGCGCATTCATAAACCCAGCTTCTAAGTCCATGCGGATAATGCAATCTAATCCTGCTCTGCCGGGCTGGCTATCTTCCTGTGATCAACACAGGAGTTTTTGACATGACACAGGTTTGGTTCATCACCGGCGCCGGGCGCGGCATGGGCGCGGATATCGCCAGGGCGGCCTTGGCGGCCGGGCACGGAGTGGTCGCCACCGGCCGCGACCCCGACAAGCTGGCCAAGGCGTTGGGGGCATCCGCGAACATGCTCGCGGTGAGGCTAGACGTGACGAAGCCCGCGGAGGCCGAGGCCGCCGTCAAGGCCGCGATCGAGCGGTTCGGGCGCATCGACGTGCTCATCAACAATGCCGCGAGTTTTTACGCCGGCTTCTTCGAGGAACTGACGCCCATGCAGATAGAGCTGCAACTGGCGACGAGCCTGATCGGCCCGATGAATGTCGCCCGCGCGGTGCTGCCGGTCATGCGCGGGCAGCGCGGCGGGCGTATCATCTCGATCTCGTCCAGCGCGGGCCTCACCGGGTTCGAATTCTGCGCCGCCTACGCGGCCTCGAAGTTCGGCCTCGAAGGCTGGATGGAGTCGCTGCAGGCCGAGGTCGAGCCGTTCGGCATCGAGACGATGACCGTCAACCCGGGCTTTTTTCGCACCGAACTGCTGACCGAGGAATCGACGAACTACGCCGCGCCGCTGGTCGAGGATTACAACGAGCGCCGGACGCAGCAGCTGGAATCCTGGAAGGGCTACAATGGCAAGCAATCCGGCGACCCGGCCAAGCTGGCGCGGGCGCTGGTGACGCTGGCCGGAGAGGCGGTGCTGCCACGGCGATTCATCGCCGGCGCCGATGCCATTGAAACGGCTGAACAAAAACTCGCCGTGCTGCGGCAGCAGATCGACGCCTATCGGGCGCTGTCGACGTCGCTGGCGTTCGACGGGGCCAGTGTCTCTGCCGTGGAATGATGGATCGCCCGCCGACTGTCATCGGGCATCAATAATCCCACGGAACGAAGCATGGGCGCGAGCCGTTGGTTTCATGGCGGCGTTTGACCGCCCAACGATAATACAAAGGAATGACCGACATGAAACGCATTGTATTTGGACTAGCGGCCGTACTCATGACGGCTGGTACAAGTTTTGCAGCCGAACCGGCGATGATGACGAAAACGCCGAACGGCAACATTTATACCAATGCCAAGGGCATGACGCTCTACACCTTCGACAAGGACAAGGCGGGCAAGTCCGCCTGCTATGATGCGTGCGCGGCCACCTGGCCCGCGCTCAAGGCTGACGCCAAGGCGAAGGCGGAAGGCAAATGGAGTGTCGTGGAGCGCACCGGCGGCGGCAAGATGTGGGCGTATGACGGAAAGCCGCTCTATACATATGCCAAGGACAAGAAGGCCGGCGACACGACCGGAGAGGGCGTTGGCGGTGTCTGGCACACGGCCAAGGCCAGCTAAGGTCGGCGAGATCACCAGCGGCGCCCCGGGGGGCGCCGCTGCCTGACGATGCCCAGCGTTGTTTCGGGGGCACGGGGTCGCAGGCCATGACAAGAAACGAGGTACCCGTGCAAAAACCTTATGAACCGGCCTACTTCGCCAGGAAGCACGGGATTACGCAGGCCCAGGCGCGGGAGATCACCAGGGAGTTCGGCCCGTCGCGTGTCAGGTGCGACATCGCCGCCCAGGATCTAAACCTTGCCCTTCAAGAGCTGCCGGTTGTGGGCGCCCACCAGCGTCTGTGCCTTCGATACCGACAGAACATCTGGTTTCTCGAACCCGAAACGACGGTCTAACCCCAGGAAACACGCGGGCTGCTTGTCCTGATCGGTAAGCGCTCAAACGCGCCAGCCGGGATTCATTCGGGAACCTTCGCCCGTCACTGAAGGTTGATGTACCGGGCTGGGCGGGCAAATATGCCAAAGCCGAGCCAGAGCGACAGAAAAAAATGAATGAGCTCGATCAGGTGCAGTGCGAAATCGTCACTGCCGACCTTCTCTACGCAAGAGTCGTCCACGAATATAACTATCAGGCCTTGAAGCTGAGCAAGAGCCTGCGGCCACAGCAATGGTGGGGGCCGCTGGCGGAGGCTATTCCATCCGTTTTGCTGCTGGGATGCTTTTCGGCGCTGGACCAGGCGAGTTTTGATCTGGGCCGGATCATCGCGGGCTCGCGCCAAGGTCGGCGCTAGAGAGCCTGTTCCATCCCGATGGAATCGGATGGGGTTCGCTTTGTTTGAACATGATCTCCTCCGAAAAACGGGCTCCGCTTTTCGGGTTCATGCCTTGGGCAAACCGGCTACCGCCATCTTTTCCGGGCTTCAACCGGCAGAAGACGAACCACCCAACGCCGAAACGAATAGGTGGCGGATGGATCCGGCCGGTGTGCAGGATGCCCGTAGCCAAATGGCCCGCCATAGTCGCCTTCGGCGGTTTTATCGCCAGATGGCGGGGCGGGCACTTCGCCGGTCGGCCCGGCATCGCGTCCATCTTCCATAAGGAGGGCTCCCTGATCACATCCTGCAGCTAAAGAAACCGGGACGTCGGCGGGTTCCATGGAGACGCCCCTCATGGTTTCCAAAAGCTTTCCGGGTTTCCAAAAGCTTTCCGGCCGGGCGGGAAGCGAGCCCTTGTCCACCGTTCCTCGAATTGCCTGCGCGGGCACAGGGGCGTTAACCACTTCGCCGTTTCAAACCGAACCCAAATGCGACTCCTGCCGTTGAACACCATGGAAGATCGTCAATCCAGATTTCGCTGTCAGCCGGAACCGCAGGGTATCTGGACCGTCTGGGACGACCGTGCCGATGCGCCGGCAACCTTGAGAGGACATGCACTTGTCGGCCGCACCTGGGAGCGCGCCAAGGCTGGCCGTGATCTGCTCAGGCGAATTTATGAGGATGCTCGACCCGTTCGCCGGATCGCGAGGCCTTCCATTCCGGCAACGCATCGTGTCGACGAACTGATTTCGTCGATCCGCAATGCCGGTGTGGCCGAGGAAAAGCTCCGGAAGGAAGAGATCATGCCGACTTGTCATGTGTCGGCCAGGCGAGGCGCGGATGGACCTGCAAGAACGAGCTAGAAGGCAGGCCGAAGGCGAACCCTACAAGGTCGGTTATTTCGCCAGGAAGCACGGCCTCACGCTGAACGAGGCGAGGTTCATAATCGTCGCGAATGGACCATCGCGAGGCGAATGTGACGCAAAGGCCGCCGCGTTCCTCAGGGCCAAGGCCGCAAGGTTCAGGAAATGGCTGCGTTGATCCAGCGCCGACCATGGCGCTGCTCCCGCCGGCGCCGATGCCGTTGAAACGGCTGAACAAAAGATCGGCGGCGAGGGAGCGGCGGCCGGTTACATCGCTGCTATCGGATAGTCGCAGGCAACGCCTTCATACGGTCAGTGGCTCGGCGCGGCCGGGGAAGCGTTTAGCCAGCGCGGCGAGGAAGGTCGTGGCCATCGTCTTGAAGCCGCCGACCGTCGGGTGCAACTCGTTGGCCCAGTCGCCCGGCTTCAGCAGGCCTTGCGTTTCCACCAGGATGAAATTGTTGGTCGGGTCGGCCGCCAGGCCCGCCAGCATTGCCCGCATCGCCTGCAGCGCCTGCTTCACGATCGCGGTGCCGTCCCTGGTCGACCAATTTTCATAGGTCAGCGAGGGCTGCAGCCAGGCTTCGGCGATGCAGAGGGGGTGCACGCCATTGGGAATGGCGAAGTCATAGGCGTGGCCGAAGACCGGGACGCCCGGCGCGTAGCGATCGCGAAAGACGAAGAGGTCGAGGTAGGATGCCTTGACCGCGCCCAAAGCGAGATCGAAGCGCAGCGAGTTCAGCCCGGCCGCTCCGGACAGCCTGTCGTTCAGGTATATGCAGAATTTCTCGCCGACAACGTCGTTGCCGCCGCCCGAAAACAGGATTGCGTCGGGCTTGCCATGCAGCCAGTTGGACGGATCGGCCAGTGCCTGGATCATGCGTTCCTGCTTGGGAAAACTCATCGCATCGGTGGTCGCATCGCCGTGATGGGCGACGTTCAGGATTTTCGGCGGGCTTGCGCCCATCGTCTGGAGCTGGGCGATGATGTCGGTCTGGCCGAGAAACGGGCCGTTGTCGACCAGCGGATAGTCGAACCAGGAATCGCCGCTGGACAGCATCACCAAGGGCTGGTTGACGCTCATCTTCATCACCGATTTGGCGGCGCGGTCCTGCGCCATCCGCAACCGCGCCATGTCCTTTTGATGGTCGGCGGTTCTCTGGGCGATGTCGGCGTTGATCCTGTCGCTGACAACGCCGGGGATCATGTCCTCGTTCATGTTCGTGCGCTCCATAAAACCAGCGGAACCCAGGGATGCCAGCGGGCGAGACGCCTGCTGAGTGCGGGCGTGGCCCGTGAGCCACGCCGCCTGGTCGGCGCTCAGATGTGGCGTATAGCCGTTGCGTTGGTGTAGCCGCCCTTGAGCAGCCGCATGTCTTCCTGAAGGCCGTCCCAGCTGATGCCGGCCGGCGTGTAGCTGGTGCTGTCGACGAAATCCCGGCTGAGCAGGGCATAGGCCTCGTCGCAATAGGCCGACCAGAAGCCATAGGTCATGCGCTTGACCTTGCCCCAGGTCACGCAATAGAGCCCATGCGCGTCATAGCCCACCACCGGAACGGCATGGCCGCCCCAGGACCCGGGAGCGCCGGGGCCAACCAGCCCGCCCGGCGGAACCGCCCATACGGACTGGGTCTGCGCCGAGACCGGAAGCTGCAGCCCGATATAGACATTGCCGAACCAATTGATGGCGTCCTTTATCTCGACCACATTGCCAACTTCGAGGCTTGCATATCCATCCAGTATGTCACCGGAAACGCCATCCGACAGCCAGTAGTTCAGCACGTCGACTTCCACGGCGCCCTGGTCCGTGCTGGGATCGCTGGGGTTATAACCACCCACCGCTTCGTACAACGAAACGACCTGGTCGTCCGAAAGCCGCTTTGCCTGCCCGACATAGGTGCTCCATTGCAGGATCGCATGACCGATCGCGGCGCATGTGCAGTCGCCCAGATTGTCGTTGGCCATCATTCCCCAGTCCGCCACCCTGCTGTACCAGTCGACACTGTCAGGCGGGGCCGGCAACATGTTGGTCGCCGACAGATATTTGGCCAGGGCCGGCACACGCGGGTCATGGCGGGCATGACGCTTTCCCAGCGGCATCTTGGACTGGTCGACCTTGCTGATGGCGGACAGGATGCTGAGGCCAGGGGCTGCCATCTTCTTCACCGGCCAGCGCGTCGCGCTTATATGCGACCTGGAGAATGTCGAATCCTGCAGGGCATGCGACTGGTTGCCGCCGAGCCCCTGCACCGTGTCCGCGTCGATGATCTTGTCGCAGAAATCGACGTGGTGATTGCCGTCGGGCCAGGTGAAGACGATGATGCAGCCGGGTTTCAGGTCGCATTCCGTGCCGTAAGTCATGTATGACTTGGCCGCGGCGCTGTGGGTCGATGCATAGCCGGATTCCTCGAGCGCGGCGCACACGGTGGCGGCGCAGGATTCCGGCGTGTAGTCGGTCAGCGGCGGGTACGTCGTGTGGCTGAATATCCGCCTGGTGAAATCCGTGGGCATGGACCCGGTTCGCTGTATTTCGCCGACATTCCGGCGCATCCAGTCCATCCAGGGCGTATCCCCCGCGTCCAGCGCTGCGACGATGCTCCCAAGCGATACTTTCTCCTTCATCTCAATGCTCCTCACAGGGTTGAAGATGTCGATTGTCCGAACGGAGATCGTGCCTACGCCGGCAACGTTCCGTCCCGCTCATGCTCGATGCCGTAGATGATCTGGTCGTCATGCAGCGGCGTGATCATTGCCGCTTCGTGCGAGAACATCGCCTTGCCGAGTTTCAGCATGTCGCCGGTGCTGTCGGCGTCCATTCGCGACTGGGCATCCAGGCTGCCGCCGCTCCACCTGGCCCAGCCCTGGACATAGGCATCGATGGCGGACTGGGAGGCGTTTCCGCCGGCATAGTGCAAGGCGAGATCCCCCAACGAAAACGAATGACCGACACGGTAGAGCGAGTTCAGCAAATAGAACCAGGCCGCCACCCCATGCTCGGGCGTGCGGTAGATCGTCGTCTTGTTGCGGTCCGGACTGTTGTCGGGCTGCGTGACCCCGGCATAGCCCTTGCGCAGCTTCTGCCACGACGTGATGTTGAGGGCGCCCGGATTGTTTGTCCGGATAGAGCGGTGAACATGCAGGTCGAAAGGATCCGAACTGAAGAACCCGCCAGGCACCAGGGATCCGTATGTCACCGCGCCGGCCATGCCGGCCGCGGCGGCATTTCGCGCGGGAGCGATGCGCGATGCGGCAAGGGCGGCATTGTCTTCAGGCACGGGCGCCACGACGCTCTTGCGGTCCGGGGCGGTGGCGCGTGCGGCGGGGATAAGCCGTGCGAATGTGTTTTCGATGAAGTCGGTCCCGGCATAGCCGGCGGCCACGACACCGAGCAGGATTTTGAGATTGTCGGAGCTCAGATGGGCGAAGCTGTCGAAACCGAGCCCGAAGCCGGCGAGCACGCCTGCTATGAAGCCGATCATCAGGCTGACCGTCAGATAGGCGGCGTCGAAGACGGATTGCTGTCCGCTCTGCGGCGAGGCGCTGTTTTTCAACCCGACAGCCGCGCGTATGCCCTGTCCGACCAACCCCAGCAGGCCGCACAAGATGATGACAACAAGTATATCGTTGGCGTTCAGTTGAGTGGGCGGTGAAGACATTGCCATTCCCTAACAACGAGTTCGGTAATTGTCGGCCTATGCCTGACAACGCATGCCGACAGCCCGGCAACCACGCCAGTGCGCGGCTCCCCAATCGGGGTATCCGTAAGCGAGAAAGGATGCTGGTGGTCATTTCAACGGCTGGATCAGCAGATGCTGATCGCCGCCCTCGCAATCCGCGGGCCGACGCACGATGAGCAGATAGCTCAACGTGAATCCGTCCCCACGGAACGTATAAACTGGCTTGTCTAAGTCATGTTATATGATCGACGTCTAAATTATGCACTAATTTCAGTTTAGCGCAAGATAATGACTGAGAATTTTTCTTGAAAATATCGAGTGTGAAGTATTTCACACAAGCACATGGCTGCGGATGAGTCTGTAAAGGCGCCGCAGCCCATTAGAGCGACAGTGTAGATGTTGCCTTAAAAATCTACACTGCCCGATTTCGGCGACCGGATTTCAAGCCTCGCGGCTCTTTCGCCATGCGCCCGGAGAGGCGCCGGTGATGGTTCGGAAGGCGCGGGTGAAATGGCTCTGGTCGGCAAAGCCGCTGGCAAGCGCCACCTCTGCCAGGCTGTCATTGGTCTCGAGCAAGGCGCGTTGCGCGCGCCGCACCCGCTCCGTCAGGTACCAGCGGTGCGGCGCCATACCGGTGGAGGCTTTGAAGGCGCGGCTGAAATAGGACGCGGACAGCCCCGTCATGTCAGCCAGGTCCTCGATCGAGGTGGGATCGAACAGGCTCTCCGCCATGCGCGCGGTCACCCGCCGCAACTGTGCGGGCGCGAGCCCGCCTCGCTTCTGTCGGGCGGCGAGAGCGGGCCGAAACAGATTGTAGACGATCGCCAGCGCCAGGCTGTCGCCATAGGACCGGCTGTCAAGATGCGGGCTCGCGCAGGCATCGGCCAGCAGTCCGGCAAGCGCCTGCACACGAGTGTCGGAAAACATCAGGCGCGGCACGAAATGCGATGGAAATTCCAACCCGCAGTCAAAGCGGGCCGTGAGGGCGGGAATATCGAAGTCGATGACGACGCGGCGGATGTAGCGGAAGCGCCCGGCGCATTCCCACACCGGCGTGCCGGCGGGAATGAAGGTGAGGTGGCCATCAGGCCGCTGGCTGGCCGAATTGCGCGCCGGGGCGGGGCAGGGTGGCGCCAGGCGCATTTCGACGCGGCCGCCGATCTCCTCCAGCACCGCCGTCAGCCGGGGCTGTTGCGACCGCAGATCTTCCAGGTGCCATCCAGCCCGCCCATGCAGATCGACAACCTCCACCGATATCCCGGTCCATGAACGCGAGCAGGAGGTTCGCGGGCCTTCCTCGAAAGGCTGGCCCGATGTCGGTGCGCGATCGGCCCATTGGATGGTCAACGCTGTCTCCTCCCGCATGGCTCCGTGGCCCTTGCGGCATCGAGGAACAATGCGCCTTGCGGCCATCGGGCGGTATTGACCGCATGAAGAGATTTGGGCTGCTCCGGACGGATGGGCTGGGCCTCATCCTTTCGGACGGAAGCGTGGATGGAAGCGCGGTGGGCTCAGGGCGCTGCCGATCAGTCGCGGATCACAGCTGTACCAGGCCCCGGCGGCTGGCAACGGCGATGGCCTCGGTCCGGCTGAGCACATCAAGCTTGTTGAAGATGCTGCGCAGATGCGACTTCACCGTCGTCTCGCTGATATGGAGGCTGAGGCCGATCTCCCTGTTGCCCTTGCCGCTAGCGAGAAGCGTCAGCACGTGCATCTCGCGGCCGGTCAGCTCTTCGCTGCTGACGGAGGCCGCCAGTTTTGCCACCAACGAGGCCGGAATGCAGGTCTCGCCCGCATGCACCTTGCGGATGCAATCCAGCAGCTCATCCCGCTGCGCATCCTTGAGCAGATAGCCGCGCGCGCCGGCCTTGATGGCGCGGGAGATCTCGTGGTCTGTGTCGAAGGTGGTGAGCACGACGATGCGGGCGGAAGGATCCTGCTGGCGGATCTCGGTCATCGCGCCGACGCCATCCAATACGGGCATGCGCAGGTCGAGAAGCACGACATCGGGCCGATGCTCCAGCCAGAGATCGGCGGCGTCGCGGCCAGTGGCGGCGGCCGCCACCACTATCATGTCCGGCTGGCGACCGATGATCGCGGTCAGGCCTTCGCGCACGGTGACATGATCGTCGGCGACCAGCACGCGGATCCTGGCTGCCGGCCCTTGCGCGGATGCATCCGTCATGGCGCTCAGGCCTCCGACAAGGGCAAGGTGATCAGCACGGTGGTGCCTTGCCCGACCAGGCTTTGGACAACCAGCCGGCCGCCCATCCCCTCGACACGCTCGCGTATTCCCAGGAGGCCGTAGCCGTCATTCCTGAGCGACGGATCGAAGCCGCGCCCGTCGTCGCGCAGGTCCAGCGAGACCTCGTCCGGCAGGAATGCCAACGTCACCGTGAAGCGCGTCGCGCGCGCATGGCGCAGCGCGTTGGTCAGTATCTCCTGGCCGATGTGGAACAGGTTCGTTTCCCAGTCCGGCCGCAGCGATCGCGGTACGCCCAGCACCGTGAATTCCGAGGCCAGGCCCGTTCCCGCCGTCATCTTGCGGAACAGGTCGTCCAGCGCGTCGCTGAGGTCGCTGTCGTCCAGTGCCTGGGGCCGAAGCGCCTGCACGGAGCGGCGTGCCTCGTTCAGGCTTTCGCGAGCGAGACTGCGTGCGCGATCAAGATGTTGCCTGGCTTCCTTCGGAAATCCCTGCAGGTTGGCGTCCTCGGCGGCCTCCAGCTGAACGATGACGCCGGTGAACCCTTGCGCAAGCGTGTCGTGGATGTCGCGCGCAATGCGGTTGCGCTCCGCGATGACGGCGGTTTCGCGGCTCTGCGTGGAGAGGTGGGCGAACTGGATCATCAGCATCGCCTGGTTGGCAAGCGCCTGGGCAAGGTCGATCTGCTCGGCGCGAAACGTCCGTTTTTCGACAAAGCGCAGTCCAACAGCGCCTTCGAGGCGGCCGGCAACGAACATCGGTACCAGAAGCACGGTGACGATGCCCAAGGGCAGCAGCCTGTCTCGCAACGCAAAGGGCGGGACGGCGCGAATGTCCTCGATCAGGCTTGGCTTTCCGGTGCTGAAGACATCGGGCCATGGCCAGAGATCCTCCATCGGCAGCGACTGGTCCAGATCGACAAAGGGCGGGTCGGCCTTGGTGATCACCCGGCTGTCCTCATAGGCCAGTTCGAACCGGATCTTGCCGCTGGCCTGGTCGCGGCGCCAGACGCTGACGCTGTGCGCGTCGAACTGGTCGGCGATGATGCGCAGCACATGTTCCACCAGCCGGTTGGCGGCCGGTTCCATCGCCAGCGCTTCAAGCGTGCTCTTCAGCGCATCGACCTGGCCGCGCGAAACCTGCTCGGACGCCAGCAGCGCCTGCTCGGCACGCTTGCGCTCCTCGATGTCGGTGTTGGTGCCATACCATCTCACCACCTTGCCGGCATCGTCGAGCAGCGGCTGGCAGCGAAACAGGAACCAGCGGTATTCGCCGTCGAAACGGCGCACGCGCGCCTCGTGTTCCGCCGCCTGGGTGGATTGTACGGTCCGGCGCCAATGCTTCGACAGTTCCGGAAGGTCGTCCGGGTGGATCGCCTTTACCCAGTTCCAGCCCAGCGCTTCCTCCATGGCCAGCCCCGTATAGGCGCACCACTGGGTGTTGAGGAATTCGGCGGAGCCGTCGGGCAGGCAAAACCAGGTCAGTCCCGGTATGGTGTCGATGGCGAGGCGGAATCTCGCCTCCCACTCCTGCAGTTCGGTGAACAGCTTGGCGTGTCCGATCTCGGCCTTCTTGCGCTCGGTGACGTCGATGACGATGCCGAGCATGCGCGTGGCCTTGCCTTCGCTGGTCCGGTAGATGCTGCCCCGGGCGGCGATCCAGTGCACGCTATGATCCGGCCAGACGACCCGGAATTCCGATTGCCAGCCCGCCAGGTCCCGCACCGCGCCGCGCAGGCTAGTCTCGACCCGCGTGCGGTCCTGCGTGTGCACATGGCGGATGAACACCTCGATGCCCCATTCGGCCTCGGGGATCGGCGTGTCATATCCGAAGCACTGGTCGTGACGCAGCGAGCGGGTGGATGTGTCGTTGATGAGGTCGAGATCCCAGTCGCCGACACCAGCGGATTCCAGCGTGAATTCCAGCGCCGCCTTGGTCTCTCGCAACCGTTCCTCGGCGCTCTTGCGCTCCGTGATGTCCATCACGACGCCAAGCATTCGGGTGGCCTTGCCCTCGCTCACCTGGTAGACGCGACCCCTTGCCGCGATCCAGTGCAGGCTGCCGTCCGGCCAGACCACCCGGAATTCGCTGCTCCAGTCGCGCAAGTCGCCGACCGCCCGCCGGAATCCGGCTTCGACATGCAAGCGGTCCTCGGGATGCACATGGCCGATGAATTGCTTGACACCCCAGTCCGCAATCGGGGCGCCGTAGCCAAAACACTGGTCGTGACGCAGCGAGCGCCGCGACGTGTCGTTGACCAGGTCGAGGTCCCAGTCGCCGACCTGTCCCGATTCCAGCGAGAATTCCAGCGCCGCCTTCGTCCGCGCCATCCGCACGCGATCGGTGATGTCGACCATCATGGTGCGGGTGAAGTCGCCGCTCGAGGCGGGCTTCGACCACCATTGCACCCAGACCGGCTCGCCATTGTCCTTGCGGCGCAATTCGAGCTCGACGCCGCCGGCTTCCTGGCCGAGCCCGACGGCTTCGAACGCGTCGTGCAGGCGCTGCAAGGTCTCGGGCGTCCTGGCCACCAGCGACCGGCCGAAGGTACCGGCGACTTCATCGGGCCTGATGCCCAGAACGCGCATCGCCGCGCGGTTGGCGCGAATGAAGCGGCTGTCCAGCCCCTCATGCACATAGGCGATCGGCGCCTCCTCGAAGAGGTCGCGGAAATCCTCGCGAAGCGTGTCGTTCTCCTGCGCCAGCCGCGCTGCGAGCGCCGTCGACGCGTCGAGGTCCCGCTTGCACCTGGCAAGCTCCCGCCCCAGCGCGCTCAGCGTTCCGGCCGGCCCGCCAGATTTTTCAGTGGGCGTGTCCATGGCGCTTCCTCACTCCCATGCCGCTGAACCTATCACCCTTGATTTTCCCGCCTAATCAAAAATCGCGTGCCTGGCATAGGCATCGAAACAAAAACGCCGGTTCGTTCAATGAAGCGCGGATTCGGGCAATTCGCTGAAGACGCCGCCCCCTATGGTTTCCGACCGGAACGGGTTGTCCGCTCCGCGCCCGCGGCCGCAAGGCCGAGGCGATTGGCCATGCTCAATGCCCCGGAGGATCACATGTTCAGAACGATGATGGCCGCTTTCGGCCTCATGCTCGTCTCGCTGCCGGCCATGGCGAGCATCGTGCCGTTCCCCGCAGGCTTCCATATCAGCGATATCCAGACAAACGGAACGACCCTTCATGTCCGGGTCGGCGGGGCCGGCCCGGCGGTGGTGCTGCTGCACGGTTTCGCCGATACCGGAGACATGTGGGGCGCGGCGGCCGTCGCACTTGCGAAGGACCACACCGTCATCGTGCCCGACCTGCGCGGCATGGGCCTGTCGGCGCATCCCGACGACGGCTACACCAAGAAGAACCAGGCCGTCGACATCGCCGGCGTGATGGATGCGCTGAAGGTCGACAAGGCCGATCTGGTGACGCACGACATCGGTAACATGGTCGGCTACGCGCTGGCCGCGCAATATCCGCAGCGCATCACCAAATGGGTGGTGATCGACGCACCGCTGCCCGGCATCGGCGAGTGGGAAAAGATCAAGCTCAGCCCGCTGCTCTGGCACTTCAACTTCCGTGGCCCCGATATGGAACGGCTGGTTGCCGGACGCGAGCGCATCTATCTCGACCGCTTCTACAATGAGCTGTCGGCCGACCCCAAGAAGATCGACGAGGCAACGCGCGAGCATTACGCCAAGCTCTATGCCCGGCCGCATGCGATGCATGACGCCTTCGAGCAGTTCAAGGCGTTCGACCAGGATGCGATCGACAACCAGGCGATGCTGGCCAGCGGCGGCAAGTTGACCATGCCGGTGCTGGCGGTGGGAGCGGAAAAGTCGGCAGGTACAGGCGAGGCCGACATACTGCGCTTCGTGGCGTCCAATGTGACCGGGGCCATCGTGCCGGATTCCGGCCACTGGATCATGGAGGAAAACCCGGCGGCCACGGTCAAGCTCATCACCGGCTTTCTCGCCAAGTAGAAATGTCGCCGCGCCGCGCCAGCCCGGCGTCCGCCAAATCCCACGGGGAGTAAGACCATGACCAGCCAGCCCATCCGCGATCCCGTCAGGGATCATCTCCTGACGCCGAAGAACTGTGCCGTGGTGATCATCGACTATCAACCCATCCAGGTGACATCCGTCGCCTCGATGGACAGGCGCACCCTGGTCGCCAACATCGTCGCCTTGGCGAAGACGGCGAAGCTTTACGGCGTGCCCGTCGTGTTGACGACGGTTAACGTCAAGACTGGCCGCAACCAGCCCATCATCCATCAGCTGCACGACATCTTCCCGGACATCGAGCCGATCGACCGCACCTCGATCAATGCGTGGGAAGACCAGGATTTCGTCGCTGCCGTCAGGGCGACGGGCCGCAAGAAGCTGGTCATGGCCGCACTATGGACGGAGGTGTGCCTGGCATTTCCGGCTCTCGATGCGCTGCGTGAAGGGTTCGAGGTCTATCCGGTCATCGACGCCGTCGGCGGCACGTCGGTGGATGCGCACCGCGCCGGCCTCGACCGGATCGTCCAGGCCGGGGCGGTGCCAGTGGGCTGGGTGCAGCTTGCCTGCGAGCTGCAGCGCGACTGGCAGCGCGAGGCGACCGTGCCGGGCTTTGCCGAAATCGTCTTCGCGGTCGAAGGAAACTGAACCGGTCCGCGCTTGCCCTTCGAGGGCGAACGCGCCGCTTGTCGCAACAAAGGGAGAAGTTCAATGTCGTTCGCACATTTCCTTGCCTTGGGAACCGCCACCCTCATGGCGGTGACGCTGTCGGCGGCTTCCGCCTCAGCGGTGGATGCGCCGAAGAAGACAGTGGTGCTGGTCCACGGCGCCTTCGCCGATGGTTCGAGCTGGGCCAAGGTCATCCCGCTGCTGGAAGCCAAGGGCCTGAACGTGGTGTCGGTGCAGAACCCGCTGAGTTCGCTTGCCGCCGATGTCGACGCCACCAAGCGTGTCATCGATGCTCAGGTGGGGCCGGTGATCCTGGTCGGCCATTCCTGGGGCGGAGTCGTCATCAGCCAGGTGGGCGTCGACGACAAGGTCAAGGCGCTCGTCTATGTAGCCGCGTTCGCGCCACCCAAGGGTATGTCGGTCAACGATCTCGGCGCCGGCCAGCCGCCTCCGCCCTGGGCAGCGGCGCTGCAACCGGACAGCGGCGGCTATCTCAGGCTGAGCACCGAGGGCGTTGCCAAATATTTCGCGCAGGATCTTCCCGCCGGCGAAATCAGCGTGATCGCCGCGACACAGGGGCCGACCTTTGCGAAGGTCTTCGACGAGAAGCTTACTGTCGCCGCCTATGAGACCAAGCCGAGCTGGTATGTCGTGGCCAAGAATGATCGCATGATCCCACCGCCCGCCGAGGCGGCGATGGCCAAGGCGATCGGCGCCAAGGTGACGGAACTTCCGACCAGTCACGTCGCCATGCTGTCCAAGCCGCGCGAAGTCGCCGATGTTATCCTGGCGGCGGCGGCTTCGGTCAAATAAGGGGCGACCGTCCAATCCAGCCTCGATTCAACGACCGGCGGCGCGGGGGCAGGGTAGAGCGCCTCCAGCGCCGCCGCCTCACGGCCGGTTGCGCACGCTTTGGGCACATTCCTGTGGGAGTCCGATTGATGGCTTGGGAGAATCACGAGGCAGGGGCTAACACATGGGCAGGGGGATCATGCGCATGTGGCTTCGATCGGCAGACCATCTCATCTCGGAACTGACCCGGGCTTCCAGCGAAATCGACGGGCTGACCAAGTTCGAGCGTGGCAGGCTGCTGCGCCGCGCCGCTTCGGCCATCAAGGCCCGTCGCGACGAATTCGGTCATTCCGCTGCATCCATCGACAGTGACGCGCCTGTCGATATCGTCTTCGATCTGGAATCGATGGCGAGCCTTGTCGACATTTTTCCGGCAGCCAAGGTGTCATCGCTGATGCTCGAGGCGGTGGATTGCATCAAGCCGGCGCGGGCAGGGGATCAGAGTTCGGCTCGTACCTGATCGGTCTCCGGGGATCCGCTGCAAGCAGCGAAGTCATCGGTCCACGCCTGCCTTAGGCCGAGGCTCGGGCCGTTGCTCTTTGACCAAGCAGCCGGATCGCCTCTTCCTGCGGCACGGCTTCGCTGAAGCGGAACCCCTGTCCCTCGGAGCAGCCGCCTTCGTAAAGCGGTGAGATCAGCGCTTCGTCTTCGATGCCTTCGGCGGTCACGGGCAGGCCGAGCGCCTTGGACAGGCCAAGAATGGCGTTGACCAGCGACGTCGCCTCTTCGGAGCCGGCCATCGACATGACAAACGAGCGATCGATTTTCAGGCGGTCGAAATGACACGTGCGCAGATGCTGGAGGCTGGAATTGCCGGTTCCGAAATCGTCGAGCGCAATGCGCACGCCCGCCGTATGGAAGGCCGCGAACGCTTCCTTGGCGGCAACGATGTCGCCGACCAGCACCTGCTCGCTGATCTCGACCTCAAGCCGTGTCGGGCTGAGGCCGGTTTCGCCGAGGATCTGCAGGATGCGCAGCACCATCAGCGGATCGGCAAGCTGCACCCGGGAAATGTTGAAACAAAGCTTGGTGTCAACAGGCCACTGGGTGGCATCGCGCGCGGCGATCCGCAACAGATGGGCCGACAGCGGGATGATCAGCCCGCCATCCTCGGCGATGCCGATGAACTGCTCCGGCTCCAGCTGTCCGAATTCCGGATGATCCCAGCGCGCCAGCGCCTCGAAGCCGATGATCACGCCCGACTTCAGGTCGACGATCGGCTGGTAGTGCGGCCGCACCGTACCGTCGGCGATCGCCTTGCGCAGATCGCGTTCGATCCTGGCGCGCTTCTGCACCTGGGCATCCATGTCGGCCTCGAAGAAGCAGAAATTGCCGCGTCCGTTCATCTTGGCCCGGTAGAGGGCAATGTCGGCGCGCCGCAAAAGCTCCTCCGGATCCGTCGCATCCTGCGGCGCCATGGAGATGCCGATCGAGGCGCCGAGTGTCACCTGCACGTCGTCGATGTCGAACGGCCGCTCGAACAGCGCAAGCAGCCTGCGGGCGACGCGCGCCGGCTCATCGGTATCCGTTGCTGGCAGAAACAGGGCGAATTCGTCGCCGCCGAAGCGGGCGAGCATGGCGCCACTGCCGACGATCGCCGAGGCGCGCCGGGCGAATGCGATCAACACCTTGTCGCCGACGCCATGGCCGAAAACGTCGTTGACCGGCTTGAAGCGATCGAGGTCGATCATCATCAGCGCGAGGCTGTCATTGCTGGTGGTGCCGCCAAGCGATGCCAGAAGCCGATTCCCGAACTGGCGCCGGTTGGGAAGGCCGGTCAGGGCATCGGCGAGCGCAAGATCTTTTGCCCTGTCCTCGGCGTGCTGGCGCGCCTTGATCTCGCGGCGCATCTCCTGAAGCCGCCGCACGCCGAAGAGGATGAGGCCGACGAAACCCAGCAATACAGCCAGGACGATCTCATCGAATAGCGAGTCCGAATAGAAATCGAGCCTGTGATCGATGTCTTGAAGCAAGGCGTGGGCGTCAAAAGCCTGGGCCACGCAGAATACCAGCAGCAGGCCACCCACGATCGCGATCGTGTCGATGGCCGCGCGCCGCTGATCATGGATGGCCGAAGCCAGATGCCGCCGTTCCGGCAGTCGAAGCCGCATTGCTCAATCCTCTTTGGCTGAGAATGGACGCAACCGATTAACAAATTCCGGACGCGGGTGGGCAGGACGGGGCGGAACTGCCCGTAGTGGCAGCCCCGGCGATGCCCAATTGGTGGATTGCGCGCGGGAATTATTCGGATGCCAGCGTGCGCTCCGCCAGGGCGAAGGCCTGCAAATTCCGTACCTTGCCGATATCCTGATCCGCGTTCGAAATGATCGAGAAGAAGGCCGCCCTGGCGATGTCCTTCTTGGATGCTGCCGGGTGCTCCTTCCTTGCCGCCTTGATGAGCTGCTTGGGCGTCATGTCGGGGCTGACGAGGCGCATCAGCGTGTCGCCGATCGCCTGCATCTCTGTTGCATCCATACGGGAACTCCATGTTGGCCGCCCCGGCAGCTCAAGTTATTTCTCAGACAAATGAGATGATTGAGGTGAATGCGTGGCGGCTTTCACCGGAACATGGCGGGAGCGCCCGGCGTACCCGCTTGCCAGATAGGCGGTGGCTCCCAGCGCGGTGATCCAGAAGCTTGTCGGCCAGTCGGTCCGGTAGGCGAGCGCAAGGCTGATCCAGGCGATGGCGACGGCCAGCGCCATGGACACCAGTATGCCGGCAAGCACGCCGCGCGTCAGCTTGAAGGCGGTTGCTGCCGGGGCCACCATCAGCGCGAAGACCAGCAGCACGCCGACGATCTGGGCTGCTTCCGCCGCGGTGAGGGCGACGAGGGTCATGAACAGGGTCGAGACCAGGGTGATCGGCACGCCACGCGCCTCGGCGAGTTCCGGCTGCAGGCTGGCGAACAGCAGCGGCCGGGCGATCGCCACCTGCACGACCAGGATGGCAGCGCCCATCATGGCGAGGATGATAACGGTGCACGGGCTGATGCCCAGCACATTGCCGAACAGCACATTCGCCGCCTGCCCGGCGAAGGCGGTGTAGAAATGCAGGAACAGCAGGCCAAGGCCAAGCGACAACGTAAGCACGATGCCGATGGCGACATCGCGATGCGCACGCTCGCCGAGCAGGCCGATGCCGATACCGGCGATGACGGTGAACACGGTCAGGCCGAAAAACGGCGACAGGCCAATGAGGCCGGCTCCCGTGGCGCCGGGAAAGCCGACATGGGTGAGCGCGTGGCCGGCAAAGGTCTGGCCGCGCAGCACCAGGAAATAGCCGACCGCGCCGCAGACGATGCCGACCACCGTGCAGGCATAGAAGGCGTTGCGCATGAACTCATAGTCAAACATCGTGGACATGTGCGGCGCCCTCCAGTTCGATATCGTCCGCCATGACGAAGATCCTGCCCGCCACCCGCATCACGGTGATGGGCGTGCCGTAAAGCCGCGACAGGACGGGGCCGTTGATGACCTCGTCGACGCTGCCGATCGCCGCCTTGCCGTTGCCGAGATAGAGCACGCGGTCGACGGCGCGCATGAGCGGGTTGATCTCATGCGAGCAGAACAGAACGGCGATGCCGAGCCGTTCCGCGACCTCGTGGACGAGATCGATGATGACGCGCTGGTGCGCGGCGTCGAGGCTGATCAGCGGCTCGTCGAGCAGCAGCAGCTTGGGATCGCCGATCAGGGCCTGGGCAATCAGGATGCGCTGGCGCTCGCCGCCGGAAAGTTCCGCCAGCGGACGCCGGGCAAGGTCGGCGGCGCCGACCTCCTCCAGTGCCTTCCAAGCGGCTTCCTTCTCGGCGGCGGTGGCGACCGGCCAACCCCAGCGATGACCGCCGGCGGCGGTGAGCACGAAATCGATGCCGCTGATGCCGGGATGGGGCAGGGCGCGGCGCGCCTGCGGCATGTAGCCGATGGTCGGGTTGCCGCGCGTCGGCGGCCGGCCGAGCACGGAGATCGCTCCGCTGGCCGGCCCGACAAGGCCGAGGATCGCGCGCAGCATCGTCGTCTTGCCGGCGCCATTGGCGCCGAGCAGGCCGACAAAGGCGCCCTGCGGTATGGAGAAGGAAACGTCGGCGAGAACCCGACGCCCCCCATAGCCCAGTGTGACCCGCTCGAAGGCGACGGCGCTCATTGGGTGCGGGCAGCCAGCGCTTTCTGCACCTCGTCGAGCTGGCCGCCGAACCAGGTCTGGATCGTCTTGCCCGCCGGCTCCGTCTCGGTGACGCCGATGACGGTGACCTTGTTCTGCTTGGCGATCTCGAGCAGGCGGGCCGTTGCTTCGTCGGTCACCTGCGAATTGTAGAACAGGATTTTCGCCGAACCATCCTTCAGGCTGTTCTCGAACGCCGTCACCTGGGTCGGGCTCGGCTCGGCATTGTTCATCACCGTCACCTGGAAATCATAGTTCAGCATTTTCAGGCCAAGCGCCTCGGCCATATAGCCGAAGACCGGCTCAGTGGCTGTCACCTCAATGCCCGCATAAGTCTTCTTGACGTCGGTGATCTCCTTGTCGATCGCCTGCAGCGACATCTGGAAACTCTTCAGATTGGCCTGGTAATGCGCTGAATTGGCGGGGTCGCGCCGGGAAAGATCGTCAGCCAGCGCCTTGGCGACGGCGGGCAGCGTCGCCGGATTGTACCAGAGGTGCGGATTGTCGCCCGATTTCTTGCCGATCAGGTCGGCGGCCACGATGGTGGTGTGGTCGGGCTTCGTCGAGGCCGACAGCAGCTTGTCCATCCACGGATCGTAGTCGGCGCCGTTGTAGATGATGACTTTTGCATCGGCGATGTTGCGCGCCGTCGAAGGGCTGGTCTCGAACAGATGCGGATCATCGTCGGGATTGGAGAGGATGCTGGTGACCTCGACATGGCCGCCGCCGATCTGGCGGGCGAGATCGCCATAGAAATTTTCGGCGGCAACGATGTTTATCTTCTCGTCGGTCCTGGCGGCATTGCCAGCCAACAGCGGCGCTGCAACGAGCAGTGCCGCCAGCAATGGAACGGAACGCATTCTGGTCTCCTCAGCAATCGGGAAGTTGCGTGCGCGGGGAAATCACCCACTGTTGTTATGTAATACTATAACATATGTGGTCGAAATGTGGCGCATGCGAGGGCCGGCGCAGGCATGCGCACACGAAGCCGTGAAGCGCTTAACGGGCGGCGATGGTCTCCGGGATGGCAAATAGATTCTTGCGAAGAGGGACCCCACCGCAAGGGCCTCTTGTGGAGAGGGCGTAAGGAGGGGGGTATTCGTACAGCGGAGGCCTCGGCCAAACCCCAGGACGCCGCCGATCAGGGCACCGCCGAGACCAGCAGGAAGACGGCGAAGATCACGAGGTGGATCGCGCCTTGCAGCACCGTGGTGCGGCCGGTGCCCAGCGTCAGCGTGCTGACGAAAAGCGTCAGCACCAGCAAGGTGATATTGGTGGGCGAAACGCCGAGCACTAGGTTCTGCTTGAGCACCAGCGACACGATCGCGACGGTCGGGATGGTCAGCCCGATCGAGGCGATCGCCGATCCCAGCGCCAGGTTGATGCTGTTCTGCAGTTGGTTCCTGACCGCCGACTTCGCGGCCGCCATGCCTTCCGGCAAAAGCACGATCGCGGCAATGATCACGCCGACGAAGGCTTGCGGCAGCCCGGCGGCGGCAATGCCCTTGTCCAGCGGGTAGGACAGGACCTTGGCCAGCAACACGACCGCCACCAGCGAGACCAGCAGCAGGCCGAGGCTGAACAAGGCGATCCGGCCGCTTGGCTTCTCCGGCGAAGCTTCCACATCCTCGTCTGTCGGATCGGCCTCTGCCGGCGTGTCGAGAAAGTAGTCGCGGTGCTTCACGGTCTGCACGAACACGAAAACGCCCCACAGCACCAGCGCCGCCATGCCGACAAAGACCACCTGCAAGTTGGAAAAGGACGGCCCGGACGCCGCCAGCGTGTAGTTCGGGAGGATCAACGCCAATGTGGCGAGCGTGCCAAGCACGGCCAGCGCCGATGATGCGCCCTGCAACTGGAATGTCTGCTCGAAATGCCGCCTTCCGCCCATGATCAGGCAAAGGCCGGCGACGCCGTTGAGCACGATCATCACGGCGGCAAAGACAGTGTCACGCGCCACCACGTCGCTGCCCGGCGCGCTCGTGAGCATGATCGAGACGATCAACGCGACCTCGATCACCGTTACCGCCACCGCCAGCAGGATCGAGCCAAACGGTTCGCCCAGTTTCAGCGCCAGGACCTCCGCATGGTGGACGGCCGCGAAAACCGCCGAGCCAAGCAGTGCGGCGGCGAGAACAAGCACCAATGTCGCGTCCGAGGGGACGATGCTGGTGAATTTGAGAGCCAGCAAACCGGCGGCCAGCACCGGCGCCACCCAGGTCCAGGTCGGGATGGAATCGTGACTGTGTCCGGACATCGGCTGGCTTCTCCGTGATTTTCGCGCGCATGGCGGCATTGCCGCGACGACCACAATGCACTGTAGCCCTCTACAAGCTCAACCTCGGCTTGTCCGGGAAAATCTTGGCCCACTGTTCGAAACAGGGGCGTGCATGTCGGGATGCCGCGCGAAACAAGACTGGGGACGGCCAGGGCCCATGGCAATGGCGCTCGGGGTCATGCTCTAGATCGCGGCCAGTCGCCGTACAAATCCATATGCAAGATCCGTAGACGCCAACTTCGCGGAGAAGCGGTTGCCAAGCAATGGCCGGATCGTGCGCATGATCAACCAAAGCCTGAATCTCATGGTGGGTGTAAGCCTGTCCATGAGTGCGAGTGCGTCCGATGCCAGCTCGATGCTCCCTTTTCGTCCAGCCATGCGATAGGTGCCGGCCGCGGTGTGAAAAAATCGCGGCGTTATCAAATCCCTGGAATAGTAGCGGGCCAGGGCAATGTCGTCGGGAAATGCATCAAGGAGCTTGTCGGCATATATCAACGCCGATTTCGCCATTCTTGTACTGTAGGAAGCGGATGCGCTGTGGATACGCCAGGCGGATAGAGCCTCGCCGACGAATGTGTTGGTATACCCCGCTCTGAATAAACGCAGGAAGAGATCGTCATCCTCGTAGCCTGACAGGTTTTCGTCAAATCCGCCAACGGCCTCAAAGGCCTCGCGTGAGATCAGGGATGCGGAAGGAAGGACGTACATATTCTGGCTCAGGCAGCTATAGATTGTTCTCTTCGGGTGCTCCGACCCAAGTCGTTTGATCATTTCGCGGACCACGAGGTGTCCGTCGCTGCTATACTCGTCGAGGTCACTGTAGACCCATCCGAATGGGCCAACCTGGGGTTCCGACCCTGTGGCAGCTTCCAGCGTCTCGAGATGTCTTGGGTACCACCAATCGTCCTGGTCAAGAAACGCGATGAGATCGCTGTCGCAGCTTTTCACAGCCAGGTTGCGGGCCGATGACTGACCGCCGTTTTGTTTTGTCAGGACCTTGATACGATCGTCGCCCCTGGTTATCTCCCTCGCTATGTCAGCCCCGTTGTCGGTGGAGCCGTCATCCACGACCATCACCTCATCTGGCTGGCGGCTTTGCCCGAGGACGCTTTTCAGCGAAGTTCGAATGAATTTCTGACCGTTGTAAAGCGGTATGCATGCAGCAATCGATTGAGCCATCGAGTTTCGCCTAGTTGTGCAGATTTCGGAAAAAGGAGGCGCTCGCTGCATTCAATACTGGCTGCGAAGCTTCAATCGTTTTCCGAAGTTCTGCGATGCCAGCCTCCAGGTCTTGCGGAACCTCTGCCAGGCGTCGGCCGTCTATTGCATCGAGAGCGGACATGGCCTTGCGATGTTGACCGGAATTTTCCAGAGAAAGCGCCTCGTGATACTTGGCCCGCCAGACAAGATCGGCTTCGACTCCAGCCGTCGCGGGGTCGATCTCTATTTTCTTTGCGCACAGCAGATGCGCGGCATGGAGATGCTCGGCTGCGTCCATATAGTCGCCCCTGTGGATCAGCAACAGCATCCCGCGATAGTATGTGGAAGCCGCAATGCAGAGGGGCCACCGGCCGGCAAATTGTGTCAACGAGCTTATATCGTCCACTCTGGGCCGAGCGTCGGCAAGGATCGGGTCGAAACTCTGCTCCGCAATCTCGTACATGCCGTGATCGATGGCTGCGCGAAACAGGCGATAACGGAGACCGACGGCCAATGATGAACCGGGCTGAGCTCGGGAAAGAGCTGCCTTGAGGTAGAACAGGATCTTGCCCTGCCACCCTTCGGCAGTCTGGAACTCGATCGGCCTGCGCGATGCGTAGAACAATGTGCTGTCGGCACTTTTGTCCACTGCGACAAATGTCAGGCCAGCCTCTTCGAAAAGCCGCGTAAGCGCTTCGTCGCTAAACAGAATCGTGTGGGCACCGGGTGACAGAAGCGCCAAAAGGGTGCTTCGCGCGGTCGTGGGATTGATCCGCTCGGGATTGGGCGTGGTGAGAACGATCACGCCGTCCTCAGACAGATAGGATGTCAGAATTGCGAGGAAAGCCGCGGGGTCGTGGATGTGCTCGATGACCTCCGAACAGTGCACCACATTGTACAGACAGTGCGGATTGGGGTTCAACGGCGCGAAGTCACGGATGATATCGAGACCAAGTTGATCTCGTCCCGAGCCACCATATTGCGACGGCTCAAATCCCATCGCCTCCCATCCGGCAATGGTTCGAACGGCATCCAGAGCGAAGCCAAACCCACAACCGATGTCGAGGATGCGGCCAATGCTGCCGTCGGGAACAACCCTGAGGATGTTTCTTGCAACGGTGTCGATGGACGCGCTCATTTCAACGTAGTTGCGAATGCCGAGCGGGCTGGTGTGTGCGGTGTAATCTATCGACGGGAACGGATCATAGATCAGTGATGCACATTGGCCGCATCGATAAAGCGACATTGCGTCTACGCGCAAAACCCTCGCTTTGAGGTTGGAATCGCGACATGCCGGGCAGACGAATTCCGCCGCGGCGAGCGCGCGGTCGAAGTCGATGGTGTTGTTCTCAGGCATCGTCGTCAGTGCTTCGGGTAAGCATGCCATGTTCAAACGGTTTGTTTCATTGCCGCAACGATCAAGATGCGCATCAGCCCTCTACGATCTCATGTTCGGCTTGTCTGGGAAATCTTGGCCCTTCCTGTTCGAAACAGGGGCGCGCATGGCGGGATGCCTTGAGCAGCGGCTATTCAGCCGCCTGCGTGCGCTCCGCAAGGGCAAAGGCCTGCAAATTCCTGGCCTTGCCGATGTCCTGATCCGCGTTGGCGATGATCGAGAAGAACGCTGCCCTGGCAATGTCCTTCTTGGATGCGTTGGGGTGCACTTTCCTGGCCGCCTTGATGAGCTGCTTGGGCGTCATGTCTGGGGTGACGATCCGCATCAGCGTATCGCCGATCGCCTGCATCTCGCTCGCTTCCATCAGGGAACTCCGTGTTGGCTGCCGCGCGGGGAGCCTAGACCATCTCGCTGCCAAAGGAAATCGTCCGGCGCCAGCCCAAAATGACCCGGGTGCCGGTTCCAGACCTCGAACCATCCCCTCAAGTTTGCGGCCCGCCGAGATCGAGCCTGCGTGAAATACCGATGGCGTCCAGGAAGGCCGCATCGTGGCTGACGACCAGCAGGGCGCCGTCATAGGCGCGCAATCCGGCTTCGACCGCCTCGATGGACGCGATATCGAGGTGATTGGTCGGCTCGTCGAGGATCAGCAGCGCGGGTGGCGTCGGTCCGCCCAGCACGCAGGCCAGGCCAGCGCGCAGCAATTGCCCGCCACTCAGGCTCGAGACCGTCTGCAGCGCAGCGTCGGCGCGGAACATGAAGCGCGCAAGGGCTGCCCGGCAGGCATTGGTGTCGGCCGAGGGATTGATGCGGCGGAAATTGTCGAGGATCGAGGCCGACGGTTCGAGCAGGCTGACCGCTTGATCGAACATGGCAAAGTCCGTCGGGCCGCGCACCGTGCCCGTCCATGGAAGCAGCTCTCCGCTGGCAAGCTTCAGCAGCGTCGTCTTGCCCGAACCGTTGGGACCGGTGACGGCGATACGTTCCGGCCCGGTGATGGAAAAGGACAGGTCGTGCAGGATCGGCCGGCCCGGCTCGTGGCCGCCGCTGACCCCTTCGAGAACCAGCACCATCCGTCCGGCCGGCAGGCCGGTGGCGGCGAGCCTGACCGAGAAGGGCTGCAGGATTTCGATGCGCTGGCGCGCCGAGGCGGCCGCGTCCTGCGCCTGTGCGCGGCGGCGCTCGCCAAGCCGCGCGGCCTCGCCGCCACTGTCCTGGCTGCGGTCCTTGCGGGCGCCGGCAAGGATGCGCGGCATGTCGCCTTTGGCGCGCTTGCGCTGGCCGGCGCCATCCTTGCGCGCCTTGCGTTCGGCCATGTCCTGCGTCTTGCGGTCGATGTCGGCCACGCGCTGTTCGGCATCGGCAAGATCGCGCTGGGCGGCGGTGAGTTCCAGGGCTTTGCGCTCGCGATAGCGGCTCCAATTGCCGCCATAGCTGCTGACGCCGAGCGATGTCAGCTCGACGATGGCGTCGACCGTCTCGAGCAGCTCGCGGTCATGGCTGACGATGATGGCGCCGCCCGGCCATTCGGCGATGAGCCCGATCACCGTGTCGCGCCCGGCGCTGTCGAGGTTGTTGGTGGGCTCGTCCAGGAGCAGGAAGTCAGGTTCGGCGAAGACCAGCGCGGCAAGCCGGGCGCGCGTCGTTTGCCCGCCCGACAGTGCCGCCAGCGGCGTCTCCGGGGACACGTCGAGCCCGGCGCGGCCAAGCGCAGAGGCGATGCGCGCCTCCAGCGTCCAGTCGGCCTTGGCGAGTTCCTCAAGTGTTGCCGTGCCCTGCTCGGCACGGCGCAGCGTGCCGAGCGCCTCGCGCGCGCCAAACAGATCGGCGATGGCCATGCCTTGCGCCACCTGCACGCTCTGGCGCAGCAGGCCGACGCTGCCATGGACCGAAATCATGCCGGATTGCTGCGCGCGCTCGCCGGCCATCAGCGCAAGCAGCGTGGTCTTGCCGATGCCGTTGCGTCCAACGAGGCCGGTGCGCCCGGCGCCGAAACTCAGGTTGATGTTCGAGAGGAGCGGGCGGCCGTCAGGCGTTGAAATGGAGAGGTCGGAGAGGACGATCGAAGCAGGCATGGATATGAATTCCCCAGGAGGCAAGGCGGGCGGGCGTTGCGTTTGGGGTGAAATCCATGGCGGCAAGAATCCTGTCGAAATGTCCGATGGCTGTCAGCTAGGCCGGCCGCGTCCTGAAATCAAGGTCTGCCAGCCGGGCAGGGGAGAGCGTTACTCCTTGCAGATCGGCAAGGGCTGCGGTGGCGGCGCGGGATGGTCCGCCTTGTATTTGGCGATGACCGGCTCCAGCGTTTCCTTCGGCCAGAATTTCGGCGTGCCGATCTGCTTCAGGCAGGCCGCGTTCCAGTACAGGCCGGTGCCCGCCAGCGCATGGCCGCCCGCCGCGGCTTTCGCGACGGCGGCGATGTCGCGCGATTCAGGATAGATGTAGAGCGTCGTCGGCTTGTCCTTCATCAGCGGGATGATCAGCTGGGCGTCCTGCGGCGTCCAGCTGGTGCAGCCATTGCTGCGGCCGCCGGCGTAAGTCACCAGCGTGCCCGCCGGAACGAAACCGTCATGGTTGGCATAGGGGCTGGCCGGATCCTTGCGCATGCACAGCCCTTTCAGCACCTGGGCCGGGTGCCCGCCGATCACCCGCTTCCTGGCGTTGGCGGTTTCGCCTTCGCCGTCGAACTGCACGAAGGTGCGCATGAACACCGCGTTTTGCTTGGCGCCGACGCGGTAATAGCCCTTGAACGAGGTCTTGGTATCGCTGGTCATGTAGGCGCCGCCGGCGGTCAGCTCGGAATCCATGGCGTTGCCGAAGTTCTTGGAGCATTCCCTGCCATTGGCGAAGTTGACGACGCCCTTCAGATTGCGTCCGGCGCCATGCCCCGCCGCCACCGCGCGAAACGACTGGTTGGCCTCGCAGATGATGTAATAGCGGTGCCCGAGCACGCCGTTGCCGAGGTCGCTGGGGCGCGTGGCGTCCATGGCGAAGTAGCAGGGGTTCCTGACCGCGCCTTCACTCACCTTGCGCTGGTAGAGCGCGCGCGCCCGCTCCAGCACCACCTGCGAAATCTGGTCCTCGCCGTCGCCGACATGGCCCTTCAGCCAAGCCGGAATGCCCGGCTGCAGCGCGGCGAACGACCGCGCCGACGCCGTCAGGCCGATGACCACCACGAGCAGGCCGAGGATGGTGACGAACCCCAAGGGGATAGATCTCAGCCGCACCCGATCAATTCTCCTGCCAATGCCGTCAGCGATTCGGTGTTGTCACCGGGCATCCATCATAAATGGCCGCGCATCAATCGGCGAAACACATCTTGTTTAGCGGGCGCTGCAGGAAGCCGCTGGAAGACGCAGGTATCCGCGATCACGCCGATCCGGCTTTGCGTGGCGCCATCAGCGACCTGATCCTGTCGGAGTCTTCCTGTTTCACCGGATTGTAGACGACCATGCTGAGATCGAGGCGGCCATCGACCGCGAACGCCGAATATTCAAAGGCGATTGGGCCGAGAAGCGGGTGGCGTATGTGCTTGACGCCCTCGCCATGGGTGGCGGGGACGTCGTTGTCGCGCCACATCGCCTTGAATTCAGGGCTGAGCCGGCTGAGTTCATCGACAAGAGGTTCCACCGCTGTGGCCGCGCCCGCACGTGCCGCTTCCATCCTGAACGCGCCGACGATGAAGCGCGCGACGCTTTCCCAGTCATGTTGCGCGGCGCGGGCGCGCGGATCGAGGAACATGAAGCGCAGGATGTTGCGCTGCTCCGGTGGCAGCGATCCGTAATCGTGCAGCATCACGGTCGCCGCCCGGTTCCATGCGACGATGTCCCATGCGGCGGTCCTGATCAAAGCGGGGCTTGGCTCCAGGGCGTCGAGTACGCGCTGCAGCCGTGGCGTGACGCCTTCCGTCCTGTAGCGCGCCTCCGGCGGGCGGCCGAGGCCAAGCAGGAAGAGATGTTCGCGCTCGACATCGGTCAGCATCAGCGCGCGCGAAATCCGGTCGAGCACATCGGCCGAGGGCGCGCCGCCACGCCCTTGCTCCAGCCATGTGTACCAGGTCGGGCTGATATTGGCGCGCTGCGCCACCTCCTCGCGGCGCAGGCCCGGCGTGCGGCGACGCGCCTGGGACAGGCCGAAGGCGGTCGGGTCGAGCTTGGCCCGGCGATCCCTGAGATAGGTGCCCAGCATGTTTCCGTTCGCCATGCGTCCACTCATCCAGTTAGTGATTATACCCCGATAAGGTCACTACTTTACCAGGATATACCAGCGACGCATATGTGTCTCCAACGAAGAAGGAGACCTGCTCATGCGTGTATTTGTAACCGGCGCCACCGGAAACATCGGCTCGGCCGTCGTCAAGGATTTGATCGCGGCCGGCCATCAGGTGCTCGGCCTCTGTCGCTCGGAGGACAAGGCGGCGGCCCTGGCCGCCACCGGCGCCGAGGTCCATCGCGGATCGATCGAGGATGAGGAGAGCCTCAGGAGCGGTGCGGCCCGGTCGGATAGCGTCATACACTTGGCCTTCAACCACAATTTCGCGAATTTCGTTGCCAATTGCGAGGATGACCGGCGTGTCATTCGCGCATTGGGCTCGGCTCTCGCCGGTTCCGACCGGCCCTTGCTCGTGACCTCCGGCACGCCGATCGCCAACACGGTGCCCGGCGAGCCGGCCAGGGAAGGCAACGCGACCGTCGGTGCCGACGTTCACCCCCGGGCGGCCTCGGAAGAAGCGGCCGTCGAGGTCGCCGCGACCGGTGTCAACGTCTCGGTGGTCAGGCTGCCGCAGGTCCACGATCCCGTCACGCAGGGCCTCATCACGCCCGCGATCGGCCTGTACCGCGAAAAAGGTGTGTGCGCTTACATCGGCGACGGGCTCAACCGCTGGCCGGCTGCCTATGTCCTCGACGTCGCCAGCCTCTACAGGCTGGCGGTCGAAAAGGCCGAGCCGAACGCCAGGTATCACGCGGTCGGGGAGGAGGGCGTGCCGATGCGCGATGTCGCCGAAGCCATCGGCCGGCGCCTGAAACTGCCGGTCAAATCCATTGCCCCGGAAGAGGCGCAGACGTTCTTCGGCTGGCTGGCCATGTTCGCCAGCCGCGACATGCCCGCCTCAAGCGAACAAACGCGCAAGACGCTGGGATGGCAGCCGACCGGACCAGGATTGATTGAGGATCTGGAGCAGTTGCGGGTGTGATGGGGGGTGGTTTGCACGGTGCGCTCGTCCGTAACATCGCTGAGCCTGCTCGGCACCGGGATCTCCCGGTGCCGACGCCAGCTTTGCGCCCAACCTCGGTCGTTTACGGTGGTTCTGTCGGCGCTCAAAAGAGGACGTCGCTGGTGCCCTCGCCACGAGCGGCGTTGTGCTACAAGGCGGATGTAGGCTTCCCTGTGATGACCCAACGGCAGCTTGCTGATGCCGATCCGCCGCTCTGGCACAAAGTGGGTTTCCCTCCTCTAATGCCCGCACCGTGATCACGGTCGCACTGCCGGGCGGTGCCGATCAGTTCCGGCTTGGCACCCGCCGTCGATGGAATTCGAGCGAGATGAACCGTTCGTCGGCAAAACAACTTCTGCCGAACTGAGTGGCATGCCGTGCTTGTTGGCAAGATCGTGGAGGTCGTAGGGGTGATTGTCGGTGTCGGGGTTTTATCGGAGGAACCTATCGATCAAGGGTGCGTTGAACTATGCCTACCGCTCAAAGATCTCAAGGAAAACAACCTATGAAGATGATTGTTATTTCCAGCGCTTTGGCGCTTTTATTTGCTGTTCCTGCCCAATCGGCGGAAGTGATCATTTCTTCTGGTCATCACCACCGCCACCATCATGTTGAAAGAATCATCAACGATAATGGACAGCGCCTGCATCATCGCCATCACGATCGGCAGGCGTTCTACGATTCAGGGCGTCGCCACCATAAGCATGCGGTCGTGATCAACAACGGTTACTGATCGCATTCGGCTCAGGCCGCCACGCGCCGAGATGGCCGACAAGACGACTATGAATTCTGGCACGGGTCTTTGATGAGACCGGCCGAGCCAGAAATGCGAAGAGACCGCCGGCCGGGAACCAGCGGGCTACCAGCTTTCTATGGCCTGGCGAGGTTCGGCAGGCTCCACCGGTACTGCGCTACGCAATTGGAGTTGTCTCCAGGAAGTCGCCGGCGCTCGATGGCAAGCCGGCGGACGAGGCCGGCATCATCGAAAACAACGAAATGTAGGCGCTACTGCGGAGTGTGTCGTTTTGATACAATCTCCAATTGGTAGACTCGCGTGATGCGCCGGCAGCTAATCCCCCTCAGGCCAAAGGAGGGGAAAGGCTGTAGACTGGGAGGAAACGATGTCTGTGCAAAAAGAAGACTATCGGACGAACAGAGCCGACTATGTGATTGCTGCGACGCATGGCCGAGGGACCGCTGATGATCGCGATCGCGATGAGCTGCTGGCGAGAATGAGGCGGAAGTCCCTCTGGCTAAGAGATCGGCGATTCGCCAAATTGGCTGCAAACCCGTCGGAAAGCTCGCCAGGACCTAACGCCAGACAGCGCGGTTAGCGCGTCCGGCGCCGGCCACGCCCTTTGTGCTGAAATCATCAGGCTAACCCTTTGCTAAGGCGAGCTTGGGCGGCGATGGCTGCAGTTTTTCAGCTCTTTTATCTGCGTTGGCCGGGCGCTTGGACGCAACATTCTGGACAGCATCATTTGGACGTGGGCGCAATGAGGTCTCGCGCTTTTTGCCCGTGGGGCAAGCTATCCCAATCCCGCAAGCACTGATATGGAAAACCACCGTTGAGGCTTACGAGGTCGAGCACGTTTTCCCGGATGTGGGTCCGAAGACGATGCTTCTTAACGCCCGCAAGGTTCACCGCCCGAAATCAGCTTCGATTTCTTTCTCCTGACGATCGACGACGTGACGGAACTGCGCAATGAACAACGCAAGGCAAAGATCAATCTGCGCCTGGGCCAGACCATCGCCGATACGGTGCGGGATCCTCGTGTCATTCTGGATTCCGACATGCGGATCGTCACCGCAAGCCGGAACTTCGTTCTTATGTTCGGGGACAGCGCGGAAGATGTTGTTGGGAAGCGTCTCGAAGACCTGAAGCAGGGCCAGTGGGATGTCGCGGCGCTGCACGCTTTACTCGACCACGTCGTGCCTGACGATCGGCCATTCGACGACTTCCTGCTCGAGGACGAATTTCCGCTGCTCGGACATCGCATCTTCAAACTGTACGCCCGCAAGATACAGGTTCCAGGCAACCTGGGCACTCAGCTTCTCCTCGTCTTCGAGGATGCGACCAAGGAAACGCTGTTTGACCGTCACCGGAATGTTCTGGCCGCCGAATTGGCACACCGGATCAAGAACAGCCTGCAGGTCATCTCGTCCTTTGTGAGCTACGAGCTCCGGCGGGCGGCTGACCCGTGCGTGGAAGGCTATCGCGCCATGCAGGCACGCATCAGCGCGGTCGCCGAACTCTACGACGTAATCGCCAAATCGAGTGCCTTCGGGCCGGTCGAAATCGAGACCTACCCTGGAGGGCATCGCGTCGAGCATTCGCTCAAGTCTTCTTGGTGCGAATTCCGGCATTGAGATCGCCGTCGACGCGGAACCGCTCACGATCGTGGCCGATCATGCTGTTCCGCTCGGCCTGATGGTCAACGAACTTGCGACCAATGCGATCAAATACGCGTTTCCAAAAGGGGCGGGCCGTATCACTCTGGGCTTCCAGCGGCGTGATGGCGAGGTCACCCTTACCGTCGAGGACAACGGCATCGGCATGAATCCGACCAGCGCCGAAACAGGCATGGGATCGCGGTTCATCGATGCTTTCGCCCACCAGTTCGGGGGAACACTTGCCAAGGCATCGGCCGGCACCGGGACAACCTTCATCGTCCGGCTGCCTCTCACCGTTCTCGCCGGAAATGAAAGTTCTGCCCCTTCGTAAGAGCTCCTCGCCACGGCTGATGCGCGAAGAACCCTGGCGCGCGGAATCGAAAAGGTCGCTCCAACCAAATTTAAGCCAGAGCGGCTTTCTCAAAAACCAGGACGTACAGAGAGCGCCTTAATAGGCCTTCTTGGCCATCGTGTGCTTCGTGACGTGCTTCTTATGCTTCTTGATGTGTTTCTTGGCGTGCTTCGTCGCCATAGCATCCGAGGCTGGCTGGCCGGTGGTCGCGGTCGTTGCCGCGGGGGCCTGCTGCATAGCGGCGTTGGCGATGCTGACGCCCAGGATCGGCATCGAGACAGCGAGCGCGAACGTAAGACCAAGGGCGGAAAGGAGGGACTTCTCCATGGTTTCATTTCCTTTTTGTGCAGGTCGGTTTGAGCGTCACGGAATCGGATCGATCGGTGTCACTCCTGACAGCTTCAACGAGTTTGCAAGCATCCGTATTCCCTGTACCTGTTTCTTGTTGGCGCAGAACCCGCTTCCTTCTTTGGAGTGCCCCTGGCAGGTAGCGCGGCGCGGCAGTTATCGCCCAGTTGGAGTGATATTGCTTGAGTTTCGCTGTCTTGGAATCGCAGAAGAGCCCGCCCTCCCTTGCGAGGAGAGCGGGCTCTTCAATGACCAGAAGCTTGGAGGGTCTAGTCAGCCGGCTAAACTCTCTGGTTGCCTATTCGGTTCCATCTCAACTGGCGTCTATGACTTACGGCCGCTTCCTCCAGGTCGGGCAACCTCGAGCTGATCGAATTCGTTGACGTGATCGAGATGGCAGCTTCCAAGTCGCAAGTCTGGCTGCCTGCCAAACGGCAAATCGCAATCGAGGCGTTTCAGAATAATCCCGCCAGGAAATCGAAAAGATCGAGCTTCGTCCGGTTTTGTGATTTGCGATTCATGCGTTGATCTATCAGCGGGTTGCGTCAACCGGGCTCGGCGGTACGGCGAACAGGAGTGTTTGCCTGGTTTCTCTCCCTTGCCAATGAAACGCACACGAGCACGAAAGAATATCCGTATTTCAGATAGTTCCACTGGAACAAGAATGCTCTGCGGCACGTTAATCTAGATCAAGTCACAGGCATTGGGCCTTGCCCAGGCAAGAGCGGCGAGCGGCCTTCACGGTCGGGCGCACTCAGAGGAGGCGCATATGGATATCACCACAATTCTAGTCATCGTTCTTATTGTTTTGCTGCTAGGCGGCGGCGGCTTCTACGGTCGTGGACGCTGGTACTAAGCGGTGAGGATCGTCGAGCCAATCGGAGCACGTGGTCCCTCATTCCCGATATAGTGCCGAGCAAAAAAATATCGGGAGGCGTGAGCCAGTGGGCACTCGGCACAATAGTATTTCGGAGGCTCGTTGGCTTCTTGCCGTACCCGTCTCGCTTATCATTACGGTCGTTTTGGCGGGCTTCGTCCTTGCCTGAATCGACCTGTCGGCGGCGCTCGTGTTTCGTGTACGGGCGCTATCGCACAGTATCGCACAGTGAAAAAGCGCGCCTGGGAGGATCACCATGCATCTGTCGAACGAGAGTATCATTGTCATATTGGTAGTCGGCCTAGTTGCCGGATGGTTGGCCGGGAAGATCGTGCGGGGGGCCGGCTTTGGTCTGATCGGGGACATAGCAATCGGGATCATCGGCGCGTTCATCGGTGACTGGCTGCTGCCTCGCTTAGGCATCCATCTTGGGAGCGGAACGATCGGCTTGATCGTCAACGCCACCGTCGGCGCGATTGTACTTCTCCTCATCATTCGGCTCGTTGCCGGAGGCGGTCGTTTTGGTGGCGGATCGAGTGGTCGATTTGGTCGTCGGTGGTGGTAGCCCGGTATTGCGTACCCATGATCCCGACGACGGGCGCGACCGCGTTTTCGCACAACCTCGGTCGCACAATGCCCCGCGCACCGTCGCATCGGTGCGCGCTTCGCGGCGTTCGCCTTCGCGGATGGCGGACCTTTGTGCCCTCGGTAACGGTGGCTGGCCTTTATTTGCTGAGCGAGGCCGGACCGCTGACGAACGGGCTGCCCCTGAGATAAAACCGCAAGGGGCGGTCCGCGTCCTTCGAAATGCCGATCCTGATGCTCTGGCCGATCTCGCCTCGTTCCCGGTCGTCGTGGGCGAGCCATAGGGGGCCTTGCCGGCAGAGATCGAGGCCGTCGAGCGAGCGGTCGATCCGCAGCGCCATGGCCAGCCGTCCTGGTCCTCGCGCCAGGTCGCGCAGGCGCTCATTGCCGCGATTGTGCTGCATGAGCCCGATGCCTTCGAGCGGCTCGAGCGCCCGGATCAGCACGCCGGTGCCGGTCCCCGCCGCTTCGCTGGAGACGTTCAGCATCCAGGAGACGCCATAGGCGCGATAGACATAGGCGTGGCCGCGCTCGAGAAACAGCGAACGGTTGCGCGGCGTCATGCCGCGAAAACCGTGGCCGGCGGCGTCGCCGACGACATAGGCCTCGGTCTCGACGATGCGGCCGCTGGCCCTGCCTTCGGGCAATTGCCGGACCACCAGCTTGCCGATGAGAAAGCGGGCAAGCGCGGCGGTATCATCCGGCAGCTCGGCGCGGGCGATCGGGGGATTCCTGTCGTTCACGGAATCCGCTCGACCCATTGCGCGCGCGACGGGCCCGGCTCGAAGGGATCGCCGAAATACTGGGTCTCGCGGGTCACCTTGCCGTCGACGAATTCCATGATGCTCACCGTGTAGGATGGGAGCCCGTCATAGGTCAGCACATATTCGGTGATCCAGAGGTCGCCGGCGCCGACGATGCGCCGCACGGTGAAGCGCTTGCGGTTCGGCTGCGCGGCGCGGGACTGCTGGATGTTGTGCCGCCCGCGGATACGCTCGCCCGATTGCGGATAGTCGAGCACCGCGTCCTCCCGATAGATCTCGTGCTCCGCCTCGAAGTCATCCCTGTCGGAGGCCGCCCAGTGGCGGTCGAGCGCCGCCCTGATCTCCCTCTCGTCCATGCCGAACCTCCTTCGCTCTGGATGTCCTACCATATGTCGTCCTTGCGCGGGCCTGCCAGAGGGCGGCGGGGCGGATGGTTCGTGGATCATCGATGAGAGCGGGGAAGGTGCTGGAGCAATGGCTGCTTTTGTGGAGAATGCAGCGCACACGGAGATGGAAGATGACCCTTACCAATCGAGACATTGTCGAGTTGACGGCGTGGCGGCGCAGGCTGCACCAGAATCCGGAAATCTCGAACGAGGAGGAGAAGACGGCGCGCGAGGTCGTCGATTTCCTCGCCGATACCGGGCCGGACAAGGTGCTGACCGGATTGGGCGGCCATGGCGTAGCGGCGGTCTATGACAGCGGCAAGGCGGGACCGACGGTGCTGTTTCGCTCTGAACTCGATGCGCTGCCGATCGAGGAACTTTCGGGCGCCCCGCATTCATCGCTGGTGCCCGGCAAGTCTCATATGTGCGGCCATGACGGGCATACCGCGATCCTGGCGTCGCTTGGCCGCCAGTTGGGGCGCGAGCGGCCGGCGCGCGGCCGGGTCGTGCTGATGTTCCAGCCGGCGGAGGAAACCGGCAATGGCGCGGCCGGCGTCGTCGCCGATCCCCGCTTCGGCGAGATCGCGCCGGATTTCGCCTTCTCGCTGCACAATCTGCCCGGCGTGCCCCTGGGCGAGGTCAGGCTCAAGCCGGGCGTGGTCAATTGTGCTTCGCGCGGCATGCGCATTACGCTGGAGGGCAAGACAGCGCATTCGTCGATGCCCGAAACCGGCACCTCGCCGATGCTGGCGATCAGCAAGCTGATGCCGGCATTGCCCGCGCTCGGGCGCGGCACCTTCGCCGACGACGAATTCGGCATGGTCACCGTCACCCATGCAGCGATGGGCGAGGCCGTGTTCGGCATTGCGCCGGGTCATGCAGAGGTGTGGGCAACGTTGCGCACCCGGCGCGACGAGCGGATGGCGAATCTGTGCGCGGCCGCCGAGGCGCTGGTCACCGGGATCGCCAGCCAGCATGGGCTTTCCGCCCGCTGGGACTATCACGAGATATTCGTCGCCAGCGTCAATGCGCCGGACGCGGTGGAGCATCTGCGGCGCGCGCTCGATGAAGAGGACGTGTCGCAGGGCGAGGAAGACCTGCCGATGCGCGCTTCGGAGGATTTCGGCATCTTCGGTCACAGTGCTTCGTCGGCTATGTTCTTTCTGGGCGCAGGCGAGCGGCACCCGGCCTTGCACAATCCCGACTATGATTTTCCCGACGACCTGATCCCGATCGGCTCAAGGATCTTCATGCGCACGGCGCGCAATCTTCTGGGCTGAGCGCATCCTGGTTCCTGGAGCAGTCCTTGGCCAAAGCGGACCTTTCCCGGACAGTGCCGCCCGTCAATGATGCCGAGCCTTTGCCGTTGCCGTGGATAGTGCTGCGCACCCTCATAGCGTCAGGACGCCACTTCGTCCTGGCGCTGCTGGATCAGCGTCCGCGCCGCATCTTTCGCCGCCGCGAGGACGCGATCCGATAATTCCGTCCCTTCGACGGTGCGGGCTATTTGAAGCGCGCCGATGAGCGTCGCAAAGACACTCAGCGCCACACCTTCCGGATCCTTGGCCTGTGGAAGCGCTTCAGCCAACTGGCGCACCAAGGACAGCAAGCGGTCGGTATAGACTTCGCGCGTGTCGGGTGGTTGACGCGCGAGTTCCGGCAGAAGCGCGGCGGACGCGCAGCCCTTTCCCGGATTGTCCCGGTGCTCGGCTGACAAATAAGCCTCTATGGCCATTTCCGGGCCGCCGGCGGCCAATGCCTCCCGCAGTTGATGCGACTGAGCATCCAGAGCTGCCGCCACGCTTTCACGGACAAGTTCCGCCTTGGATTGAAAGTGCGGATAGAAGGCCCCATTCGTCAGCCCGGCGTCGCTCATGATCGTTGCCAGTCCGGACGCAGCTATGCCATCGCCCCGAAAACGGTCTGCGGCGACTTCCATGATCCGGCCGCGTGATGCGTCCCTTCTGCCCTTTTCGTAGCGCATGGCTGCTATTCCTTTCTGTTATTGCATTATGGATGTAATGTGATATTATGATCATAATTCAATTAGCGAGAAGAAGCTAGCCCTCATGGCTTTGGAGCATGAAATGAATATGAATTCCGCAAAAACCGCTGTTGTGACCGGAGCCTCCTCGGGCATCGGCCGCGCCAGCGCCGAGGCCCTGGCGCGGGCCGGGTTCACTGTCTTCGGGACAAGTCGGCGCACGGTCGGCAACGGTCCGGACGGCGTGACCATGCTGGTTTGCGACGTGACGGACGGTGAAGCCGTCGCCGCACTTGTTTCCACTGTGCTCTCGCGGACCGGCCGGATCGACGTGCTGGTCAACAATGCCGGCGTCGGCCTGCTCGGGGGCGCCGAAGAATCCTCGGTCGCACAGGTGCAGGCGCTGTTCGACGTCAATCTGTTCGGCGTCATCCGCATGACCAATGCGGTGTTGCCTTCGATGCGGCGGCGCGGCGAAGGGCGCATCATCAACATCGGCTCGATTCTGGGATTAGTACCGGCGCCATACTCAGCTCACTACTCGGCAGTCAAGCACGCGCTCGAGGGCTATTCGGAATCGCTCGACCACGAGGTGCGTGCGTTCAATGTCCGCGTCTCGGTCATCGAGCCGGCATACGTGCGTACCGTCTTCGACCAGAACGGGATTGAGCCGGATTCGGTGTTGAAGGAATATGATCGGGCTCGAGCCGGGGTCGAAACGCTGCTTCGCGATGTGATGCCGACAGCCGATCGGCCGGAAGTGGTCGCGGATGTGGTCGTCAAGGCAGCGACCGATGCCCGTCCGCGACGGCGCTATACCGCCGGCAAGGCAGCGCGGCAGGTCAGCATGCTGCGCCGGTTTGCCCCGGCGGAGATCTTCGACAGGAGCCTGCGCAAGCAGTTCCGCCTGCCGGCCTGAACGGAGGATTTCACGCACATGAGACTGGCAACCACAGCGCAATTGGTAAGGCCCCACGGGGGGAAGTGCCAAGCATGACATATACGTTCAATCAGTCGATCAAGGCCTATGGGCTGCAAAAGCCGCAAGACCTGAGCACCATCGGCATTCCTACCCTGGTTGCGAATGGCGATCGGGACAGGATGGTGCCGAGCGCCAATACCCACGATCTCGCCAGGCGTATCCCGGGGGCACAACTGGTCATCTACCCGGATGCCGGGCACGGCGGAATCTTCCAGAATTACGCCGATTTCGTCCCGAAAGCTCTTTCTTTCCTCGAGGGCTAAGGCCTTTCCCACGGGGCGGCTTTGCCGCCGTAAACGCTCGGCCTGTTTCGTCCCTGAACACCAACAGACCCTTTCAGAAAGCCACTGCCATGAAGGCATTCGTCGTCGACAAATATAACAAAAAGGGCATTCTGCGGCTGGCCGAGATGCCGGAGCCGGAGCTCGGGGATAGCGATGTCCTGGTCGAGATACATGCCGCGGCGGTGAACCTGCTCGACTCCAAGATCAGAACCGGGGAGTTCAAGCTCATCCTGCCCTATCGCCTTCCGCTCATCCTGGGCCATGATCTGGCTGGAACGGTTGTCCGCGTGGGATCAAAGGTCCGCAAATTCAAACCCGGCGACGATGTCTATGCGCGGCCGCGCGATGGCCGGGTCGGGACATTCGCCGAGTTCATCGCCATGGATGAGGCCGACTTGGCCTTGAAGCCTGAGAATCTCAGCATGGAAGAGGCGGCCTCGATCCCTCTTGTCGGTCTGACCGCCTGGCAGGCGCTCATTGAAAGGGCAAACCTGAAGAAAGGACAGAAGGTCTTCATTCAGGCTGGCTCCGGCGGCGTGGGGACATTCGCCATCCAACTGGCAAAGCACCTCGGCGCCACCGTTGCGACAACGACGAGCGCGGCGAGTGCCGATCTGGTCAAGGGTCTCGGCGCCGATGTCGTCGTCGACTACAGGAAGGACGACTTCGAGAAAGTCCTGTCGGGCTACGATGTCGTCTTGAACAGCCAGGACGCCAAAACGCTTGAAAAATCCCTGAATGTACTGAAACCGGGCGGGAAGCTGATCTCCATCTCCGGTCCGCCGGATCCCGAATTTGCCAGGGAAAAAGGACTGAACCTGGTCCTGAGGCTGATCCTGCGCTTTCTGAGCCGCGCAATCCGGGCCAAGGCCAAGCGCCGTGGCGTGAAGTTTTCTTTCCTTTTCATGCGCGCGCAGGGTGATCAGCTAAGCAAGATCACGTCCTTCATCGAATCCGGAGCGATCCGCCCGGTTGTCGATCGGGTATTTCCGTTCGAAGCGACCAATGAGGCTCTGGCTTACGTCGAGACAGGACGTGCCAAGGGCAAGGTCGTCATCAAGGTCAGATAGAACTCCCTGTCTTTGAACTTGATGTCCGCTCCCCGCGCTTTGCTGATGTTGGGCAGTCTTGGCTTCTGACCCCAGAGTGGACCACGCGCGCCATCACAGCGCCAAGCTGCCTTGCTCCACCTCATCGCCGCTACCCGCTTGTGAGGAGGAGATTTCCCTGTACTCTCCGCAATGCTTGGGCAGGAGGCTTGGGCAGGGGGCTTCGGAATGAGAATTGCAATCTGCGTCGCATTGGCCGCGACAATGGCTGGATGCGCGGCCTCTCCGGTCGACTATGGCGCGTCGCTTTCGCAGCAAGACCAGAAATGGGCGTCGCCGCAATGCCAGAAGGCCCGCATGGCGGCAGCGGACTATGAGGCTCGCGAAAAACAGCACCCGGGGTGGGCGTTCGTCGCGCTCGGCCCATACGGGCTGGGCATCATCGCGGCGGCCAAGGAGCAGGAGCAGAAGCAGCGAAAGCTGTTCGCCCGCGAGGTGCACCTGCAATGCTCGAGCCAGCCATTGCCCAAGGCGTTGCAGGGCGATCCGAGCCCCGTGGGCTAGACGAAGTATCCATAGGCATAGCGAACCGCGCTGCTGCGCAAGGCCCTTACAAGGCCAGGCTGCCTTGCTCGACCTCTTCAGCGCCGGGGTCGCCCGGCGCTGTCGCCCAGGCGAGTTCGACCAGCGTCACGGTGCGTCGGCCGGTGCCGTCATATTGGCACACGATCAGGCCCTGTTCCTCGATATAGGTCAAAAGGCGGCGCGCGCGGCGCAGCGAGTGCGAGCCATAGGCGCGGGCGATCGCGGCGTCGCTGGGGCAGGCCCAGCCTTCCTTGGCGGCGCGCGCGATCATCATGAACACGCCCTGCATGTCCTCGGGCAGCAGCGACGCCCGCACCGAGACATCCTGCCAGGCATCATCCTGCGCCATGTCGGAGCCGACGCCGGCACGGGCGCGGGTCAGCATGCGGCGGAAGCCGCCGAGGTCCGGCACCACCGTAGCCAGGCCCTCGATGCGGCAGCGCACGACGAACTCCTGGTAGAGCACGCCGATGACGCGGAACCCCGCGTCGGGCTGCGCCAGGATGGCTGACAGTATGCCGTCCATGCGCTCGCGCCGGTCGGCGAGGTCCTCGGCGCTTACAGTGGGCTCGGCCGGTTCGGGACGAAATTCCAGTGCCGCCGACTTCGCCGCCATCAGCTGGTCGAGCAAATCGGGCGAGGGCTGCCGGCGCTGCGGTCGCACGGTTTCGGGCGGCGGTGCGGCGAGGATGATCGCGCGCGCATCCTCCAACGCTGATTCCGGCAGCGGCATCAGGCGCGGCGTGCCGTTGCGCGGGCTGGTGTCCGTCGCGCCGATGCGCAGGCCCAGCGGACGGCGCGACAAGGCAGGGCCGAGCGCCATGAAGTGCCCGCGCTCCAGGTCGCGGAACGCCTCGGCCTGCCGCCGCTCCATGCCCAGCAGGTCGGCGGCGCGCGCCATGTCGATGTCGAGGAAGGTGCGGCCCATGAGGAAGTTGGAGGCTTCCGCCGCGACATTCTTGGCGAGCTTGGCCAGGCGCTGCGTGGCGATGATGCCGGCCAGCCCGCGCTTTCGGCCACGGCACATCAGATTGGTCATGGCGCCGAGCGAAAGCTTTCGCGCCTCGTCGGACACCTCGCCGGCCACCGCCGGCGCGAACAGCTGCGCCTCATCCACCACCACCAGCATCGGGTACCAGTGGTCGCGGGCGACCTCGAACAGTCCGCCCAGAAAGGCGGCAGCGCGCCGCATCTGGTTTTCGGCGTCGAGCCCTTCGAGGTTGAGCACGGTGGAGACGCGGTGCATGCGCGCCCGCTCGCCGGCCGCCTGCAGGCCGCGCTCGGTATGCTCCTCGGCGTCGATGACCAGATGGCCGTAACGCTCGCCCAGCGAAACGAAATCGCCCTCGGGGTCGATGATGGTCTGCTGCACCCAGGGCGCGCTCTGCTCCAGCAGCCGCCGCAACAGATGCGACTTGCCCGAGCCCGAATTGCCCTGCACCAGAAGGCGGGTGGCCAGCAGTTCCTCGAGATCGAGCGTAGCGGGCGCGCCCGCCGTCGTCTGTCCCATCTCGATCGCAACGGTCATGTCTCGACTCTCCTTGAGCGGAGGGCTTATCAACCCGGGTGCGACCAGTCGAGCGGGGATGCGGGGAGGCGGGGCGTTGCGCACAGCGGGTTGCAATCGAAGGTCATGTCTCTTGACTTTTGTTGCTACTTAAGCGCGAATTTTGCCCATTGCGGGAGGGGGAATGATGCGCGTCGGGAAGCCGGTTGTTGTTTTGCGGCAAGCCGCTTTCTGCTTGCTTGTGTTTGCGTGGCCGGCCTCGGCGGCGGAGTGGTGGCAAGGGTCCTTCGTGCAGGAAGGGAGTTTCCCATCGTGCAAAGGCAACGACACGCAGGTCAGCTACTCTGCCGGGCAAGCAAATTTCCGGACGCCGATTGCGCGGTCCGGACGTCCACGCCTTTGCAGGGCGTGGACGCGGTGATGTTGGACATGAGCTGCACCGGACCGGCGCAAGCCGGCGCGTTCCAGCGCCGCCAGCTTCTCGTCAAGATGGACGACAACAAGGTCGGCAGCTTTCCGCACTTCCAGACGCTGCAGCGCTGTGGCGCCAACGGCGAAACCATGGCGCAACCCAAGCCGGACTGCGAACCCGACGCGCGGCTCTACCGATCGGAACTCTCTGCTGACAACAGCGCGGACTCCTATCAGGAGATGCAATTCACCGGCGAGGTTGAGGGCACTGTCGAGCTGACGGAATATTGAAAGGGCAAGGCAGTGTGGACCGCCCACGGAACCCACGCCTGTTCCAACGGCGCGGTCATCTGTTCGATATCGTTCCCGTTGACGATGGGGACCACGGTGGACCTCGCCTATGACGCCGTGGTCGACGCCAACTATAGGAACGACTGGATCGTCGTGCCCACCCTGCGCCAGTCCGTCTATATGGAAGAGATGAGAACATCCGCGAGCGACGAGGAAGTTCAGCGCCCGACCTATACCGGCCTGGTCGTGGATTTCCTTAATGGGTTTGTTCCGAAGGATGGCGAGGGGATAGAGCCTTATAATGTTTATCGCTATGCGGGCTGCAAGGGGTAGGGTAGGGATTGGGAGGGCTAGCAAAACGAAGTCGTCCTCGGGGCCGACGATGGGCTGCTGCCCGGAATGTCAGCTGGCCGGGATTATCGGTGTAGCCGGATCATGCGGTCCGGGAACATGGCCGGCAGGGACGACTTCCGCGGCTCCGAGAACGTGCTTCTCTTGGTCGTCAAAGAAAATGTGAGCGCCAAGCGCCTTTAGAATCGGAGCCTTTTCCCGGCTTCCGACGAAGTGTGCTTCATCGGCAGGTGTCCCCCAAGCCCTCAGCGTACGGATGACGCGCTCATGCGCAGGGGCGTTTCGAGCGGTCACAAGTGCAATACGGACCTTACTGACGTTACCCTCATTTAGGAAAACTCGGCGCAATGCAGACAGCTTATGAAGAAAGTTGCCAAACGGGCCGCGTGCCATTGGATTGCTAGCGTTTGTGGTCTCATGAGCGAGAAAGGCGTCCAGGCCCTCTTCTTTGTAAATCGCGTCGGACTCGGGGCCAAACACGACAGCGTCGCCGTCGAATGCAACCCGGACCTCACCTTGGGGCGTTTCTGCACGATCCTTGGGTGCCAAGCCGAGCCGTGCAGCGGCCGCCCCACCAACCACCGCTCCTTTTACGTCCGCATCCGCGTTTGAGAGAAACAGGTCGATGCCCCATGCTGGTACAAAGGGCGCAAGCGACCGCCCGCTAGTAAAGCTGCCCGTCTTAACAACAAGTCCGTGGTGATCGATCGATTTGAAGGCCCGGAGGGAGAGGTCGGGTGAGTTCTGAGACAAGAGAATCACCTCAACATATGGAGCCGCACCGGGATCGTTCAGCGCGAGTAGCCGCTCGACCACCTCAAAGCCGGCACCCTTGCCGAGGATGACCTCCTCCCGCTGGAGTTGCATGGCGGCATATGCCTTGACGCCGGACTGCTCGAATACGCGGTGCTCTTCCTCCAAATTAAAAAGTGCGCGCGTAGAGATTCCGATGCGGAGAGGACTGGCCCTTAGCTCAGCCTCAGGATCGGCATTCCTCTTGTCGTCCTCGCTCATGAACGGAGATTCGCGAATTTCATATACCTTTACTCCCATATTGGACGACAGGCAGCGGGAAGATGTACGGCCTGCTATGGGTGGCCACATTTTACCAGCCGCAACGCCACGATAAGAAGATGCGATCCTTGTGCGGCTGCACCTTACCTCTGAGCTCCGCGATGAACCTCAGGATAGATCGTGTAGCCCATTTCTCCGCTTGGGTGGTCTTTCGCCCAGGCCATCACCTCATTAGTTGGCACGACAAGTCCGGTTTGCCCGGTTGGTTCCCAGCAATTCTTGCCAGACTTCATGTAGAAATCGCCAGAGTTTCCGACATTGATACGGCCGCTGCTCGTTCTTCTGAGGCCGAAAGTTGCAACCTCATAGGTGAGGATGCCACCGTGTGTACGGCGAACAACGGCGACCGACCCCTCGGGCGTGCTGCGGTAATATTTCTCGATTTCTTTCTCGGTCTGATGGGCACATGGTGAAAGCTTGGTGCTGAAGGACAATGCTAATCCTCGAATTTTCTATTCGCCTTGTTCGTTAATCGAATCAACTGAGCCAAAGGATGGTTCTGATCCTGCTCGTAGGATTGACGATTTCAGTTGTGCAATCCTTTCGCCGATCTCTTCAGCTGTGACCTCGATTTGTAGTTTTTCCTGAACGAATTGCAGCCGACTTTCAGCGTCGCGGATCAGCTCTGCCCAAGATTTAACCCAAACCTTATGATTCGGCTTGTCTAGATACAGGCCTACCGGTCTATCCTTCTGGGTAATCCGCTCCTTAACCACCGGATCGTATTCACCGCTGACCAAGTAGAAGTTCCAAAATGTAGAAGTGCCTATGAAATCTGGTTGCGCGAGGATTGCGTTGACATAATCTTCGAGCTGGTCCAGTTCTTTCCTTCCAACGACCAGCAATGGCCGCTTAAGCTCTACAAGCATGAATTCTCTGTGCTGGCGGTCGGGGTGGGGAACGACCCGCCCCATAAATGAGTCTATGCGCCCCACCTTACCGTCAGGTTTTCGTGCCTTTGCGCTTTTTGCCCGCAGTAGAGATAGCTCTTGAGATACACGATGCATGATTTTGGTCAAACCGACTTCAGCCATCGTGAAGTGAAAGCTCTCTCCGAAGATCCACGTGTTGTCTCGGATAAGGACGTCCAGTTCTCCACGCTCTTTGATTGTGTGTCGATGTTTTGGCTCAAATACCATCTCACTGAGAACCTTCAATGCGACGACACGGTCAGCTATGAGGCTAGATGCTGAGATAATGTGCCCAAGCTCGGTTTTCTGAAGCAGGCTGGAAAATTCGTCTTGCCGTACTTTTGGCAAATTGAAGACAGCTCGTAGTATTCGTGAAACTGATTCTGGATTGTGACTGATCGCTTCTCGAAGCAGACCAAGGGTAATCTTCTTCAACGAATTGTCGGCTTTTTTGAAGTCGCGTGAGTAGGAAGACACTGCGTGGGTGGCGATATCAAAAACCTGCCGCTCACGCCTCTCGACTTCATCGCGAGGGTCTCCCTCGTAAGGGTAAACGCCAGCATCGATCAGCTCCTGGATCAGTTCACCCGACTTTTCTGCCTGACGAGTTCTAAAATAGTCACCCACCGTATCCCGAATGTATTCCAATACTCTGGCGAAATCGGGATCCGTAAGTCCATCAACTTCCAAGAGGTTAGCGTCGGCAATTCCTTGAAAGAACGGTGAGTACGCGTAAACTGAGAAATCGAATCCGGGCGCCGTGACATTGGCCGCCTGGGAGCCGAGAACAACACCCGTTTCGCTGCCAAAATAGATTTTGCGGCTCCCAGCTCTCGATTTCCATTCGATGACTCTGAGGGCTAAGTCTTTGACGGACCTCCCAGGGCAAACGATAGTCGTTCGCTCAAATTCGTGAGCCCTCTCAATAGTCGCGTTGGGATCTACAAGATGGCGATCGTAAACGATGCTGACACTAGGATACTGCAGGATATAGGGCGCAAAAATCGCCCCAAATTCTGACCTTGCCTCTTCGCTGGTGAGCCAGTCGAAGGTATCTTTGAGGGGAGCGAGTTCGAGAACCGTGCCTCTTGCCGCGCCGTTTTTTGGTTTTGTTGACTCCGAGACAGAGCTTTTGTGGAGGTTGTCTGCATCAATGGCAATGGACAGAGAGAGAAGACCTCCTTCTTCTTCGTAGACGGAAGTCCAGTTTGCTTTTCGAGCCAACGAGTAGAATTTCAGTCGACCTTGACCTTCTTTCCCATGAACAACGCGAGAATTAAGCGCCGTGCGGCTTTTTTGAAGTTTCCACGAGTCTCCAAGGCTTTCAAAATCATGTTCTGCCCGCGATTTGCTGATTCCAGTCCCATTGTCTCGGATCAGGATCGAATGAAGTCCGCCTAATGAGTTTCGAGAGAATTCTACGGAGACCGCATCTGCATCGGCGTCGAGCGCATTCCAAACAAATTCTGCCAATGCTTTGACATAGTCTCGCGTACTTGCGACTTTCGCAAGATGATCGTGTTTTGCTTTCAATGTTAGTTCAGCCATATTGCCCCTCCTACCTCAATCTAGCAGGTCATAGACGGGGACAGAAGTGGTATAAATTAGCTCACACATGCTCACTCTCGCCACTCGAAGAATGGGAAGGTTTGTACTTGAGTCTTCGCCTGATTTAGCGCGAGCCTACCGGCCCACGTCGCGCCACACCCTCCCACGCAAAATCCCCCACACCCCAATTGACACCCCCCCAACTCCGCTCTATCAAGTTGTACACCTAACCCTACAATACCAACACTCGGGAACAAACTTTGATGACACTCCAACGTGCCTCCGGCGCGGTGCGCGTCGATGTCGGGGCGCTCAGCCAGCGCAGCTACAGGATCGTGCGGCTGAAGCATGTCGGGCGCTGGGTTGGCGCGCTGGTAGTGGTCGCGGCACTTGCGCTCTTGGTGCAGGCTTTCGCGCATGGGCAGATCCACTGGGCGACGGTGGGCGAGTTCCTGACGGCCGGCGTCATCGTGCGCGGCTTTGGCAACACGCTGCTCATCTCGTTCTTCGCCATGATCATCGGCGTGTCGCTGGGCACGCTGTTTGCCATCATGCGGCTGTCGGCCAATCCGGTCACCCGCTTCGTCGCCTGGCTCTATGTCTGGGTGTTCCGGGGCACGCCGGTGATGCTGCAGCTGTTGATCTGGTTCAACATCGCGCTGGTGTTTCCGCGGCTGGTCATTCCCGGCCTCTACGAGGCGCGCATGGTCGATGTCGTCACGCCGTTCGTCGCCGCACTGCTGGGGCTCGGCATCAATGAGGGCGCCTACATGACCGAGGTGGTGCGCGGCGGCATCTCGTCGGTCGACCACGGCCAGACGGAAGCCGCCAAGACGCTGGGCATGTCGCGCTTCCAGACGCTGCGGCGCATCATCTTGCCGCAGGCCATGCGGCTGATCATCCCGGTGATGGGCAATTCGGCCATCGGCATGCTGAAATTCTCCTCGCTCGCCGCCGCCATCTCGATGGGCGAGATGCTGAACGCCGCGCAGCAGATCTATTTCATCAACGGCGCGGTCATCGAGCTGCTGTTCGTCTGCGGCATCTGGTACCTCGCCGGCACCACCGTGCTCAGCATCGTCCAGTACTATATCGAGCAGCATTTTGGGCGCGGCGTGGCCGGCGCGCCGGCGAAATTCTCCTTCCGAATGCCGTTCAGGAACAACACGCCCCTGTCGGGCGGCGTCGAGGAGTCCAAGGCATGACCACCATCGTCAAGGCCATCAACATCCACAAGAAGTACGGCGCGCACCAGGTGCTGCGCGGCGTCGACTTCGAGGTCGCCAATGGCGAGGTGCTGTGCATCCTCGGCCCTTCCGGCGGCGGCAAGAGCACGCTTCTGCGCTGCATCAACCATCTGGAAGACCTCGACGACGGCGTCGTCTGGGTCGATGGCGAGATCATCGGCTACGAGCTCAAGGGCAACACACTGCACGAACTGCCGCCGCGCCGGCTGCGCTTGCAGCAGCGCGAGATCGGCATGGTGTTCCAGCACTTCAACCTGTTTCCGCACATGACGGCGCTGGAAAACGTCATCGAAGGGCCGGTCACCGTGCGCAAGGAGCCGAAGGCGCAGGCCGAGGCGCGGGGGCGGGAGCTTTTGGCCTCCGTCGGGCTCGCCGACCATTGCGGCGCCTATCCGGCGCAGCTTTCGGGCGGCCAGAAGCAGCGCGTGGCGATCGCGCGGTCGCTGGCCATGAAGCCCAAGATCATGCTGTTCGACGAGCCGACCTCGGCGCTCGACCCCGAGCTGGTCGGCGAGGTGCTGGATGTGATGCGCCAGCTTGCCGCCACCGGCACGACGATGATCGTCGTCACCCACGAGATAGCCTTTGCCCGCGATGTCGCCGACCGCGTCGCGATCATGGTCGACGGCGAAATCCGCGAAATGGGCCCGCCGGCCGAAGTGCTGGCGAACCCCAAGGACGCAAGGGTGCGCAGCTTCCTCAGCCGCGTGCTCGCCTGACTTTTCTAGCAACATCTTCAACACAGCAAGGAGCCTGAAATGACGACTTCCACCGCCGCGACCATCTCGCGGATCCTCGCCGGCGCCATGGTTTCGCTCAGCGTACTGGCATCGGCCGCCCACGCCGGCACCGACGACAAGCTGCGCGCCATGCTGCCGGCCAAGGTGCGCGACAGCGGCGCCTTGAACATCGCCATCAGCCTTGCCTATCCGCCGATGGAATATTCCAACGCCGGCTCCACCGACCTCAAGGGCGCCGACATCGACATGGCCAAGGAAGTCGCCGACCGTCTCGGGCTGAAGGTGAATTTCCAGAATGTCGAGTTTCCGCAGCTGATCACCTCGGTGACCACCGGCCGCGCCGACATGATCTGGACCGCGTTCTCCGATCTCACCGCGCGCCAGACGCAGCTCGATTTCATCGACTATTTCCAGACCGGCAACCAGCTCTATTCGATGGTGAAGAACCAGGACACCATCAAGTCGGTGAAGGATCTGTGCGGCAAGTCCGTCGCGGTGGCCACCGGCACCAGCTGGGTGGGCACGGTCGAGCAACTGGGCAAGGCAACCTGCACCGAAGGCGCGCCGCTAACGGTGCTGCAACTGCCGACCGAGGCCGAGCACATCCTGCAGATGAAGCAGGACCGCGCGCAGGCCTCCATCATGGGCTTCGAGGGCGTCCTCGAACTGCAGCAGCAGAAGCCGGGCGAGTTCTACACGATCGGCGACCTGCTCGAGCCCGGCCATTACGGCATTGCTTTTGCCAAGGATTCTGGTGATTTGCGTGGGGCGGTCAAGGCAACGTTGGAGGCCATGAAGGCAGACGGCAGCTATGTCGCGATCCTCGACCGCTATGGCTTGAAAAACGCCGCCGTGCCGGAATTCACCGTCAACGCCGGCAGGTAAGGGGCGCCTGATGGCTGACACGATCGTTCTTGATCCGCACGCACCGGTTCCGCTGTACACGCAGCTTTACCGCATCCTGCGGCTGCGGATCCTCGAAGGGCAGTACGCGGAAGGGGATGCCATCCCCTCCGAGAACGTGCTGCGCGACGAGCACGGCATCACCAGAAGCACGGTCCGCAAGGCCATCGCGCTGCTGGTGAATGAAGGGCTGGTGCGCCAGTTTCGCGGCAAGGGAACGATCGTCAGCTATGCGCCGATCAACAACAGCGTCTGGAACTTTGGCGGCTTCACCGACTATTCGCGGGCGCGTGGCCAACGCCCCGTCACCTCGCTGCTGGAGCAGGCAACGGAAGACGGGGCGAACGGGCGGGTGTTGAAGCTGGTGCGCGCGCGCGGCATCGCGGTGGAGGATGTCACACTGTTCCTCAACCTCGACACGTCCTGGCTGTCGCTGAAGCGCTATCCCGGTCTCGATGGTTTCGACTTCGAGAAGATGTCGCTCTACCAGGTGCTGCGCGACCACTATGGCGTCTCGCCGGCGCGCTCGGAACTGACGCTTTCGGTGGTGGCGCCCTCGGCGCTCATCGCACGAGTCTTCGGCGACGGGCACAATGTGCCGGGATTCCTGTGCGCCACCGGCGACGTGTTCTCCAGCAGCGACGAACTGGTTGAAAGAACCTCCGTCATCTACTCGCCGACGCTGGAAATGCGCGTCGGGACCTCGTGGAGTGCCGGCAACTCGGGGAGTGCCGGCAACGGCCAGCCGCCGGGCGCCTGACAATTTTGGGCGCGCCGCTGCCAGACAGAGTCAGGTGGCGCGCCCAAACCCTTGTTTTCGTATGCATCATCATGCCCGGCTGGTCAGGATTTGGGGGGAGGCCGTCCGTAGGGCATCGACAGAAATTCATCTTACCTAGATTGGAAATTCCCTTGGACTCCCGCTTCGAACAGACCTTCGCCACGCCAAAACCCATTCTCGGCATGCTGCACCTGACCGGCGAAACGCCGGCCGAGCGGCTCGACATCGCGCGGCGCGAAACCGAGATCCTGCTGGCCAACGGCGTCGACGGTGTCATTGTCGAGAACTATTTTGGCGACAAGGACGATGTCCGCCATGTGCTGGAATGGCTGGAAGAGAGAAAGCCCGACGCGCTGGTCGGCCTCAACGTGCTGCGCGACCATCATTTGGCGTTCGAGCTCGCCCGCCAGTTCCGCGTCGACTTCATCCAGATGGATTCGGTTGCCGGCCATCTGCGCCCCGAGGAGGACGCGGATTTCGCCGCCGAACTGGCGGCGCTTCGGGAAGGCGTGACGTCCCTGCTGCTGGGCGGCGTGCGCTTCAAGTACCAGCCGGTCAATTCCGGCCGCAGCGAAGCGGAAGATCTGCGACTGGGCATGCAGCGTTGCGATGCCTTCGTCGTCACCAGCGACGCCACCGGCCAGGAGACCGATCTCGACAAGGTCCGGCGGTTTCGCACACTGACCGGCGGCGGCTTCCCGCTGCTGATCGGCGCGGGGTTGACCGCCGCCAATGCGCCCGAACAGCTGGCGCTCGCCGATGGCGCCATTGTCGGCAGCTTCTTCAAGGACAGCTATGTCGACACCGGCATTGTCGACGAGGCGCATGTGCGCGAGTTGATGGGCGTCGTCGCTGGTATCCGACACCAGCCGGTGGCGGCGAGAGCGGGAGCCGCGGAATGACCATCAGCATCAGCGCTGTTCCGGTTCGCGAAGCGGATTTCTCCGCCTACGGAACCGTCCATTCGATGGCGACGCCCGGCGCGCCGGAAAGCGAGGCAAGGCTGGTGCGCTCGTCGGGCCTCGGCTGGACGGATGTCTATACGGCGGCACCCCTGCTCGGCACCAATGGCAGCCTCGGCTTCACGCTGGGCGAGGGCGGGCCGTTCGACACGGTTAAAATGGAGCGCCATCCAGAGACCCAGGAAGCGCTGTTCTGCGCGGCAAAGCCGATCGTGCTGGCGGTGGCAGCGCCGACGGATGCGGCGCGGCCGAAGGCCGGGGATATCCGCGCCTTCATCATCGAGCCAGGCACGGTCGTGGTCATGCACAAGGGCACCTGGCACGATGCCTGCCGGGGCATTGACGAGCCGACGCATTACTACTGGATGGCAACCTGCGGCTTCGGCTCGGTCTGGGTCGATGTCGAGGGCGGGCCGGTGCATGTGACGGCGGCGGGATACTCGCATGGCTGAGGCGCACACCGCCTTCTTCATCGGCGACGTCGCGCTCGATGACTATTTCACCGCCGAGCGCTGGCCCGGCATCGCCGACAAGGCCTATGTGCGGGAGGTGAAAAGCTATGTCGGTGGCATGATCGCCAATGCGGCGAGCGTGCATGCCGGGCTTGGCGGGCGCACGGAATTCATCTCGCTGCTCAACGACAGCCCGTTGTCGGCGCGACTGTGCGCGGCGATGGAAGAGCTCGGCGTGTCGACGCGCCACATGCTGCGCGATCCCTCGCTGGCGGATTCGCGCAACCTCATCTTCCTCACCGGCGGCGAGCACGTCGTTCTCATCATCGAGATGGGCGACCAGCCGATGCATCTGACTGACGAGGCGCTGGCCGCGCTGCGCACGCCCGGCCATCTCTATATGAGCCTTGGCCGCACGAAGCGGCTGCGGGCCGAGGGGTTGCAGGGCAGGGAACTGCTGGCGGATTTGCGCCGCCATGGCCGCAGACTGATCCTCGATCTCGACGTCGACGGTTTTGCCGACGGCGATCTCGATTATCTGCATGGCGCGGAGGTGCTGATCATGAACCAGATCGGCTTCGGCCACGCCTTCGGCGACATCGACCTTGCCGGCATCAATGCGTGGATGCGGCAGAACGAGGTCGGCACGGTGATCCGCACGCTGGCCGCCGCCGGCGCGGAAGCGTTCGACGGGGAAGGCCGCATCGCGGTCCGGGGATACACGGTTCCCGTCGTCGACGTGACCGGCGCCGGCGACACGTTTGGCGGCGCGCTGACCTATGCGCTGGGTGAAAATCTCGGCCTGTCCGAGGCGCTGGAACTGGCCATCGCGGCGGCGTCTCGCGCGGTCACCATCGAAGGGCCGCAGGGCGGCGTCGCTTCGCTGGAAACGATCGAAAAGTTCCGCACGGAATTTGCCGGGCGCAGAAGCTAGGAATTGGCGTGGGGCGTGGTGGCTGGCATCGATGGTGCCTGCCACCGCGCCGGCTATCGTTATATCCACGAAAATATAACTTGACTCCGTCCATGCGCATAAGCTGGAAAGCGGGTGCCCGCGAGGGTTCGGCCGACGCCGAGATGGTGGGGCCCGCCAGCGGCCGCACGTACAGTGCCGTGGATCGCCAATGCGCATGCCCAGGAAGTCACCGTCGCCGCAGTCAGCGATCCTCATCTATGCCGCCGGAAGCCTGAGGCATGTGCTGCCCTCGCTGGTCTCGGCCTTTTCCGCCGCCACGGGTGTGACCGCCGAGACGCGGCACGGGCCGGCCGGCCTGTTGCGCGAGCGCATCGAGGCCGGCGAACGGCCCGACATTTTTCTGTCGGCCAGTTTCGGGCATCCGGCGCGCCTTGCCGAACAGGGCCATAGCCTGCCGCCGGTGGTCTTTGCTCGCAACACCATGGCCGCCGCCGTGCTTCGCGATGCCGGCTTCACGACGGCGAATTTCATCGACAGGCTGCTCGACCCCGCCATCGGCATCGCCACCTCTACGCCGCTGAAGGACCCGTCCGGCGACTACGCCTGGGCAATCTTCCGGCGCATCGAGGCGCTGCGGCCCGGCAGTTTCGCGGTTCTGGACGCCAAGGCGCAGAACCTGGTCGGCGGTTCGGAAGCGGCGAACATTCCCGGCCGCTACGACCCGATCGCGGCCGCATTGGCGGCGGGCATGGCGCATGTCTTCCTCGGCTATCGCACCGGGCTGAAGGGACTGGCGCAGGAGACCGAGGGCGTCGATATCGTGGACATCCCCGCCAAGGTGAATGTGGTGCCGGAATATGGGCTGGCGGTGCTGAAGGGCAGCTCACCGGCGGGGCTGTCGTTCGGGCTTTTCGTGATGTCGTCGATCGGGCAGGAGGTGCTGCGGGATTTCGGGTTCCAGCCGGTGGCGCTGCCGCAGGGCGGGTGAGGTTGTTGATCTCCCCCCTTGAGGGGGAGATGTCGCCAAAGGCGACAGAGGGGGTCGGTTCGACTGGGTTCGACCTTCTGTTTAGCGAACAGGGTGCCGGCGCTCCACGCGAGACTACCCCTCTGGCCTGCCGGCCATCTCCCCCTCAAGGGGGGAGATACCAAGCTTGCCGCCTCCAGCCCAACGCTATATGCATGAGAACATATTGAATGCCTGGGAGGTCCACATGAATCTGCGTCGCGGCTCGCTGCTGCTCCTTGCCCTGATAGGCTCGTTGATCGTCCTGGCACCTGCCATGGCCCGCACCGTCACCGACCAGCTTAACCGCACGGTTACAGTGCCCGATCATGTCGAGCGCATCGTGGTGCTGCAGCACCAGACGCTGGACATTCTGGTGGAACTGGGCGCGGCCGACAAAATCGTCGGCGTGCTGCGCACATGGCAGAAGCTCATTCCCGGCCTCGACAAATATGCGCCGCAGCTCACCAGCCTGCCGATGCCCGGCGACCTCTCGACCGTCAATGTCGAGGAGGTGCTGAAGCTGAAACCCGATGTCGTGTTCGTCACCAACTACGCGCCGCCGGCGATGATCGACCAGCTGGCGCAGGCCGGCCTGCCGGTGGTGGCGATTTCGTTGTCGAAAGGCGAGGGCGTCGAGGCGCCCAAGCTCAACCCGACCTTCAGCGATGACGACGTCGCCTATTCGGAAGGGCTGAAGATCGGTGTCAGGCTGATCGGCGACATCGTCGGCAAGCGCGAGCGCGCCGACCGGCTGCTCGACTACGCCTTCGCGCAGCGCAAGCTGGTGGAGGAGCGTGTCGCCTCGATCCCGGGTGCCGAGCGGGTGAAGCTCTACATGGCCAACCCGGACATGAACACTTACGGCTCGGGCAAATACACCGGCGTCATCATGAAGCGCTCGGGCGGCGTCAATGTCGCGGCCGGCGTGCGCGGCGCCACCAAAGTGTCGATGGAGGACGTGCTGGCCTGGAACCCGCAGGTGATCTTCGTGCAGGACCGCTACGCGCCGGTGGCCGACGAGATCCGGAAGGGGCCCGCATGGCAGCATGTCGACGCGGTGGAAAACAAGCGGCTCTATATCACGCCCGAATATGTGAAACCCTGGGGATACCCATTGCCCGAGGCGCTGGCGCTGGGAGAATTGTGGATGGCCAAGAAGCTCTATCCCCAGCGCTTCGCCGACCTCGACATGCAGAAGCAGGCGGATGCGTATTATCAGCAGTTTTATGGGCAGGGTTACACGGGGCCGAATTGAGGAGCTTGGTTGCGATCAGAGGCCAATTGTGAGCGTCGCGCTGCCCCTCATTGCCCTGCCGGGCATTTCTCCCCGTAAACGGGGAGAAAGAAGCAGCTCCAGCACGGGCGTCCTTCCTACAACGCTGGTGATTGGCGAAACCATCGGCGATAGCGTCCCTCTCCCCGTCACTATACGGGGAGAGGATGCCGGCAGGCAGGTGAGGGGCGGCGCCAGCGCTTCGAAAAGAATCCGCCGCCACCTGCACTCCAACTCGTGCGGAAGGATCTGAGCGGTGTCCGCGCTGGAAACCCACAAACCCGCCCGCAGCCTCGCGGCCCTCCTGCTCATCCTCCTGCCTATAATCCTCTTCCTCCTGTCTTTCCTGCTCGGCCGCTATCCCGTCGAACCCTTCACCGTCATCAAGGTCATCGCCGCGCAATTCCTGCCGATCACACCCAGCTGGCCGCCCGTGGTGGCTTCGGTGGTACTCGATGTCCGGCTGCCGCGCGTCATCGCGGCCATGGTCGTCGGCGGCGGGCTGGCGATCGCTGGCGCTTCCTACCAGGGCGTGTTCCGCAATCCGCTGGTGTCGCCGTTCACGCTGGGCGTCTCGGCTGGCGCTGGCTTTGGCGCGGCGGTGGCGATCCTGTTGTTCGGCGAGCGTTACGCCACGCAGGCCTGCGCCTTCGTCTTCGGCCTGCTGGCGGTGGCGATGTGTTTTGCCATGAACCGTTTCTTCCGGCTGAACTCCACCATCGCGCTGGTGCTGGGCGGGATCATCGTGGGCTCGCTGTTCACGGCGCTGCTGTCGCTGCTGAAATATGTCGCCGATCCCAACTCGAAACTGCCGGTCATCGAATTCTGGCTGCTGGGATCGCTGTCCTCGGTCTCGACCGCCGACCTTGTGCCGGTGCTTGTCGTGACCATCCCTTGCGTGCTCGGACTTCTTGCCTTGCGCTGGCGGCTGAACGTGCTGGCCATGGGTGACGAGCAGGCTGGGATCATGGGTGTCGAGGTGGCACGGCTTCGCCTGGTGATGATCCTGCTGTCGACGCTGATCGCGGCTTCCGCCGTGTCGATCAGCGGCATTATTGGCTGGGTCGGGCTGGTTATCCCGCATTTCGCCCGCATCATCGTCGGGCCGGATTTCCGTCGCCTGTTGCCGGCGACGCTGTCGCTCGGCGCCTGCTATCTCTTGATCATCGACGACCTTGCCCGCACCGTGACCTCGGCCGAGGTGCCGCTGGGAATCCTCACCGCGCTGATCGGCGCGCCGGTGTTCATGCTGCTGCTCGGGCGCGGCAGGCTGGGTTGGGCATGATGGGCCGAGCATGATGGATTTGGCATGATTTTGGCGGCCGAAAAGCTCGGCTTCGCCTATGCGGGCCGACCAAAGCCGATCTTCGAGGATATCAGCCTCGATATGGCAGGTGGAGAGGTGGTCTGCGTGCTCGGCCCCAACGGCGTCGGCAAGTCGACGCTGCTGCGCTGCCTCGCCGGGCTCTCCGCGCCGACGGCGGGCAGGGTGCTGCTCGACGGCAAGCCGATCGCGACCTTGCCGCGCGCGGCGATCGCCAGGCAGCTGGCGCTGGTGCCGCAGAGCTACGAGACCGTGTTTGCCTTCTCGGTGCGCACGGTGGTCGAGATGGGCCGCGCGCCGCATCTTGGCCTGTTCGACATGCCGGGCAGCGAGGTCGCCGAAATGACGCTGGAAGCGCTGACGACGCTCGGCATCGCTGATCTCGCTGACGCCGCCTACAGCGAGATCAGCGGCGGCGAGCGGCAACTGGTGCAGATCGCCCGCGTGCTGGTGCAGTCGCCCCGGCTGATGATCCTCGACGAACCAACAGCGCATCTCGACTTCGCCAACCAGGCGCGTTTCCTGGCGCTGGTGCGGCGGCTGGCCAAGGGCGGCCTCGCCGTGATCTTCACCACGCATGCGCCCGACCACGCCTATGCGCTGGCCGACCGCACGCTGGTGCTATCGACGCAACACAAGCCGGCGCTCGGAGCCACCAGGGAGATACTCACCGAGGCAACGCTGTCACGCACCTATGGCGTGCCGATCCGGCTGATACGGTCGGGACAGCACATTGTCTGCGTGGCGGACGTCGAGGCCTGAGCAGCCGGGTACCAGAGCGTTCCTGTCCCGTAACCATCAGCCGGATTGCGATGCCGGTGCTGTCGCCCTTGTTTTCAAGGCAAGGATCCAGCGAAGCCTTGCGATCTCCGTCCTTCACCAAGCCCACTTTAAGCTGAGTGCGGACCTTTCGCATGTTTCCTCAATTTCCGTATATGCGGATCCATGAACAGAAACTTGTAGTACATGGATGCCAGTGCCACTCTCCAGTATTTTTTCCTCAAGCCTATGAGTCCCATCGCCATTTTTCGTACGGAGACGCATTTATGATCAATATACGCTGAAGGTATGTTTGATCCGGATAAAATCCTGTATGAATTGTATATCTTTGAAAAAGGAGCGTTCTTTAATACCCAGGGTTTTCCAAGGCCAGAGAAATGGAGTATCTTTGGGATCTTGCGTTCATAGGAAACATATCTTCCCGAGCAGAAGTTCCATTCTCTTCCAAGAAGCAGCACGCGGCCGCGCGCTACGGAGTTCAAAACGGTCTGATCTGGAAAGGTGATCTTTTTCGATCTCCGCGCTTCCTTGAACATCTTGTCGGCGATATTTTCTCTGCGCCAGGCGTCCAAATTCATGACAAGGACGCCGGAATTTATATATTCGTCCGCAGTCAATTCGATGGAGTCAAGCTCTCCCTGATCTATAAATCCATCCAGAACGCCGGCAACAAGATTATCTCCCAAATCCATCGACCAGAGGTCGCCAAGACTCGAAACCACAACTGCATCCGCGTCAAGATATATCGCCTTGCTCTCATTCGAGAGCAAATCGGGAATAAGAAATCTAGCGTATGCTGCGCTTGTCCATTGTTCTGTCGTCGGAAGGTCCTACGCGAAGTCGTCATTTGCATGTATGATTTCGCATGAGATGTGATGTTCTTTAAAGAATTTCTGTAGTAAAACTATATTCTCTGAGTCAATCCCGGCACTTATTATGAAGAACTTCGCGGAATGATTGTGAATCCATGCGGAGTATACAAGCGTAAATAGGCCTGGAACGAAGTTATTGTCGCTCGCACTGATGATGACCACGACTACCCCATGGATCGCTTACGGAATCGCTTGCCAAGTTGAGAGCCAAAATAACGATTGCCGTCAACGGCTCCGCTCTGCGAAAGACATGCAATTGTTGGAAGTTGGTTGCGGCCGCGCCGAGCTCTGGCGGATCAGGCGATAGAGCCCGATCTCGCCTGGGCCTCACGCTGGTAGACGGCGAAGATCGCCTTGCCGATCAGCGATGTTTCGGCCGCCGCGCAGCGTTCGTAGACGGTGGCCCGCTTTGCCTGGATTGCGGGATCCAGCGGCGATGCCGCGCTGGCCAGTTCGACAAGGTGGGCCGCCAGCCTGGTCTGGCCATTGTCAGCCAGTTCCGCGGCGCGCGCGGCCAGCCTGTCCGCGCTGCCGGCAAGCGCGGCGAGTTCCGCCGCCAGTTCGGCCTCCGGGGCGGGTTTGAGATGGGCAGGGTTGCCGTCGAACCATCCGGCATAAAGATGCCAGATGCCGCGCACGACGAATTCCGGGTCGTCATATCTTGGCTTGAGATACGGCTTTGCAAGAAGCGCGGCGGGGGCCGCGACGGAATGCAGAATCTGGTCGAGCGAACTTCCCGCGTTCATCAGATCCAGCGTCTGGCGGGTGAGGCTTTCCAGCACCTCGGCGCCGTCGCCCAGAAGCTCTGCCGCGCGCGCTTCACCGAACACGACGGGGCCATGGCCGGGGATAAGCACTTCCGGTCTCAGCGACTGCATCCGGCGCAGCGCCGCCGCCCAGTCGGGCGCGTAGCGCTGGACCTTGCGCGGATTGCCGGCATTCGGGAACACCCAGATGACGAAATCGCCGCTTGCCAGCACGCGCCGTTGCGGCAGCCAGACGAAGGTGGCGTCATCGGTTTCGCCACGCCCATGGAACAGTTCGATGCGCTCGCCGCCGATCAGCAGGGCGAGGGTATCGTCGTAGACCTCGTCGGGACGGCGGTGGCCTTGCGGGAAGGCATAGTTCGGCTGGTTGAACTGGCGGCCCATCACCAGGCTGTTCAGCCCCTGCGTCCGGTCATAACGGTCGAACCGATTGAGCACGTTGCGGTGGGCGATGATGCGAGGGCGGGCTAACCCCTTGGCGTCGGCCTCCTCGTCCAGCAGCCGCGCACCCCATGTGTGGTCGATATGGCCGTGCGTGTAGATGACGGTATGGATGGGGCTGTCGTCCCAGCGGCGCAGTGCGGCAAGGGTCTGGCTCGCGGTTTCGCGGCTGCCCGTGTCCACCAGCACCAGCCCGGCGTCGGTGCGGATGGCGGTTGCATTGCCGAACAGATAGCCTGTGTGGATGGCGATGATGTTGTCGGTGACCGGTCTGGCGGATCCTCCCGACACGGAGGCCGTCCACTCCTCCATGGCCGCGGTGCCGTTCCAGAGACGCTCGAACAATCCATCCTGTTCCACGGCCTTGCCCTTTGCTGACATTTCGATCTTCCGCGATCTAGCGAAGAAAGCCGTCCGCGCCCATCGCCCGCGCAAGGTCTCCCGACAGCACTATGTCAGGAGAGTGCGCGAAGCGAATGGCCGTTGTCGATCCGCAACTCATGGCCGCGAACCTTCGGCTTGCTCCGTGCCCCATCAAGCCAGCGCCACTGCCTCACGACAGGCGGGCCGGCGGGTTCTATCTGCCACCATGCCGCCGGGCATTAGCTCGCGGCTGGAGGAAGTCATGACATCGTCGTCGGCCACCAAGCCAGTTTCCGGAGCGAAAGCCTTGCCGATCACCGCGCTGCTCGGCGCCATGGTGTCGATCCAGATCGGTGCCGCCTTCGCCAAAGGCCTGTTTCCGCAGGTCGGCGCGCAGGGCACGACGACGCTGCGGCTTGTCGTTGGCGCGCTGATGCTGGCGGCGGTGCTACGGCCGTGGCGGGTCAGGCCGTCGCGCGCCGTCTGGCCATGGCTCGCTGCCTATGGCGTCACGCTGGCGGCGATGAACCTGTTGTTCTATGCGGCACTTGCCACCATCCCGCTGGGCATCGCGGTGGCGCTCGAATTCTCCGGGCCGCTGCTGGTGGCGACGCTCGCCTCCCGACGCGCCAGCGACTTTGCCTGGATCGTGCTGGCGGTCGCCGGCATCCTGCTGTTGTCGCCCTTCGTCCATTCAAACGGAGCGATCGATCCGACTGGGGTGATGCTGGCGCTGGCGGCGGGCGGTTGCTGGGCGCTCTACATCGTGTTCGCGCAGAAGGCCGGCGCGGAGCTCGGCAGCCAGACCACGGCCTGGGGCATCGCCATTGCCGCCGTGCTGGTGCTGCCGTTCGGCGTGGCGCAGGCGGGATCCGCACTGGTCGCGCCGTCGATCCTGGTCAGCGCCGTCATCGTCGGGCTGTTTTCAAGCGCCTTGCCGTTTTCGCTGGAGATGGCAGCACTTACCCGGATGCCCGCACGGCTTTACGGCACGCTGACCTGCCTGGAACCGGCGCTCGGCGCGCTGATGGGCTTCCTGTTCCTGCACGAGGTGCTGGGCGGGCTGCAATGCGTGGGCATTGCAGCCGTGATCGCCGCCGCCTTCGGCGCGGCCGTGACGACGAAACCGCCCGTGCCGTCGCCGGAGTAGGGGAGCCCCGTCAGAATTTCACCTTTAGATTGCCGCTGAAGCCATGGTCCTGCGCGTCGCTGGCAAACTGGCCGGCATAGGAAAGGCCGAGCTTCGCCGCGGCACCGATCGCCAGATCGAACCCGGCCTCGATCGCTAGCGCATCGCCGGCGATGGCAGACTTTCGATGACGAAATCCATGAGTATGGCGCCTATTGCCTGTATGCGATCCTCAGCCTGCATGTCCTGGCGGCCCTCTGGCACCATCTTTTCCTGAGGGACGGAGTGCTGCGGCGGATGCTGTAACCAGGAAAGTCCGCGGTGCCTTGCAAGCGGTGAAATGATGGCCGCCGAAAGGCGCGACGTCGTGGCGTCTTCGTATCCATTCTTGCATTGCAGCATTGGCTGCACGTGCTATCCATCCACGCCATGAAGAAAATCGGCTTTCTGTCTTTCGGTCACTGGACGCCCTCGTCCCAATCGCAAACGCGCTCGGCTTCCGACGCGCTGCTGCAGTCCATCGATCTCGCCGTCGCGGCGGAAGCGCTTGGCGCTGATGGGGCGTATTTTCGCGTGCACCATTTCGCCCGCCAACTCGGCTCGCCGTTCCCGCTGCTGGCGGCGGTCGGTGCGAAGACCAGCCGCATCGAGATCGGCACCGCCGTCATCGACATGCGGTATGAGAATCCGATGTATATGGCCGAGGACGCGGGCGCGGCCGACTTGATCGCCGGTGGGCGGCTGCAGCTCGGCATCAGCCGCGGATCGCCCGAGCAGGTGATCGATGGCTGGAAATATTTCGGCTACGCTCCGCCGGAAGGACAGACCGACGCCGACATGGCGAGACACCATGCGGAAGTATTCCTCGACGTGCTGCGTGGCGAAGGCTTCGCGCAGCCCAATCCGCGCCCAATGTTTCCCAACCCGCCCGGGCTGCTGCGCCTCGAGCCGCATTCGGAAGGCTTGCGCGAACGGATCTGGTGGGGTGCTGCCACCAACGCCACCGCCGAATGGGCGGCGAAGCTGGGCATGCACCTGCAGAGCTCGACGCTGAAGTTCGACGAAAGCGGCAAGCCGTTCCACATCCAGCAGGCCGAACAGATCCGGCTCTACCGCGAGGCCTGGAAGGCGGCAGGCCACGAACGCCAGCCGCGCGTGTCGGTCAGCCGCAGCATCTTCGCGCTGGTTGACGATCGCGACCGCGCCTATTTCGGCCGGGGCGGCCAGAGCAGCGATCAGATCGGTTTCATCGAGGAGAACACAAGGGCGATCTTCGGCCGCAACTATGCCGCCGAGCCGGACGTGCTGATCAAGGAACTGGCGGAGGATGAGGCGATCGCTGAGGCCGATACGTTGCTGCTGACCGTCCCCAACCAGCTTGGCGTCGACTACAACGCGCATATCATCGAGGCCATCCTGACCCATGTCGCGCCGGCCCTGGGCTGGCGCTGAGGTTTTCTGGCGAACGACGATGCTGGCGGCTCTGCGCGACAATCCGTGACAGGGGCAGGATGGCGCTCTTGATCACAGCTCTTTCTCCGCCAGTTCCCTGAATTCGTCGGGAACCGAGCGCGCGGCTTCCAGCGCCACCGTGCCGTAGCCGACGGCCTGCTTGCCGAAGCGTTCGCGGATCTTGTCGATGGCGCGGTCGGCGCCGAAGCGGGCCAGGCCCTTTTTCGTGCCGGGGCGGCGCTTCTCGTCGGCGAGGCCGAGCGGCAATTCCAGTTGCAGTTCGGCACTTTCCTCCAGATGCGATACCGAGATCGCCAGCAGTGAGATCGTCCTTTCGCGGGGATGGGCAGCGAGCACACCGCGCACCAGGTCCTCGGCGATCTCGGCCAGCATCGCGGTCGCCGAAATCGGCTGGTCCAGCGTGATCGAGCGGGTGACGGCGCTGAGATCGGCGAAGCGGACGCGCACCGTCACCGTGCGGCCGGGCCTTGCCTTGGCTCGCAGCCGGCTGGCGACACGGTCGGCCAGATGCAGCAGCGTCGGCACGAACACGCTCTCCACGGCCGGCTTCATGCCCAGCGCCGACTGTGCGCCGGCCGAACGTGCGCGGCGATGCGTCTCAAGCTTTCGCGGGTCGCGATTCCAGGCGAGGGCCGCGAGCTTTTCGCCGGCGGCGGGGCCGAGCAGCCGCTCCAGCGCGCCGCTGTGGGTCTTGGCCAACTGGCCTATGGTCTCGACGCCGATTTCGGCCAGCCTGGCCCTGGTCACCGGCCCCACGCCCCACATCAGCCCGACCGGCAATTCGTGCAGGAATTCAAGCTCGGTGCCGGGGTCGACGACCACCAGCCCGTCGGGTTTCGCCACCTGCGAGGCGATCTTGGCCAGATGCTTGGTGCGGGCGACGCCGATCGAGATCGGCAGGCCGAGCTCTTGCCGCACACGGCGGCGGATGGTGGCGGCGATGTCAGCCGGTGGCCCGAACAGATGCGTGCAGCCGGCGACATCGGCAAACGCCTCGTCGATGGAGATGCGCTCGACCAGCGGCGTGAAATCGTCGAGCACTCTTATGGCGGCGTCGCCCAGCCGCTGGTATTCGCTGAAATTACCGCCGACGAAGATCAGTTGCGGGCAAAGCTCGCGCGCCTTGCGGCCGGGCATGCCACCGCGCACGCCGAAGGCCCTGGCCTCGTAGGAGGCAGCCAGCACCACCCCGCCGCCAACGGCAATCGGCTTGCCCCGCAGCGATGGATCAAGCAACTGCTCGACCGAGGCATAGAAGGCATCGAGATCGGCATGCAGGACGGTGGCTGTCGTTTCCATCCCGACCGTATATCCGCAGTTGCTGATAGACAGGAACAAATAGAGAACATAGACGGATGATTGTCAAGCTCCACCTTCTCCCCTTGTGGGAGAAGGTGGCCTCGCGAAGCGAGGTCGGATGAGGGGTGTTACAGCTTGGCACCACCGCGCTCGATCCAGCACCCCTCAACCGTCTCGGCGCTGCGCGCCGATCCACCTTCTCCCACAAGGGGAGAAGGGAAGACGGCGATCCGCCTAAACAATATGCTCCGCCCGCAATGCCGCCTTCACCTGTTCCAGCGCCGCCTCGCCACCTGCCATCAAGTCCTCCGCGATATCAGCCAGATCAGCATCTGCCTTGCGGTGCCTGGCGCCCCAGGCGCCCAAGGTTGCCAGCACCGGCACAAGGTCAATTCCGGCATCCGTCAGCCGGTAGATGGCCTTGAGCTTGTGGCTGGGATCGCCGCTTCGGGTGATAATGCCTTCGTTCTGCAGGGTCTGCAGCCGCTCGGCCAATGTGCGCGAGGAGATGCCTTCGGCCGATTGCAGGAACTCCCGAAAATGCCTCTTTCCGGCGAAAACCAGGTCACGGATGATCAGCAGCGTCCAGCGGTCGCCGAGCAGTTCAAGCGACAGGTTGATAGGGCAGCCGGACCTTTGCGTAGTCGACATCTTGGTGGTTCCATTTTTAAATCGCTTTACTATTGACATCATTTGGACTGGAGATCAATGGTTTCAATTGTAAACCAATACTCGCCATGTTCGTTCAGGAAAGGTGATACAATGAGAAAGCTCATCCTGCAGATGCAGATGTCCGTCGACGGCTTTGTCGGCGCCCATGCCGATCACAACTGGCAGCTCTGGAACTGGGGCGGCGATTGCCCTTGGGACGATGCGTTGAAGCAGGACTTCAATGCCGTCTTCGCCGGCATCGACATCATCCTGCTCAGCCGCAAGATGGCGGAGGAGGGATACCTGACCCATTGGGGCAAGGCGGCGAAGAAATTTCCCGAGGACGGCTTCTATGCCTTTGCGCAACGCATCGTCGATGTCCGCAAGGTGGTGCCGACAGACAGGCTCAAGGCATCGCGCTGGGAGCGCACGACTATGGTCAGCGGAAAACTGCCTGATGAGGTCAATGCACTCAAGGCTGCCGGGCAGGGGGATATCGCCGTCTTCGGCGGGGCGGGCTTTGCATCGGCGCTCATCGACGCCGGGCTGGTCGACGAGTTCCAGCTGTTCATCAATCCGGCGGTGCTGGGCGACGGCGTCCGCATATTCGATGCGGGCGGTTTCTCGCGGCTGCGCCTGCTCGGCTCGAAGGCCTATGCTTGCGGCATGGTGGTGAACCGCTACGCGCCCGCCGCTTGACGTCGCGATGACCCGTCGTTTTCGATTGGATCAGGAAGGGGCGTCCAGCGGCTCCCGGCAGAACGCGGCAAGCCGCTCCGCTGTTGCCTGCCAGAGCGTCTGCTGAGCTTGCCCGTCGGCGCCCGGCGCGACGGGGACAAGCGGCTGCGCGTCCTTGACGGAAAAGTAGCAGCCGGTGACCTTGGCAAAGGCGGGATCGCTGGCCAGGCGCACGATGATGCCCGCGCCGCGCTCGGGATCGCCGATCCCCGACCAGGTCAGCAGCCGTTCGAGCGGCGCGGCAAACCACAATTCGCGCCCGAGGCCGGTCACGTTGAAACCGGGGCAGAGGCAGTTGGCCACCACCCCGGTGCCAGCCAGTTGATGGGCAAGCTCCTGCGAGAACATGATGTCCATCAGCTTGGTCCGGCCGTAGACGACAGACGAGCCCCCGGCGGTGAATGGACTGATGTCGACGAGTGCGGCGACGGGATCGAACCCCGCGCCTTGCCGCGACGCTTCCGACGCCACCGTGATAACCCGCGACGGCGCCGATCTGGCCAATGTCTCGCGCAGGATGTTCGTCAGCAGCCAAGGTGCCAGATAGTTAACCCCTACCATTTCGGAATAATTGTCCACAGTGATGCGTGGCGTGAAGGCATGAAGCCCGGCATTGTTGATCAGGACATCGATCCGGGCGTGGCGCGCGGCGATCTCGCGTCCAAGAGCCGCGACCGAGGCGAGGTCCGCGAAATCGCCATGGTGGATGTCGACCCGCGTGCCGGGCGCCGCGGCCTCGATCAACGTCAGCGTCGCGTCGGCCTTGGCCTGGCTGCGCGCGGTAAGCACGAGATGCGCGCCCTGCCGGGCAAGCGCGATCGCCGCGCGTTGCGCGATGCCGCTGGTTGCGCCTGTAATGACGATGGTGGGAGTTGATTGCGACATGCATGATCCCTAATTGATAGATAAATATCCACTATATAGATGATGGATTTTTGTCAATCAATCTGGCACGAAGAGTAGAAGCCGAAAGCTACGGATGAGGAGGATGATGGTTCTGGATGCAAACACGACGCCGCCGAGCGATCGGGAAGACCGTGTCCGCGCGCTGGGCGACACGCTGAACGCGCTGGTCAGCCAATCGCGGGCCCTGGTGGCGCAGGCAGCCATGGCCTTTCACGCCGAACTGCAGCCGGCCGCCTTCCACATCGCGCTATGGCTCAACGCGTTCGGCCCCGCCAAGCCGAGTGCGGTGGCGCAGGCCGTTGGCATGGATCGTAGCGCGGCAAGCCGCCTGATCCGCGAGCTTGCGCGGCTGGGGCTGGTCGAGTCGGTCAGCGATCCCGCCGACCGCCGCAGCATCGTCCTGTCACTCAGCGTCGATGGCCGCCGGCGGATGGATGCCGCAATGCAGGCAAAAGGCGCCACGTTCCGGCAACGGGTCGCATCCTGGAGGGATGAAGATCTGCTTTCGTGCACGGATCTGCTGCGACGGTTGCTCGATCCTGCGCCGCCGCCATGATGTATGCGGGCAAGGCGGTTCGCACCGCCGTCGCGGCGACTGGATAAAAAATGCAACCGGATTGTCGGAGTGGGACTGGCTTGAGCGTCCTGCGGACGCAAGCGGCGTGGCAGGCTTAAGGAAATCGCGCCGTGCGGACACCAATTCGGGAGAAAAGCATGAGCCTTTCCTATCGTTGGGTCATCGTCGCCGCCGGCGCCGTGATGACCTGTGTCGCGCTGGGCGCGATGTTTTCGTTGGCGATCTTCCTCGAACCGATGGCACTCGACACCAACTGGTCGCGCGCCGGCATTTCGAGCGCCATGACGCTGAATTTCCTGGTGATGGGCGTCGGCGGCTTCGTCTGGGGCGCCATTTACGACCGCTTTGGCGCGCGCCCCGTCGTCATGATCGGCGCGGTCATGCTCGGGCTGGCGCTGGTGCTGGCCAGCCGGGCCGGCTCGCTGCTGTCGTTCCAGCTCACCTATGGCGTGCTGGTCGGTCTTGCCGCCAGCTCCTTCTTCGCGCCGATGATTGCGCTGACCACCGGCTGGTTCGACACCAACCGCGGCCTTGCCGTGTCGCTGGTTTCCGCCGGCATGGGCGTGGCGCCGATGACCATCTCGCCTTTCGCGCGCTGGCTGATCTCGGCCTATGACTGGCGCACCGCCATGTTCGACATCGGCGTGATGGCCTGGGTGCTGCTGATACCCGTGGTGTTTCTGGTGCGCCAGCCGCCGAAGCCTGTCATGAACGCCACGGGCCCGGAGCCAGTCGCGGAGGGATCGGGCATGTCGGTGGGACAGGCGCTGCGCTCGCCGCAGTTCATCGTGCTCGGCCTCACCTTCTTTGCCTGCTGCGCGGCGCATTCGGGGCCGATCTTCCACATGGTCAGCTATGCCATGCTGTGCGGTGTGGCGCCGATGGCGGCGGTGTCGATCTACAGCGTGGAGGGGCTGGCGGGCCTTGGCGGCCGGCTGCTCTACGGTGTGCTCGCCGACCGGCTTGGCGTGAAGCCGGTGCTGATCGCCGGGCTAGCCATACAGGCCGTGGTGATCGCCGCCTATCTGGCGGTCAGCCAGCTCGAGCATTTCTACATGCTGGCCGTCATCTTCGGCGCCACCTATGGCGGCGTGATGCCGCTCTACGCGGTGCTGGCGCGCGAGTATTTCGGGCAGCGCATCCTCGGTTCGGTGTTCGGTGCGGCGACCATGCTGTCCAGCCTCGGCATGGCTTTCGGGCCGCTCGCCGGCGGCATGGTGTTCGATGCCTATGCCAGCTATTCCTGGCTGTTCATCGGCTCGGCCATCATCGGGCTGGGCGCGGCGGGCATCGCCATCGCCTTCCCGCCGCTGCCGCGCCGGGAACTGCAGCCGGCATAAAAGGGCAGGGGCGATTTGGCTGGATATTGCCATCCCGAGCAAAGTTCGGGTTGACCGTTCCCGGGTGCGAAGCGAGTATCATCCGGGAATGGCCGAGACCGAGTGCAGGAGGAAATGCGATGGACGAGCCCGAACGCTGGCGCCACATGTCGACGGCGCCAAGGGATGGCAGCCGGATCCTGGTTACGGTCCGGCCGTCCGAGCAGGGCCCGGCCGAAGTCGACCTAGCCTACTGGTCGCGCGCCGACCAGTTCGCCAGCGAGGGATGGCGCGCTTCCGACTCGTCGCCCGGACGGGTGATCGAATACGCGGACCCGGAGCTGAAGTGCTGGATGCCGCTGCCGTCGGCCAACATCAGCAGGGGTTCACTGCCGGCGCCCTGGGAGGGCGAGGACGCCCAGCAACTGGATGGGTCGGGGATTTAGCTAGGGGATTTCACGCCCCGGAGGTGAGCGGCGCCACTGCGTCGTCGGCGGCCCACGTCGGGGAGGCATGAGTAATCACTAATTGACACTCCAACGGAAACAGCGCTCACTGGCTGCGCAGGTTGATCGCGCCATCAGGCCGAGGAATTCGACCGTCGGCGCCACCTTTGGGAGGACGCTATGCCAACAGTCATCGGCCATCACAACATCGCAAAAGACGCCAAGCACTGGCTTAATTCACCCAAGCGCGCGGAGCTGTTTGGGCCCCTCGGAATTACCAACATCCGGACATTCGTCGATCCGCAGAACCCGACCCGGGTGGCCGTGATGATGGACGTTCCGGACATGGATGCCCTGGCGGCGGCCATGACCAGCAAGAAAGCCGCCGATGCGATGGGGCATGACGGCGTGGTGCCGGAATCGCTTGTGATCCTGGTCGAATCGAAAAGATAGGGCGCCCCGAAAAAATAGGCGCCCCGCCGGGGCGCTGCCGATTTGCCTTGCTCGGGCAGGGGCGCTGCCCTCTCTCCGGGAGGGCAAGCATGTCCAGCAACTTGACGATCCCCGGATACAAGTGCGCTGAGCTTACTGGCGAAGATAGGCGAAATCGGCAAAGCTGCCAATCTCCCCCCAAGTGGGGGAGATGTCCGGCAGGACAGAGGGGGGCGCCGTAGAGCGCCAGCTCCAATCACAATTCGAAGCAACCATGCCCCATACCCCATTGCCCCCACAGAACCGCGCAAACGCACGATCGATGCGCAAGGTGATGACCGACGCCGAACTGAAACTCTGGAACGAGCTTCGCGCGCACAGGCTGATGGGGCTGGGATTTCGAAAGCAGTTTCCGATCGCTGGCTACATTGTCGATTTTGCCTGCCCGGAGAAGAAGCTCGTCGTTGAAGTCGACGGGTCGCAGCATGGCGATGAGGATCTTGCTGTGGCCGACGCGCTCAGGACGAAGCGTCTGGAACAGGATGGATGGACCGTGCTGCGGTTCTGGAACGACGATGTTGTCCATGACATCGGGAATGTCTGCCAACATATTGTCATCGTGGCAGGTTTGGCCGGCACGGACTGATGTGTCGGCGGGACAGCGCCCCCCTCTGTCCTGCCGGACATCTCCCCCACTTGGGGGGAGATCGGCAGCGTCGCCGGCAGCGCTCTTATTGCCTACCGACTGTACCAAGGCGCGGACTGTTCAAAACAGAAACGCAGCCGTGGCCGGATCCGGGCCGGTGCGGCCGTCGCGCGAATCCATGCCGCGGATGGTCGACATGTCGGCCGCCGTCAGCTCGAAATCGGAGACATCGAAATTGGCGGCGATGCGGTTCTGGTGGACGGACTTCGGAATGACGATCAGCCCTTCCTGAAGGTGCCAGCGGATGATCGCCTGCGCGACGGACTTGCCGTATTTCTTCGCGATGGCTTCGATGGTCGGATCGGAGAGCAGGCGGCCTGAACCCAGCGGGCTCCAGCTTTCGGTGTGGATGTCATGCCTGGCATGAAAATCCCGGAGGTCGCGCTGCTGGAGGCGTGGATGCAGCTCGATCTGGTTGACGACGGGGGTCTCGCCGGTCTCGTCGATGATGCGCTCCAGATGGTCGCGGTTGAAGTTGGAAACGCCGATCGACTTGATGCGGCCGTCCTTCTTGAGTTCGATCAGCGTCCTCCACGCCTCGACATATCTGTCCTGGCTGGGCACCGGCCAGTGGATCAGGAACAGGTCGATCTGGTCGATGCCGAGCTTGTCCATCGTGTCGTCGAAAGCCTTCAGCGCGGCGTCGCGCTTGTGGGCGCCGTTGCGCAATTTCGAGGTGATGAACAGCTCGCCGCGCGACACGCCGGCAGCGCGGATCGCTTCGCCGACGCCTTCCTCGTTGTTGTAGCCTTCGGCGGTGTCGATCAGCCGGTAGCCGGCGTCGATGCCCCAGCCCACGACCTTGGCCGTCACCTCGGGATCGACCTGCCACACGCCAAGGCCGATCTGGGGAATGGTGGCGCCGTCGTTCAATTTCAGTTGCTGGGGCATGGTCGTGTCCTTCTGAGGCGGGAGGGCCGGACGCATGGTCCGGCGCACAGCCTATCTAGGCACGACATCGGGTGACGGCCAGTCGCGGCGGACAAATTGCCGATGGGCGAAAGAGGGTTGATCTTGCAGCTGCCGCGCTGCCCCTCATCTGCCTGCCGGCATCTTCTCCCCGTATAGGGACGGGGAGAAGGGGCTGGCCGCGACCTTGGCTCTATGCTCTGCAATGTTGGTGGTTGGCGAAATCATCGGCGAAAGCGTCCTTCTCCCCGTCACTATACGGGGAGAAGTGCCCGGTAGGGCGATGAGGGGCAGCGTTAGCTTCTGCAATTTCGACCGGCCTCAGCATCGGCCTCATCTCGGCCGCCGCACCGCGCGGATGACGCGGGCATTGCCGCTGCCGCAGAAGAGGCGGTCGCCGCCATCGGATTCCAGCCCGGAAATGCCCATGCCAGCCGGCATGTCCAGCGTCTCCAGGACCTTTCCCGTCTGCGGGTCGACACGGCGCAGGTCGCTCTGCTCGCTCTCCCAGGTAGCGTGCCACAGTTCGCCGTCGACCCATGTCACGCCGGTGACGAAGCGGTTGGATTCGATGGTGCGCAGGATCGCCCCGGTCTCGGGATCGATCTGATGGATCTTGCGCTCCCTGTATTGCCCGACCCACAGCTTGCCTTCAGCCCAGGTCATGCCGGAATCGCGGCCGCCGCCGGGAGAGGGGATGGTGGACAGCACCTTGCCGGTGTCGGGGTCGATCTTCTGGATCAGATCCCCTGCGATCTGGTAGAAATGCCGGCCGTCATAAGCCGTGCCGGCATGGGCGGCGACATCGATCGAGCGCAGCGTCTTTCCGGTCTCAGGGTCGAAGGCGTTCAGCCTGTCGCCCGCGGCGAACCAGACGTTTTTTCCGTCGAAGCTCACACCGGCGACAGTCTCCGCCTCCGGAAAGGGGTACTCGCGCAGGATTTCGGCCGCTGAATGTTTCATGTCTCTACCTCGCCAGGATTTCCATCATACCCGATCCCTGCTCTCTCTTTGGAGGAGCATGATCTTCTCCGAAAACCGGTTCCCACTTTTGCTTCGCTGACCTTCGGTTCGGGATCATGCTTTAGCCATTTGGCAGCGGTGCGGGGAGTAACAAGGTCGTCGTGAATCCAGCCACCGGCGGCGTCATCCAGCGGCGCGCCCGCCCGTGCCCGAAAGACTGCACCTTGCCGGACTCCACAAGCTGTTCCAGCGCGCGCTGCACGCTGCGCTGGCCAGCGCCGAGCGCCAGTGCCAGCGCCGAACTCGCCCAGGCTTCGCCATCGGCCAGCAAAGCCAGCACCGAAGCGTGCCGCACCTCGATCGGCCGCGCCAGCACCGCCACCGCGCCGGGCTGATGGGGCGCCAGCGCAAAGCCCCGGCTGGTGGCATTGATGTCGGCCAGCGTCCGCAACTCGGCGCGCAGCCGGCCGATCTCGACGCGCAGCCGCGCGCGGTGCGATTCATCGGCATGCTTGCCGCCGAAGGCTTGTGCGATCAGCGTCGCCCTCGACACATCCCCCGGCCACGCCTCGGCGAGTGCGCGCACCAGGGCAAACAGCACCGGGCGCGTTGCCAGCGAGACCGTCGCTTCCTGCCTGCGCACGGCATAACGAAATGTGTCGACCACCAGCGCCGGCGAGGCCTGCAGCGCCTCGACCTCGGCCAGCAGCAGCGGGCGTTCCTCGCCCTGTGCGATCAGCCGCGCCGCCGGCGTGTCCAACGCCAGGAGGGCGGTGTCGACTTCAGCCATGAGGCCGGGAATGCCGGCCTGGCGGGCGGCGTGGCGCGCCCATTCCAGCGCCGTGCGCGCGGTTCTGGTCTTGAGGCGCCGCATCGCGATGCCGGCGACAGCCAGCTCGTGCGCGGCCCGCGCCGCTGGCGGCAGCGGCGCCGGATCGAGTTCCGCCAGCACCTGCTCGGCCTCGTCGAGGCGGCCGATCAGCAGCAGGCGCCGCACCTTGAGGTGACCCGCATGGGCGGCGTTCAGCCGGTCGCCATGCTTTTCCAGCGTTGCGCGCGCCGAGTCGAGCGTCTTGGCCGGCCAGCCGAGGTCACGCGAGACCAGCGCGATCTCGGCCTCGGCGACCACGCATCGGGCGCGCGCCACCGCTTCCTTGGGGCCGAAGGCGCGGGCGGCCCGCCGCAGCAACGCCTTGGCACGGTCGAACTCGCCAAGCTGCGCCATGGCAATGCCGCGCAACGCCAACGCCGGCGCGTCCTCGCGCAGCGCCACGCGGTCGAGCGCGCCGAGCGGATCACCCGCGGCCAGTGCCAGCGCCGCCGCCGTGATCAGCGAGTCCATTCAAATCCCGTCACACTTGTAACTCCCACCCCGGTGCGTCGCGGCCCTAGCTTACGTCCGTACCGTCAACCGGCAAGCCGCATTGGCCAACTGTATCGGCAACGCGCGGCACGCCAAGGGAGAACACTGATCATGCACAATTGCGACGACCTGACCCACGAGGCGGCAACCGCCACTTCCGGGCGCGCCCATCATCCCTGCTGCGGCGGACCGGAGGATTCAAATCACGCCACACTTGTAACTCCCTCCTCGCGGCCTGGCGACACTAGCCTGGCTCGCGATCAGCAAGCAGCAACGCGTCGCAACGGCGCGACGGCAGATTGACCAAGGAGAAGACCGATGAACAAGCATGTAGCCATGAAGACACCACCGATCGTTTCCCGGCAGGCGTGGGAGGCAGCGCAGCAAGAGCTGCTGGTGAAGGAGAAGGCCACGCTGCGCGCCAGGGACGCGCTGGCCGCCGAGCGCCGGCGGATGCCGTGGATGGAAGTGGACAAGGCCTATGTGTTCGACGGCCCGAACGGCAAGACGAGCCTTATCGACCTGTTCGAAGGCCGCCGCCAGCTGATCGTCTACCGCGCCTTCTTCGAGCCGGGCGTCTACGGCTGGCCTGATCATGCCTGCCGTGGCTGCTCGCTGGGCGCCGACCAGGTCGGCCATCTCGCCCATCTCAACGCCCGCGACACCACGCTGGCCTACGCTTCGCGCGCGCCGCAGGCCGACATTGTCAGGCTGAAGAAGCGGATGGGCTGGGAGATGCCCTGGTACACCATCACCGACAGCTTCGACAAAGACTTCGGCGTCGACGAATGGCACGGCCACAACGTGTTCTTCCGCGACGGCGACCGGGTGTTCCGCACCTATTTCATCAACAACCGTGGCGACGAGGTCATGGGCACCGTCTGGAGCTATCTCGACGTAACTCCACTCGGCCGCCAGGAGGTCTGGGAGGATTCGCCCGAAGGCTATCCGCAGACCCAGACCTACAAGTGGTGGAACTGGCACGACAATTACGATGAAGGTGCCGCGGCGGACAAGAGATGGGTCGAGGTGTCGGATGCGGGAGAGGCCGCGTTCAGGGAGAAGAGCGGCCAGTAAGGATTGGCGGGAGCCACGCCTAGTCCAGCTTGGGTTCCTCGCCCCCACGAAGTGGGGAAGAGGTGTCCGCGAAGCGGACGGAGAGGGGGCTTCGTAGGGCGCAGTCCCCTCTCTGTCTCGACCTCGCCGCGCCATCTCTCCCCAACCTTCGGCGGGGGCGAGGAACCCAGGTCCCGCCCGGTAACCATCAAGGAAGAAAGATCATGGCTGATATCCACGCAGGCGCCGGCGGGGTAATCCCCGAAAACACCAAGACGGCCACCCTTGGCATCGCCGATTGGCTGTGCCTCGCCGCCGCGCCGACCTTCGCCCTGATGGCGCTGCTCACCTGTGTTCTCGGCGGCAGTACTTCCATGATGTGCATGCCGGAGATCTCGCCGCTCGCCGGCCTGCCCCTGACCGGAATGCCGGCGATGTATCTCTTGATGAGCGCCTTCCACCTAGCGCCCTGGCTGAGGGTGATTTCCGGCCGACAGGCCCGGCTGGGGCAGCAATAGCCGCCCGTCAATCCCGCAGACTTTTAGACGATCGACCACCGCTGCAGCCCACTGACAGCGACGGGCACACCCCAAAACAGGAGATGATCATGTCCAACAACAGCTTCACCACCACCTTCACGGTGGACCAGACTCCGGAAACAGTTTTCGCCGCCATCAACAATGTTCGCGGATGGTGGTCGCAGGATATCGAAGGCAAAACCGACAGGGCAGGCGAGGCGTTCGATTATCACTACAGGGATAGCCATCGCTGCCGGATCAAAGTGACAGAGCACGTGCCTGGCAAGAGGGTCGCCTGGCACGTCCTCGACAACTATTTCAGCTTCATCGACGACAAGACCGAGTGGATCGGCACGGACATCATCTTCGATATCTCCAGAAAGAGCGGAGGGACCGAGATCCGCTTCACGCATCAGGGTCTTGTTCCCGACTATGAGTGCTATGATGCCTGCTCGGACGGATGGAGCACCTTCATCAACGGCAGTTTGCGCAGCCTGATTGCGAGCGGCAAGGGCACCCCACTGTCGGGGACCCCATGATCAGCGCTCCGGTAGCTACACCCATGTGGAGGCGGCAACGCTGACCAGCGCGGGCGAATGGGCGCGTGAGCCTTGTCTATGGGGTTGGTTGAGGGGACAGCCTGCCATCAACTGAGCGCACCGAGAGAATTGCGACTGTCCCATTGCTCGCATGACAATCCTTAGCCGACTTCCTGGGCGATCTCGGCTAAGCGCCATCCTTCGAGCCGAAAACCCGTGCGTATACTTCCCCGACGATGCCGCGCCGGAAGACGAGCACGCAGATCATGAAGATCAGTCCGGTGGCGATGGTCACCGGGAAGCCGGAGGTCGCCAGCGTGTTTTCCAGGCCGACCACGAGGCCGGCGCCGATGATGGGACCGACCATGGTGCCGATGCCGCCGAGCAGGGTCATCAGGATGACCTCTCCCGACATCTGCCAGGTAACGTCGGTGAGCGTCGCGAACTGGAAGACGATGGCCTTGAGCGCGCCGGCGAGGCCGGCTAGTGCGGCCGACATGACGAAGGCGGCCAGCTTGTAGTTGGCGACGGAATAGCCGAGCGATATCGCGCGGTTCTCGTTCTCGCGGATCGAGCGCAGGATCATGCCGAAGGGCGAGTTGACGATGCGCCAGATGGCGAAGACGCCGATAAGGACGATCGCCAGCACAACATAATAGATGTTCAGGGGATCATTGAGGTCGATGACGCCGAAGAGGTGGCCGCGCGGTACGCCCTGGATGCCGTCCTCGCCTTCGGTGAAGGGCGCCTGGACGCAGAAAAAATAGAACATCTGCGCCAGCGCCAGCGTGATCATGGCGAAATAGATGCCCTGCCGGCGAATGGCGAAGAAGCCCATGACGAGGCCGAGCGTTGCGGCGCCCACCACGCCGAGCAGGATGCCGGCTTCCGGCGGCCAGCCCCACACTTTTATCGAATGGGCGCAGAAATAGGCGGCGCCGCCAAAGAAGGTGGCATGGCCGAAGGAGAGCAGGCCGGTATAGCCAAGCAAGAGGTTGAAGGCGCAGGCGAACAGCGCGAAGCACAGCATCTTCATCAGGAAGATCGGGTAGACGAAGAAAGGCGCCGCCAGCAGCGCCAGTATGCCCAGCGCCACCAGCGCCCATTCGAGCCGTGCGGCGGTTTTGGTGGCGGCATCGTGGGGCGTGACTGTCGTCATGTCAGGCATCCCTTCCAAACAGGCCGGCCGGCCTTACCAGAAGCACGATCGCCATGATGACGAAGATCACCAGGTTGGAGGCCTCCGGATAGAACACCTTGGTCAGCCCTTCTGCGAGGCCCAGCATATAGCCGGTGACGATCGCGCCGAGGATCGACCCCATGCCGCCGACGACGACCACGGCGAAGACGACGATGATGAGGTCCGATCCCATCAGCGGGCTGACCTGGTAGACGGGCGCGGCCAGGATGCCGGCCAGCCCGGCGAGCGCCGAACCCAGCCCATAGGTCAGGGTGAGCAGCAGCGGCACGTTGACACCGAATGCTTGCACCAGGCGGGGATTTTCCGTCGCCGCGCGCAGATAAGAGCCAAGCCGCGTCTTCTCGACCAGCGCCCAGGTTCCGAAGCAGACGATGAGCGACGCCACCACCACCCAGCCGCGATAATTGGGCAGGAACATGAAGCCGAGATTGGTGCCGCCGGCCAGCAGCGGCGGCACGGAATAGGGATTGCCCGAGACGCCGTAAAAGTAACGAAAGACGCCCTCGATGACCAAGGCGAGGCCAAAGGTGAAGAGCAGGCCATAGAGCGGATCGAGGTCGTAGAGCCTGGACAGCGCCAGCCGTTCGACCACCATGCCGAAGAGCCCGACGACCAGCGGCACGAGGATCAGGGCCGGCCAGTAGCCGATGCCGAGGTGAACGAGCAGCAGGTAGCCGACGAAGGCGCCGAGCATGTATTGCGCGCCATGGGCGAAATTGATGATGCGCAGCAGGCCGAATATGATGGCGAGCCCCAGGCTCAGCATGGCGTAGAACGAGCCGTTGATGAGGCCGACCAGCAACTGGCCGAGAAGTGCCTGGACGGGGATTCCGAAGATCATCGTCATGGCGTCGCTGCCGGAGTTGAAGTCGGCCCTGCCAATTGCCAGCGTTGGCGCTGCCCCTCACCTGCCTGCCGGCATCCTCTCCCCGTATAGTGACGGGGTGAGGGGCGCTGTCCCCGTCGATTTCGCCAACCATCAGCGTTGCTGGAAGGAAGCCAGCGCTGCCGCCAGCCCCTTCTCCCCGTCACCATACGGGGAGAAGTGCCCGGCAGGGCGATGAGGGGCAGCGCCGACACCCGGCAGGCAACAACCAGGATGCAATCCGCTGCCGACCGGCGGCGTCCCGAAGGTTTACCTCTCACCTGTGGCTTCCGAGCTAATCTCCGGGTCATACCCCCAGCACCTCGTGCAGTTGCGTCATATGCGACGACAATTCGCCGACCGGGAATTCGCCCACCACCTTGCCGTGTTCCATCAGGTAGAAGCGATCAGCGACGCGGCTGGCGAAGCGGAAATTCTGCTCGACGAGCAGGATCGTCATGCCGCGTTTCTTCAGGGTTGCCAGCAGGTCGCCGATGCGCTGGACGATGACGGGCGCCAGGCCCTCGGTCGGCTCGTCGAGCAGCAAAAGCTTGACCCCGGTGCGCAGCATGCGGGCGATCGCCAGCATCTGCTGTTCGCCGCCGGACAGTTTCGTGCCCGGGCTGTTGCGGCGCTCTTTCAGGTTGGGGAACAGGTCGAATATCTCCGCGACGCTCATGCCGCCCTTGGCGACGACCGGCGGCAGGATCAGGTTCTCGTCGACGGTCAGCGTGGCGAAGATGCCGCGCTCCTCCGGCACGAAGCCGATGCCGGCATGGGCGGTCTTGTGCAGCGGCAGCCGCATCAGATCCTTTCCGGCGAAGCTGATCGTCCCGGTGCGCTTGCGGATCAGCCCCATGATGGCGCGCAGTGTGGTGGTCTTGCCGACGCCGTTGCGGCCGATGAGCGTGACCGTCTCGCCCTCGAAGACATCGAGGTTGACGCCATGCAGCGCATGGCCTTCGCCATACCAGGCGTTGAGATCGCGCACAGTGAGGAGAGGGGCCTCAGCCATGATCGGTCCCCATATAGGCCACCTTGACGCGCTCGTCTGAACTGACCGTCTGGTAGTCGCCGGCGGCGAGGATCTCGCCGCGCTGCAGGACCGTGATCCAGTCGCAGAGATCGGCCACGACCGTCAGATTGTGCTCGACCATCAGCACGGCGCGATCCCTGGCGACGGAACGGATGAGGTCGGAAACCATGCCGACATCCTCGTGGCCCATGCCGGCCATAGGCTCGTCGAGCAGCAGCACCTTGGGATCGAGCGCCAGCGTCGTGGCGATCTCGAGCACGCGCTTACGGCCATAGGAAAGGTCGCCGGCCGAGCGGTTCCTGGCATCGTCGAGGCCGACCGACCGCAGCAACTCCTCGGCGCGCGGCGTCAGCCTGTCGAGCGCCGACAGCGAACGCCAGAACTGGACGCCGAGGCCGCTGGGACGCTGCAGCGCGACGCGCACATTGTCGAGCACGCTGAGATGCGGGAACACAGCCGATATCTGGAACGATCGCACCAGCCCCATGCGCGCCACCTTGGCGGGCGGGCTGCGGGTGATGTCGCGTCCGAGCAGTTCGATCCTGCCGCTCGATGGCTGCAGGAACTTGGTGAGCAGGTTGAAGACAGTGGTCTTGCCCGCGCCATTGGGGCCGATCAGCGCCTGGATCCTGCCGTGGTGGACATCGAGGTCGACATTGTTGACCGCGATGAAGCCGCCGAAGTCGCGCTTGAGTCCACGGGCGGAGAGCACCACCCGTGGTTCCGCGCTTGCGGGCATCACGGCCACGGCGGCCGCTGCCGTCACTTGGTAACGAGCGGGCAGCCGCTGTCCTCGGCCTTCATGAAGGCCTTGTCGCCCGGAATGGTCGCCAGATAGGTATAGTAGTCCCAGTCCCGCTTGCTCTCTTCGGGCTTCTTGACCTGATAGAGATACATGTCGTGCACCATGGAGCCGTCGGCCTGGACCTTGCCGTTCGCCGTGAAGACATCGTTGACGGGCATCTCATGCAGTTGCTTGGCGACCGCCTCGGTCTCGTCGGTGCCGGCCTTCTCGACCGCCTTCAGATACTGCGTCACGGCCGAGTAGGTGCCGGCCTGGATCATGTTGGGCATGCGGCCGGTGCGCTTGAAGAAGCGATCGGCGAATTCGCGGCTCTTGTCGTCGCGGTCCCAGTAGTAGCCTTCGGTCAGGACCACGCCCTGCGCCGCCTGCAGGCCCAGGCCATGCACCTCGGCAAGCGTGAACAGCAGGGCCGCAAGCCGCTGGCCGCCGGCGACGATGCCGAACTCGGCTGCCTGCTTGATGGCGTTGGAGGTGTCGAGGCCGGCGTTGGCGAGGCCGACGACCTTGGCGCCGGACGACTGCGCCTGCAGCAGGAAGGAGGAATAGTCGGTGGAACCCAGGGGATAGCGCACCTCGCCCAGCACCTTGCCGCCGGCGGCTTCGACGAGCTTGGCGGTCTGCTCCTTCAACGAATAGCCGAAGGCGTAGTCCACGGTGATGAAGTACCAGCTGTCGCCGCCCTGCTTCACGAGTTCGCCGCCGGTGCCGACCGCTTGCGAATGCGTGTCATAGGCCCAGTGGAAGCCATAGGGCGAGCATTGCTTGCCGGTCAGATCGGTCGCGGCGGCGCCGGTGACGATGTCGATCTTCTTCTTTTCCTTGGAAATGCCCTGGACGGCCAGCGCCACCGAGGATGTCGTCAGCTCCATGATGGCGTCGACCTGCTCGGTGTCATACCACTGGCGGGCGATGTTGGAGGCGATGTCCGGCTTGTTCTGATGATCGGCGTCGACGATCTCGATCGGCGCGCCCAGCACCTTGCCGCCGAAATCCTCGGCCGCCATCTTGGCCGCCGCGACCGACCATTTGCCGCCGAAATCGGCATAGACGCCCGACTGGTCGTTGAGGATGCCGATCTTCACCTTGCCATCGGAAATTCCCGCCGCCGATGCCGAGGCCGCGGTCGCCGCGAAAAACGCGGCCGAAACGAGGTACGTCGCTTTCACTGGATTTCCTCCCTTGCGGCCATCCGTCGGTGAACCCCGCGTCAGCCAGTCACTGCTTCAAGAACGCCCCCGATTTCCCTGGAAAGATAGTATGTTTACCGCCTGCGTTCGCAACCACGGACCGCCCGAATGAATTCGTAACATCGACACGCCATCACGAGAACTGCTGCTTTCGTAGCAGACCATCGCCCGGTCTCCGGTCGATCGCCATGCGAGGGCAGGCCGTCCGTTTTCGGAGGCTAGCTCCAGACGCCGCGATCGGCGAGGGTGCTGGTGAGAATATCCATGAAGCCGTCGATATCGGCCGTGGTCGTGCGGTGGTTGACGATCGCGCAGCGCACCACCAATTCGCCGTTGATTGTGGTCCATGAAGGCGCGGCCAGACCGGATTCCTGCAGGTCCAGCACAAGGGTGCGGACAAACTCGGCGTCGCTCCCACGAATGCCGAAGCAGACGATGTTGAGCGCGACCGGCGCCTTCAGTTCAAATGCCGGGTGGCGCTCCAGGCGCTTGGCGAGATGATGCGCGAGCATGCAGCTGTGTGCGATCGACTGTCCGATGCGATCGGCTCCAAGCGCCTCGATCGTCATCCATGTCTTCAACGCCCGGAAGCCTCTCGACAGGTCCGGACCCAGGTCGCAAGGCCAGGTCTCGCCGGCGGCAAGCCCGCGATCGGCGCGTTGCAGATAGGCGGCGGGCTGCGCGAATGTACGCTTCTGGGCATCGCCGTCCCGCACCAGCAGGAATCCGGCGTCGTAGGGAACCTGGCCCCATTTGTGAAAGTCGAGGGCGACCGACGCCGACCGTTCAATGCCCTTGAAGAGATCGCGCAGGGAATCGGACAACATGGCAAGCGCACCGATCGCGCCATCGACATGGAACCAGAGATTTTCCCGAGATGCGATGTCAGCGATATCAGCCAGCGGATCGATGGCCCCGGTGTTGACCGTGCCCGCGGTGCCAACGACGAGAAAGGGCCAGAACCCCTTGGCGCGGTCCTCCGCGATCATCGCGCGCAACGCATCGGGCAGCATCCTTCCGGCGTCGTCGACCTCGACCAGCCGCAGATTCGCCGATCCGATGCCGGACAACTGCATCGCCTGGGCGATGCAGGAATGGGCCTGGGCGGACGTATAGGCGACAAGCTGGCGTTCGCCGCGCAGGCCGGTCTCTCGGACGGATTGGCCCAGCGCCTCGGTCCTGGCGATGGTGACGGCGACGAAGTTCGCCATCGAGGAGCCTGTGAGGAACAGGCCGCTCGCCCCATCCGGATAGCCGAGGGCCTCGCTCATCCAGCGTACGATCTGCTGTTCGACCACGAGGCCGGCATGGTCGCGGCCGCCACAGTTCATGTTCAGGCCGCTGGCGACGATTTCCGCCACCATTCCGACCGGCGTGCCCGCGCCATGCACCCAGCCCATGAACAGCGGATGCAGGTTGCCGGTCGCGAACGGCATGATGTGCGTGCGCACGTCATCCAGCACTTCGCCCAGTTCGCGCGATCCGTTCGGCAGCGGGCGGGTAAACCGCTGGCGGGTTTCCTCCGCCGGCGCCTGCCATACCGGCCGCTGCCGGATCGTTTCGATGTGGGTGATCATATCGTCGAGCAAGCCATGGGCGAGCTCGCGAAACTGATCCCAGTCCGCTGGATCTAGGCTGGGCTCGGCGAGATCGCCAGCCGCGGCAGGTATCCCATTGGCGGAAAGTGACAATCATGCACCTCTGAGGTGCTGAACGACCGCTGACAATCCGTCGAAGAAAACGTCGAGCCTGGCCTCGATCGGCGCCATGGCCTGATGCAGGGACTGGCCTTCTGCCATGCCCGCCGAGACAGCGGCCACATCGGTCGCGGAGCCGGCAACACGCAGGACCGCGCGCGACCCCAGGCGCACAGGCTGGCCGATATGGCAGACCGGCCGCTCGGCCAGAGTGCGCATCAACAGCTGAAGGGTCTGGGAGTCCTCGAACGAGGCAAAGGAGCCCGAGGCCTTGGTGATCGTCAACGGGACGATTGCACGCGAGCCGAGGTGGTCGCCCTCATCATGCGGATGAAGCGAGACGCCCTTCATGCCGTCGATGCGAGACCGTACCAGACAGACAAACTGCTCCTTGATGAGGCTTTGCCGCGCTTCGGCGATTTGCGCATAGCGCTCGAGATTGGCCAGGGCGGCAACCCAACGCAGCCCCAGTCCCAGGTTCAATTCGGACTTGAACGCGAAGGCTGTTCGTTCGCGAAGGGCGGCCGGCCAGTCCTGGGCCGCGGTGTATTCCGCCAGGCCTGCTGGAATGCGGGCCCTCGTGGCAAATGCTTCGGCCAATGAAGAAGGGATGAGAAGCGCGCCCGAAAAAGGCGGGCCGGCGATGAATTTCGATCCGGTCAACGCCACCACGAAACCATCGGCGAGATCCTGCCTCAGGCTGGAAATGGAGCCTCGGAACTGGCAGGCATCGACGATGATGTGCACCCGTCCGGGGGCAAGGGCGGCAACATGGCGCGCTGCCTGCCGTGTCACGGCCGGCAGGCCGGTTTTCGACGTATCGAGCACATGGACGAGGACATCGCGATCCCGCCTCAATTCCAGTTCGACGGCTGCGATAACGTCGGCATCGATTTCATGTTGATGCCGGGGTTCGCCTGTTTCGTTGCGGATGGCAATCGTGCGCACTTCGATGCGGCCGGGCGGCAGGCCCTCCAGAGGCGCTCCGGCCTCGACGACGCTGCCAAGCGCGGTCAGATCCGAATAGTGACATCCGGCGGCCGCCCGTGGAACGCCATTTCCCGTTTCGTCCGGCGCCACGAGCACATTGGTCAGGGGGCGCTTCGAAAGTCCGGCAAACAGGCACAGCGCGATGAGTTCCGCATCCGTGCCGGAGGCGGCGAGGGCGACCTCGGCACCGACGCAGCCAAGGTTGCGAAGAATCCCCTCGCGGATGTCGGCGAACCATTGATCGTAGGCGACAGGCGAGGGCGATTCCAGGTCGATGAGGCGCCGCAACGCGACGCCCGCTGCCAGGAAACCTTCGGCGGAAACGTTGCTTGCCGTTGTCGACGAGAATGAAATCTCATCGTCGGCGGGCATTGCCAGCGTTCCATAGCGGTTGCGCCGCGTTATCGCATCCGGCCAGATGCGCCTGTCGCCACCCGTGCCGAGCAGCAATGAAACGGAGGCCGGCGCATGCGAAAGATGACCGGGTTCACCGGTTGTGTTGAGGGCCTGCAGGTTCGCGCGCTGAATCGCGGGCATGATTTTCTCCGTATTCAGGGCGATGTGGTTGCGGTCAGAGTGGCTCGTTGGTCGTCACGGCACCGGCCAGGGCGGAGACCTGGACGTCGTGACGGATCAGCGGTTCGAGATCGCTCGCCCGCTGCGTGAATTCCAGCCCGCATCGGTCGACATAGGAACGATCGACGCGCCCGCAGAAACCCGGATCGATGATCTTCTCGCCATCCCAGAAAACGGCGTGGCCGGTGTCGGGAACGGTCGGCGAAACCACGCCGATGATCGCGGGCCTGGCCCACAGCATGTAAATGCCGCTGAGGAGTACGACGCCGCATTTGTTGGCAACGTTGCGCATGATGGAATGGCTCATCGGCCCGCCCCGCGGATACGCCGGATCGCAACTGCCAGCGAGGTCCTCGATCTCCTCGTAGGTTCGGCCCGTGAACATCGCCAGGGCGCAAACCAGGCAGTCGTCATCTGTCTTCTGATAGACGGCGGGTTTGCCCGTATGGGCGCATTTGACCGCAGGCGTCGGAGCTGCTCGCGTCACGCGTTGTGCCAGTGCATCCTCGAAGGCCGCGAAGAGCTTGCGCATGGCGCTCTTCTTGTAATGAAACATGCTCTGCCAATCCATCGAATGGACGATCATGGCGACGTCGGCCTCGAACACGAGCAGGCGGCCGTCGGCAAGCTCGGCGCAATCGATGGCGAAATAGTCCAGGCCGAGACGCCGATGCAGCGCATCGAAGGAACGCGCGTGGCGCACCGAAAAATCGCTGTCGAAGCTGGCCATCCATGACGCCTCTTCGGCACGCCTGTCCTCGTGCTCGGTCATGCCGGCGTTCAGATAGTGCACCATCCAGTGTTTGGAGACCGCGAGGTGACTGGCGTAGGCCCGACCATTGATGAACGCGATGCGTTGCTTGCGGAATTTGCCGTCCGGCCCGCTGTAATCAATGAAGGGCGTAACGAAGAATTCGGCCTCGGCTTGAGAATTCAGGTAGGCCGAAAGCTCCAATGGGGTGGAGATCTTCTCCATTCCCTTGCCGGCATGGGTGCCCACCGGGCGGACAATGACCGGCCAAGAACCGTTCCCAGGGATCGAGGCGACCTCGATCTCACCGGCAGCCAGTTGCCCGATCGCATCCCGGGAAACGCGCACGGCGGCGGGCGCGAGTATCGAGGGCTCGCCCTTAAGGGCTTCGGCGACACCATCCCTGGACAGATCCATGATGCGGCGCGGCGCGTTGTTCAGTATGGGGCCGGCCCAACCCTGCAGCAGACGGTGGAGGGTCTCCAGCACCGGGAGATTGGCCGCTGACTCACCGACGGCCACGAACGCGACGTCATGCTCGGGAACATCGTTCAGGTCCGCTGTGTCGGCATCGACATAATGGAGCAGGATGTTGGCGTCGGATTCCTCAAGCAGGAATTCGATCGGCGTGTTGGCCATGAAGTCGCCGGCGGTGACGAAGACAAGGACGTTCGGGCCGGTGCCGCGTCCGTTGACTATCCGATATTTCCGGCTGATCTCGAGCGCGGCCTTCTGGCTGAGCACCGCCTTGTCTTCTTCACCGATCGCGTGCAGCAGGATCGACACATCCAGGAACGCCGCTGCATCGGTGGGATCGGCAGAAACGCGCCCGAACAGCTCATCCCATATCGGGGAAATATCCCTCCCTTCAAAGACGGCTCGTACTATGGGTGCCTTGCCCTTTATGAGGTTCGGATTTTCAAATGTCTCGATCAGGGCTGCCGCGTTTTTCAAGCTCTCAAGCCTTCTGTCACGCGGTGGTTACGGCCAGTTCAGCCTCCACGCCGCCTCGCGCACGATGTGCGGTTCCACCATCGCTGTCGGCGCTTGTGCGAGCCTTGTGGTGTCCTGTTGCATAGGCCGGAATAATTCATGCCTGGCGGATCACAGGCGCTGGCGCGGATCGGACGTTGCAGGCTTTGGGCGGTTTCGCGGGGGCGGAGGCAATGCCCGCTTTTCCTTGGCCGCGCGTCACGGACCCTTGGCAGCCCCGAACCGCAAGCCGTCCATCAGCAGCCCGACCAGCCGGCGGGAGCGGTCGCGCCAGTCCTTGGTGTCGGGGGCGGAATAGATGCCCCACAGTGCGTGCAGCACGTCGGAACTGTCGACGTCGCCGCGAATCGATCCGTCGGCGACAGCCGCGTCGACCAGACCGCGCAGCGCCAGCGACACGCGGCCGGACGTGTCCGAGAACAGTGTGGAGTTGGTGGTGATCAGGATGCGCAGGCTGGTTGAAAGGCCGCGCTTGGTGGCGATGTAATCGACGAAGCGCTGCATCCATTGCTCCAGGGCGACATCGGCCGGATGCTGGCGGGCGAGTTCGCCCGCGGCGGCACAGACCGCTTCCACCTCGCGCCGGTAGACGATTTCAACCAGATGCTCGCGCGTCGGGAAATTCCGATAGAGCGTGCCGATGCCGACGCCCGCGCGCCGGGCGATCTCTTCCAGCGGGGTATCGATGCCCTGTTCGGCGAAGGCGGACGCCGCGACCTCGACCAGCCTGTCGCGGTTGCGCCGCGCATCGGCGCGCAGCGGCTTGTCGGCCGCAGCCTTTCCGCCGGGCATTTCCGGGGCCTTCTCGGTGGGCATGGCGGATGGCTGGGCGGCCAATTTTTTCACTCCAGTACGAATTCTCGGCCCGACCCGCTTGAAACGGGGAGGGCGCGGTCTACTTATATAAGCGGAGGCGCCTCCGTTTACATGAGCGCGCCTCTCAACAATAGCGCGCCTTCCATCAATATAGTCAGGGGATCGAGTATGTCATGTCCTTCGAGCCTGCAAGCCGCCACCGATGGCTGGAGATTGGTGAAGACACCGAAGAGCGTGATCTCCCCCTCGAGGGGGAGATCACGCTCGCCTCAGTATACGCCGCCCTTGCCCGATCCTTCCCCGACACCAGATCATCCCCCATCCGCGTCAAGCAAACTGGAGCCAGACGCCCATGACCAGTCTTCCCCTTTCCCTCACCATCAACGGACACCGCCACGAACTGGAGGTCGATCCGCGCGTAACCCTGCTCGACTTGCTTCGCGAGCGGCTTGAGCTCACCGGCACCAAGAAGGGCTGCGACCGTGGCCAGTGCGGCGCCTGTACGGTGCTTGTCGATGGCAAGCGCATCAATTCCTGCCTGGCGCTGGCGGTCAGCCATGATGGCGCTGACGTGCTGACCATCGAGGGCGTTGCCCATGGCCAGGAATTGCACCCGGTGCAGGCCGCCTTCATCGCCCATGACGGGTTCCAGTGCGGCTTCTGCACGCCGGGCCAGATCATGAGCACGCTTGGCCTGATCGCCGAAGGCCAGGCCGGCGGCGATCCCGAACGCATCCGCGAGGCGATGAGCGGCAATCTTTGCCGCTGTGCGGCCTATGGCGGCATCGTCGAGGCCGTGCTGGAGGCGCAAGAGACGCTCGCCCGCAAGACTTCAGAGAACACCGAGCGGAGGACCGCGGCATGAGAAACTTCGATTATATCAGGCCCGTCACCATCCCTGAGGCCATCGCTGCCGCGGCCGAGCCGGGTTCGGCCTATCTCGCCGGCGGCACCAATCTGCTCGACCTGATGAAGGGCGGCGTCACCAACCCCGAGCGCATCGTCGACATCACCCGGCTGCCGGAGCTCAACCGCATCGAGCGGCTGGCTGATGGCGGCCTGCGTATCGGCGCGTTGGTCCGTAATGCCGATCTCGCCCACGACGCAGCCTTCGCGAAAACCTATCCGGCGGTGGCGGAGGCACTGTTGTCGGGCGCCTCGGCGCAGCTTCGCAATGCCGCGACCGTCGGCGGCAACCTGCTGCAGCGCACCCGCTGCAGCTATTTCTACGACACCGCCAGCGCCTGCAACAGGCGCGAGCCCGGCGCCGGCTGCGATGCGCTGGGCGGCGAGAACCGCCTGCATGCCGTGCTCGGCTGGAGCGATGCCTGCATCGCCACCCACCCGTCGGATTTCTGCGTGCCGCTGGTGGCGCTCGACGCCGTGGTCGAGATCGAGGGCAGGGAAGGCCGGCGCCACGTGACGCTGGAGGAATTCCACCGCCTTCCCGGCGAGACGCCGCAACGGGAAAATGCGCTGGAGCCCGGTGACCTGATCGTCGCGGTGCGCCTGCCGGCGGAAGCCGCCACGTTCGCCGGCAATGCCCGTTACCTGAAAGTGCGCGAGCGCACCTCCTATGCCTTCGCCGTCGTTTCGGCGGCAGCTGCCCTCATTGTCGACGGCGGCAAGATCCGCGCGGCGAGGTTGGCGCTGGGCGGCGTCGCGGCCAAGCCTTGGCGGGCGCGCTCGGCGGAAGCCGTGCTGCTGGGCGCCGATGCCGACGAGGCGAGCTTCGTTCGTGCGGCGGACGCCGCATTGGCCGACGCCAGCCCCTCCGGCGACAATGCGTTCAAGATCGCGCTTGCCCGCCGCATCGTGGTCAGGGCGCTGATGTCGGCCCTTGCTGGAACGCCCGCGCGGATGCCCGCACTGCCTGCTTCTCCCTTTTCCTCCCTTCCCGGAGTGCGTCATGACGCTTGAACTCAGCCTCAACCAGCAGCCCGCCCATCTCAGGCAGGGCTCCAGTATCGGCCAGCCGCTCACCCGCCGCGATGGCTTTCTCAAGGTCACCGGTGCGGCCCGCTATGCCGCAGACAACCATCCGCCCGGCATGCTCTACGCGGTGCTGGCGGTGAGCAGCATCGCACGTGGCCGGGTCGTCTCGCTCGATGTCGCGGCGGCAAAGGCGCACGCAGGCGTGGTCGAGGTGATGACGCCGCAAAACCGGCCGGCGCTCGCCGTCGATCCCGATGCCAAGGACCATCCCTTCATGTTCCGGATGGACCTCCTGCAGAACGATGGGGTCCGCTACCCCAACCAGTCGATCGCGGTGGTGATCGCCGAGACGCTGGAGGCGGCGACCGAAGGGGCGGCGCTTTTGTCGCCGCGCTATGAGGTGCTGCCCGCGCGCGTTGGCCTCGACGGCGCCGAAAGCTTCGTGCCCGCCGGTGTCGGCGTCGGCAATCCGGCGGTGCATCACAAGGGCGATGTCGAGGCCGGGCTGAAATCGGCCGCGACGCGCATCGAGGCGACCTATGAGACGCCGTCCCAATATCACAACGCCATGGAGCCGCATGCGATCGTCGCTGCCTGGGATGGCGACAGGCTGTCGATCGACACGCCAAGCCAGGGCCTTGCCATGGCGCAGGGCCGCATCGCCGGCCTTTTCGGCATCGCGCCCGAAAACATCCATATCCGCAGCCCCTTCCTGGGCGGTGGTTTCGGTTCCAAGGGCATGATCGCCGGGCCGCAGGTGCTGGGCATATTGGCGGCGCGCCTTGTTGGCCGCCCGGTCAAGCTGGTGCTGCGGCGCGAGCAGATGTACGGGCCGGTCGGCCATCGCGCGCCGACGCGCCAGACCTTGCGCATGGGCATGGACGGCGAGGGGCGGCTCACGGCGATAGGCCATCACGCCAAGACCGCGTCGAGCACCTTCGACGACTTCTTCGAGCCGGCGGCCGATGCCTCGCACACGCTCTACGCCAGCCCTGCCATCGCCACCTCGCATGAGGCGGTGCGGCTGGACACCGGCACGCCGCTGTTCATGCGCGCGCCCGGCGAAGCGACCGGCTCGATCGCGCTGGAGAGCGCCATCGACGAGGCGGCGGAAGCCTGCGGCATGGACCCGCTGGAGTTCCGGCTGAGGAACTATGCCGAGGTCGAGCCGATGACCGGCAAGCCGTTCTCCTCCAAGGCGCTGCGCGAATGCTATGCGCAGGGCGCGGTGCACTTTGGCTGGATGGGCCGGCCGCTCGAGCCGCGCCGGATGCGCGACAGTGACGGCTTCCTCACCGGCTGGGGCATGGGCACGGCGACATTCCCGGCGCTGATGTTCCAGGCCGAGGCGCGCGCGGTGATACGGGCCGACGGCAGCGGCCTGATGGAAACCGGCGCGCAGGATATGGGGCAGGGCGCCTGGACCGCCTTCGCCCAGATCGCCGCCGATGGACTGGGGCTCGACATCGACGATGTCGATTTCCGGGCCGGCAGTTCCGACCTACCCAATGCCGGCATCGCCGGCGGCTCTGGCCACACGGCGACGGCGGGCATGGCGATCCACAATGCAGGAGCGGCCGTCATCGCCAGGCTCGCCGACCTCGCCACCGGCAACGAGGCCTCGCCGCTGTTCGGCGCCGGCAATGAGGGCGTCTTGGCACGCAATGGCCGGCTCTATCGCCGCGACGATGAAAGCCGCAGCGAAAGCTATGGCGAGATCCTGGCTCGCGCCGGCCTCAGGGAGATCGAGGGTCGTGGCAAGAGTGCCTCGGACCCGGCGGCGCAGGAGGTCTACGCCATGCATGCGCATGGCGCTGTCTTCGCCGAGGTGAAGGTCGATCCCGATTTCGGCCAGATCCGCGTCACCCGCCTGGTCGGCGCCTTTGCCGCCGGACGGATCGTCAACCCGCGTATGGTGCGCAGCCAGTATTTTGGCGGCATGATCTGGGGCGTCTCCTTCGCGCTGCTCGAGGAAGCCGTCACCGACAGGCGCACGGGCCGCATCCAGAACGCCAACCTCGCCGAATATCACGTGCCGGTGAATGCCGACGTGCCGTCGGTGGAGGCGCTGCTGATCGACGAGCACGACCCTTACGTCAACGCGCTGGGCATCAAGGGCGTTGGCGAGATCGGCATCACCGGCACGGCCGGCGCGATCGCCAACGCAGTCTGGCATGCGACTGGCGTGCGTCCCCGGCGCTTTCCGATCCGCATCGAAGATGTGATGGGGTGAGGAGGCGCTTCCCTCCCACGGTTTAACTAACCAGATCGGCAGCCAAACCCAAGCCGATAGGAGCCTGTTCCATCCCGATGGAATCGGGATGGGGCTCTATCTGCTTGTTTGAGGATGATCTCTCGACAAACGGGGGACCGTTTGTCGAGAGAGCCGGATTCCACCTTTCGGGATCACGCCCTAAGGTGTTGTCTTGGGTTCGGCCTTCAGGGTCACCCCCAACGCCTTCACGACTCCAAGCAGGGTCGAAAGACGTGGATCGCCTGTCGGGCTCAGAGCCTTGTAGAGGGCTTCACGGGTAACGCCGGCCTCTTTGGCAACCGCCGACATGCCGCGAGCTCGGGCAACAATGCCAAGGGCATTGGCGATATAGGTTGCATCACCGCTGGCGAAAGCATCTGCCACAAGTTCGGCCTGGCTCTCTGGACTGGCAAGATGCTCGGCGGGGTCAAAGGGTACTGTTTCGAGGGGCATGGTCTTAGACCTCCTTGGCCATTTGGATGGCCTTCTTGATGTCGCGCTTCTGTGAGGACTTGTCGCCACCACAGAGCAGGATGATGACCTCGTTACCGCGCTTCAAGAAATACAGGCGATAGCCAGGGCCGTGGTCAATGCGAAGCTCGCCGATCCCGTCGAAGAATTTCGCATCCCCGAGCAACCCCGATTGAACGCGGGCGATGCGGATGGCGATGATCTCCGCGGCGCGGATATTCTTCAGGCCCTTGAGCCAGTCGCGAAATTCAGTGGTTTGGCGAACTTCGACCATATGTGTGAACTATAATTAACGGTTCGATTGCGGTCAACTTAGTTGTGAAAAATAATTCACAGTCCGGGTGGGTGAGCGCCTGGAGGGCGGACAAGCCGGCGACAAGTCAGAGTGCGCCTGCCACGGGCCGGTCCTGCGAGAAGCCGGTCTTTCGAGGTGGGCTTCTTTTTTGGGGAATTTGGCCTAGGCGGAGAGCTTCACTGCTCCGCCAATTCCATGCTCCATGCCCAAACCGACATCACGGATGGTGCTCGTGCTTGGCCGGCTCGTAGAGATAGACAATCTGCGGAGGATCCCCAGGCACCGGGAGTTGCCAGGCTTTTGCCTTGAGCCTGCCGCCGTCATTGCTCTCCTTGAGGCTGAGCTTCAGGGCCTTCTTGGCGGCGGCGACCGCGCTGGCAGCGTCGACCTCGATTGGCTCGCCCGATGCTCCCATGAGCGTCATTTCCTCCACGAACCATTTGGCCACGTCAGGTCTCCAGTCACGTTGCGGGATGATGATCCGCACGGGAGGTAACCACCAACGGTTCCGGCCGGCAAGGTCCGAAGCGGGCGGCTCGATCGGGCTGCCCGGTCGCAATTATTGTTCGTAAGTGTATGAGGCGCACATCTCGTCATCACTTGACGGTGCTTCATCGCCGGTGAAAACGGCGATGACCGAGCCGCTTTCTCCGGAAGCCCAGTTCGCTATGAATGTCACCGGACCGGAACCGCAAAGACGGTTGCCATTTTCGAGTTTAGGGTCGCGCGGCCGGCTGACGCGATAGACGGAGGCCGGAACGTCCTCGCCGTCGACACTGAAATGGTCGTCTACGAGGCCAGAGAATTTGAGCGTTTCGCCGTTCGCGAATGTTATGCCGAAATCATCGAACTGAATGTCGCCGGTCACGCTCATGGCCGTGCCGCTGACCGCCGTATACGAATCCTCATCGGTGTAGGCCGAGGCAACGCCGATGGGCCAAGCACATGCGATCATGGCCAGCAGGCCAATCCGGATAAGGTTCATCTTTCCCCCAAGCGCGAAACTGGAATCGCGCATGGGAAGCTCTAGATGCGATTGACGGTGGAGACAATGACGTCGGTACAAGGCGAGCGCGATAGCCTTCAGCGACTGCCCGGCCACTATGCGTTACTGCCGACCGCTTGAGAAAGATGGTTTTACGAATTTGCCGGTGCCGTGGGTATCGCCACTCACAGCTACGGGCTGTGCAGCGCTTGGGCCGACGGCACCGTTGCCGGAACCAATGCTGCTTAACGGTTCCGGAGGGGGTTTGCCCTCTTGCTCCTTGAAATAAAGTGGAGCATCGATCTTCTGATTTTCACCGTCGCCAAAGAAGACAAAAGACGGCCATTTGCTGTCGGCCGTCGATTGGGCACCGAACGCGGGAAAGCAGGCGCCGCACAGTGTCGCCAGGACTAAAAGGGATTTTCGCACGTCAGCCGCAGCCTTCATAACAAGGCGACTGATAGCAAACATTGATCGCGGATGCGTTAATCGGCATCCAAAGAATTTAACGATCGCTCGGCCCAGCGCGAACCTCGCAGGCAGATTGGCCGACATCAACGCTTTCGCCCAACGTGCGCTGCCTTTTGACGGCCAAGCCGCCCATCACCTTATGATTCCTGCCTGATGACGATTGTCCTCCAAGAGGCGCAGTCATGATCGTTTGCATGGATTGCCGGCCAACGGTCCCCGCCAGGGGCCTGATCGACGCCCTTTGCGACACTTGCCGCGGCATTGCGCGACCAGATGAGGTCACGCCAACGGAGTGACGATCATGAACCCGATCACCTTGTTCCTCACCACGGTCTTTGCCCTCCTGGGCATCGGTCTCGGCGCCGCGACGAGCCCGTGGCTCGGCGCGCGCTTCATCATCATCGCGCTGCTCATCGCCGCCGCGCTGAAGATGGCGAACACCTGGCAGAAATTCGTTGTCCTGCGCGCCGGCAATCTGCAGGGCGTCAGGGGGCCCGGTCTGTTCCTGATCATCCCGGTCATCGACAATGTCGTGGCGGTGATCGACGAGCGCATCCAGATCACCGCCTTCAACGCCGAGCAGGCGCTGACCAGGGATACGGTGCCGGTCAATGTCGACGCGATCATCTTCTGGCACGTCCATGATGCCCGCCAGGCGGCGCTCGAGATCACCAACTACCGCGAGGCGATCGATCGTGTCGCGCAGACATCGCTGCGCGAGATGATCGGGTCGTCGATGCTGTCGTCGCTGTTGTCCGACCGCAAGGCGGCCGACGAGCATCTGCGCGATGTCATCGGCCTCAAGACCACCCAATGGGGCGTGACCGTAATGTCGGTCGAGATCCGCGACGTGGCCATCCCCGTGGCCCTGCAGGATGCGATGTCGCGCCAGGCCCAGGCCGAGCGGGAGAAGCAGGCGCGTGTCATTCTTGGTTCCGCGGAAGCGGAAGTCGCCGGCAAATTCGTCGAGGCGGCCACCATCTATGCCGGCAATCCGGCGGCGCTGTAGTTGCGCGCCATGAACATCATCTACGAGACGACGAAAGAAGGCGGCGCCACGATTCTCATCCCGACCGCCATGGTCGACAGCCTGAACCCGACCGGCGCCCTGGCGCGCGCCGGCCAAGCGGCGGTGCTGAAGGGTGCAGCCTAGAGGTTCATCGCGTGCTCGGCCTCACCGCGCGAAACGTGTCCGGGCGCGAATTCACGTCGACGATTGCTCGACCAGCTTCAACTGGTCGGGCTTGAAGCCGACATGCTGCGGGATCCAGACGTCGCCCTCGCGATTGAACCAGTGGCACAGATACGAGCCCGACGCGGAACCGTCACTGACGGTCATGTTCGGGCCTCCCGATTTCAGCTTGACGACGTCGCCTGTCTTGAAAGTGCCGGCCATGATGGTTCCTCCCGACGGTTGACCACAACCGATGGTAATCCCCTATGGCGCGTGCAGACAAGAAGCATGTGTGCGGCCAGTCGATATCAATCGTAAAGCCAGAATCCGTACCGATCCGGCATTCGACTAGATTGAAACGCGCGCGGCACTTGCTTTTGCAATGCCGCGGCTCTTCGCAACGATGGCCATCCAATATTAGCTGGTGGTGGAGTAACTCTAGTTGCAGTCCGACGTCACGATCTTGCAGGCGTCGTCGTTGCAGCCGGCCATGGCCTGGGCCTCGGCGGTTTTCTGGGTCGAGGACTTGCCCCAGCCGCCGCCCTTGCCGCTGGCCGCATAGGCGCCGCACTGCTGGTAGCTGACGACGGTCTTGCATTCGGCACCACCGGCTTCCACGCAGAATTTCTGCGCATTGGTGATGGCTTCGTCCTCGCTGCTTCCGCCGCCGACGCCAAAATAGGGATCGGTTTGCGCCGTCTTGAAGTCGATGGATATGGCGCCCCAGGAATCCGCGCTTGCGGACACGGAGGCGAACAGAAGCCCGCCGAACGCCAGGAGGGAGAGGGCAGCCGTCGTTCTGGCTCGGGTGCACATCTGTTTTGAGTCTCGCTTGGTCAAGTGGATTTGCCTCCTGTGCCACGGTGGGCAGAGTCCCACAAGGCGCAAACGGAGCCGGGATATGCGCAGCCCGATCCCTTGCCTCGGGGACCTAGGCGCGTGACGCTTCCAGGATGGAGATCGGCCCCTTGGTCTGGATAACCCGGTCAAGCCGCAGCCCCGCCGCGGCGAACAGAGCCGCATATTGCGCTTCCGTCCGCTCGAGCCCGCCGGTGACGGCCAGCATGGTGACGTCGATCATCTTGATCTGGTGCGGTTCGTTGCCCGGCGGCACAATCGTTTCGGCGAGCAGCACCTTGCCCGCCGTCGTCATCGCCTTCCGGCAGTTGACCAGGATCGCGGCGGCGCGCTCGTTGTTCCAGTCATGGATGACTTTCTTCAGGACATAGACATCGGCGTTTGACGGCACCGCTTCGAAGAAATCGCCGGCGACCAGTTCGGTGCGCGGCAAGTCACCGCCAACCCCCGCTTGGGCCGAGGTGATGCCGGCCGGCAGGTCGAAGAGCACACCGGAGAGATGCGGGTTGCGCTTGAGGATGGCCGAAAGGAGTTGGCCATGCCCACCGCCGACATCAACGACTCGCGCGAAAGGCTTGAAGTCATAGGCCTCGGCCACGGCGTCGTTGCTCCCCTGGCCAAGCGCGACCATGGCACGCTGGAACAAGGCCGCTTGTTTGGAGTGCTCGGCCAGCCAGTCGAATCTGCGCTTTCCGAACACCTTGTCGAAGGCCGGCTCGCCGGTGCGAACGGAATGCATGAGCTGCTCGAAAGCGAGATATGGCTCACTGTTGATCATCCGCACGAAGTCGCCAGGGCCTGAACGCAAATCGGCGCGCAGGGTCGAGCCGACGTCGGTGAGCGCGAAACGGCGTGGCGACACTTCCTGGAATACGCCCTCGGCGGCCAGCAGCCGCATGACCCGATAGAGTGCATCCGCGTTCGTGCCGGTGGCATCCGCAAGATACTCCACCGCGCGATCATGATCGGACAGCAGATCGGGAATGCCGAGTTCAATGACGACTCGCAGCGCCTGGGAGATGGCAAAACCGAACCCAAGCCTCATGACCTGTTGCGACGGATCTGACATGGAGCGCCCTCGCCAAAACCGGCCTCTGTGGTAGGCAATTTCCAGCTTGGCGGACAGAAGTAAGCGATCGAATGGGCGTTTTGTCAAATCGCGGGCAGCCGCGGGCCGGGGCTTAGTTGCTGTCATCTCGACATGCCCGACCCGGTCGAGGTCGAGGTCGCGGCTGGCGTGGCTTGAACGACCGTCCCCCCGCTAGCGCATCACCCTGCCGAGCCTGACCATCGCAGTGTGCAGTTCCTCGTCGCTGAAACCGGAGAAGCCGAGCACGAGACCGTGCCGCTCGGGACCGTCGACGAACATCGAAGACAGGGCGCGGGCGCCGACGCCGGCTGCCTTCGCTGCTTCGACCAGCTCGGTATCCTGTCTTGTGCTTTTCAGCTTTGCCACCAGATGTAGCCCTTGTTCCGGCACAATCACGTCGAGGCTGTCGTGGCAATGCGCCTCGAGCCCGGCGACCAGCACGTCGCGCGCGGCTTGGACCCGACGGCGCACGCGGCGCAGATGCGCGGCAAAATGGCCTTCGTTAAGGAGATCGGTGAGCGCGCCTTCGGCCAGTGTCGAGGGGAAGCGGTCGGAGCGCGCCCGGACCGCCATGACGGCATCGAGCAGTGGTTCGGGCACCACGACATAGCCGATGCGCAGGCCAGGGAAGAGGATTTTTGAAAACGTGCCGAGATAGGCGACGCGGCCCGAGCCATCCATGCCCTGCAGCGAGGTGAGCGGCGGGCCGGCATAGCGGAATTCGCTGTCGTAATCGTCCTCGAAGATCCAGGCACCGTTGCGCCCAGCCCAGTCGAGCAAGGCGAGACGGCGGCGCATCGTCATGGTCACTCCGAGCGGATATTGGTGCGAGGGCGTGACATAGGCGGCGCGAGCGCCGGGGCAGAGCCTCTCGCCCAAATCGGGATCGAGGCCCTCGGCATCAACGGGCACGCCGACGACCTTGGCGCCGGTTCCGGCAAGAACGGCATGGGCCATCGGATAGCAGGGGTTTTCGATCCACACGGCGTCCCCGGGCCGGATGGCGGCGCGTGCCAGCAGGTCCAGCCCCTGCTGCGTGCCTGAGGTCAGCACGATCTGGCCGGGATCACAGCGCACGCCGCGCGCGGTCCTGAGATAGGCGGCGATCGCAGTGCGCAGGCCGAGCCCGCCGCGCGGATCACCGTAACGAAAATGCTCGGGGCCGGGGCGGGCGAGGTGGCGCGACAGGAGGATGCGGAACAGGCTGATCGTGCGAGCGTCCGACACGGCGACGCCGAGACCGCAGGGCAAGGATGCTGTGACATCGATGTCCGGCAAGCGTTCGCGCTTCAGCGTCACCGGCAGATGCGGCACGTTTGCCGCGACGAAGGTCCCGGCGCCGACTTTGGCGACAGCAAATCCTTCGGAGATCAGCATTTCGAAACAGGCGACCGCCGCCGAGCGCGACAGGCCGAAACGGCGGGCGAGGTCGCGTGTGGTCGGCAGCTTGGCGCCGGCGGCCAGCGCGCCGGTTTCGATCAGCCGCCGCAACGCCGCGTACAGTTCGCGGCTGCGGGGGCCTTCGCCCGGCAGGACGGGAATGAGCGCCGACCAGTCCGGCGGATTGGTCTGAATTCTATCCATATGATTGGTTCTTTTTCGGACCAATTTTCCGATGCATGGTTGGCAGACCCATCAAGAGGATGCAAGCGCCGTGAACGAGATTCCGACAACAGCCAGCTTTCCGACCAGCAAGCGCAACCGGGTGAAGCGCCGGCATGACCGTGGCAGCTACGACCATGCGTCGGTATTCGCGGTGCTCGATGCCGGGCTGCTCTGCCATGTCGCCTATACGTTCGACGGCCAGCCCTATTGCACGCCGACCATCCACTGGCGCGAGGACGACATGCTCTACTGGCACGGTTCGTCGGCCAGCCGCATGCTGCGCCATCTGCGCGCGGGCACGCCGGCGTGCCTGACCGTGTCGCATCTCGATGGGCTGATATTGGCGCGGTCGGGTTTCAATCATTCCGCCAACTATCGCTCCGCCATGTGTTTCGGCATGGCACGGATCATCGACGAGCCGCAGGAGAAGCTGAAGGCACTGGCCGGCGTGGTCGACCGCTTCTACCCGGGCCGAGCCGAGACCTTGCGGCCGATCTCGGCGCAGGAAGCCAAGGCGACGACGGTCATCGGCATGCGTATCGAGGAAGCGTCGGCCAAGGTGCGCGCCAAGGGCGTCGCCGATGACGAGGAGGATTACGAGTACCCGGTCTGGGCAGGCGTCATCCCGGTCAGCATGGTGGTGGGCGCGGCCGAACCATGCCCGCGCCTGTTGCCCGGCATGGCACGGCCGGACTATCTGTCCGGCTATGCCGAGGGTGCACGGCTGGCCCAGGCGCTGACGGACGCGCAGCGGATGTATGAAGGCGAGGGCTGAGAGCGGAAGAGGCGCAACGTCTCTCCTTCTCCCCTTGTGGGAGAAGGTGGATCGGCGCGCAGCGCCGAGACGGTTGAGGGGTGTTGGAGGGAATGAGGCATTGGTGCTTTCTGGAGCACCCCTCATCCGACCTCGCTTCGCGAGGCCACCTTCTCCCACAAGGGGCGAAGGGAAGAGGCACTACGCCACACCAGACAAATTAGCGTCACGATGATTGCCTAACGAGTCCTCAGGCAATCCGTGAGGCCGCATGCGATGAACATCCTGTTGCGTCATGTCTTGGAACGTCTGGTGCGCCAAGGCAGCCTGCTGGTGACCAGCCCGAACGGCGCGACCGACCAGTTCGGCGATGGCACCGGGGTGCCCGCGCATATCCACATCAAGACCGCCAGGGCCGAGCGCGCCATCACCATCGATCCGATGCTGGCCCTGCCGGAAGCCTATATGAGCGGCGAGGTCGACCTTCCCGGGGGCGGCGTTCTCGGCCTCATGCGCATCGTCTTCCAGAACATCGGCGACGCCGCCGGCATCGATACCGCCTGGACGCGGGCGTTGGACAAGGCGCGCCACACGTTCCGGCGTTTCCAGCAGATCAACACGACGCAGCGGTCGCGCCGCAATGTCGAGGTGCATTACGACCTGTCGGTCGATCTTTACCGGCTCTTTCTCGATGATGACCTGCAATATTCCTGCGCCTATTTCCCAAGGCTGGAAATGACGCTCGACGAGGCGCAGTCGGCCAAGAAGCGCCACATCGCCGCCAAGCTGCAACTGGAGCCCGGTCTCAGGCTGCTCGACATCGGCTGCGGCTGGGGCGGGCTTGGCCTTTATCTGGCCAGCAGCTTCAAGGTCGATGTGCTGGGGGTGACGCTGTCGGGCGAACAGCATGCGGTGGCGACCGAACGGGCGCTTTCGGAGGGGCTGGCGGGCCGGGCCCGGTTCGAGATCAAGGATTATAGGGAGCTTGGCGACCGTTTCGACCGCATCGTCTCGGTCGGCATGTTCGAACACGTCGGCGTCAACCACTACAAGACCTTCTTCAACACCTGCGCCAGGCTGCTGAACCGCGACGGGGTGATGCTGCTGCATACGGTCGGCCGCTCCGGCCCGCCTTCGGTGACCAGCGCGTTCGTGCGCAAGCACATTTTTCCAGGCGGCTATGTGCCGGCGTTGTCGGAGGTTCTGCCAGCGATCGAGAAGGCCGGGTTGATCGTCACCGACGTGGAAATCCTGCGCCTGCACTATGCCGAGACGTTGAAACACTGGGGCAAGCGCTTCGCCGCCAACCGCGACAAGGCCAGGGCTGTTTATGACGAGCGTTTCTGCCGCATGTGGGAGTTCTATCTGGCGGCGTCCGAAGCCTCGTTTCGCTGGCAGGACCTCGTGGTCTTCCAGATTCAGATCGCCAGAAAGAACGACACGCTGCCGATGACACGCGACTATATCGCGGATGGCGAGAAGCTGCTGGGGCTGCACGAGATGGCGCATTCGGGGCAGGGCCAGCGGGCTGCGGGTTCCTGAGCGAGATGTGACGATCGACTTCACCCGGCGACAGCGACCGACAGCGCACCGGCAACGAGCAGCACGGCCATCACGCTGAAGGCGACGATATTGGCGTCCCAGCGCCTGGCGACGACCGGCACGGGGGCGGTGAAGGGAAGGTAGCCGTTGTCGTCGAAGGCGCGGCCGCCATAAAACGGCATGGCAAACACCGCCGCGAAGAATGCGAGGTAGACGATCGCCGCCATTCCGGCCGCGAGGTAGAGCCGATCGATTGCGTAGGGACCCGGCAGCCAGATGAGCGCCAGCGCCATCAGCGCGAAACCGACATAGCTGCAGACCTGCCAAACGACATGAAAACGGGCATGCGGCGTCCACTGGGGATTGGTCGCATGGGTCTTGTTGAAGTCCGCCAGCACCGTGACCAGACCATAGCCGAGTGTGGCGAGCGTGAGCAGGATGCGGGCGACAAGATCGAAGCTCATTTTACTCCTCCGTTGTGTTCCCGTCTTGAGATTGGTGCATTCGCGTTGCCTCGATCGTTGCTGAAATCAGCCACGGTCGAGGAGTGATCGAGGCGCTGCATCTCACCTTCATTCCCGGCCTGTCGAGGAAGGTTGCCTGGCGCGGTTAAACCGAGGCGGCTCGCTGCCGCCGTTGGGAAAGCAAAGCCAGGCTCCGGCCGGTGGCGCAGACTGAAGCCGGCGGGAGCAAGCGTACCGTAGCGCGAAATCGTCAGGGGGAGACGGACGCAACTCCCGAGACCGAGCGCACCGTTGCGGGCGAGAAAACCACGAACGCGAAGATGAGCACGGCGGCCGCGACGATCAGCGAACCAACGGCGACGACCGGCTCGAGCGCCGAATTTCCCCGCAGCATCAGGTAGAGCGCCGGCAGCATGATCACCAGGCCGAGATTGTAGACACCGTAGTGGATCATCGCGATCCTGCGGCCGGCCTTTTGCGGGTTCAGGGCATAATAGCCACCAAATATCGCGCTCGTGACCCATCCCAGCAGATTGATGTGCGCATGCGCCGGGAAGGCGCCATGATCGCCGGAGATTGCCATCTGGAGGCCCGCAGTGATCCCCAGAATAAGAAACACGATAGCGCTCTTGAAGAAGAGTTCCGAAACCCTGGGCATCTCATTTGCTCCCAATGTCATTCTTGTCACCGGCGCGGAATCCCCTCCGTGGCCAGCGCGAGCGTAGCGTCGCCCGTCAGGGCAAAAAGGGCGGTTGAATGGAACGGTGTGGAATTCTCTGGAATTCCTGGAAATATGTGCCTGGAAAATGCGTAGTGGATGCAAGGCGTGGCGCATGCCATGCTTGCGTCGGAGGGCGGACGGATGGCACAGCAGATCGCGCGGAAGTTACGGCTGACTTCGGCGCTGCTGGGAACCGTGACCAGAAAGGACCTGGCGGCGGCGTTCCGGCGGATCAACCCGGATACGGCATTCGATCTCGGCCGCGCCGACAAATGGCTGCAGGGCCGTGCACAACCACGCCAGCTCAGTGTCTATGACGATTGGTCGAAGCTTCTCGACATCGGTCAATCCGGCGCTTGGATCGCCCAGAGCGATCTGCCGAGCTTCATGGCCGCGATCTGTGGCCGCCATGGCATCGACAGGGCTGAATTAGAACGCCGCGCCGGCACGCAGTTCGAAACCTCCGCGCATGAGGATCGAAGCCTTGGCGTGACCCTGGCCGGAACATATGCATGCTATTCCCATGCCCTGTCGCCCTATTACCGCGGTCAACTGATACGAGGCAGCCTGTCGATAGACGCCGGGCCTGGCGTGCATGGCCTGACCGCGATGTATCGCGAGGCGTTGCCGACGGGGCCGCTGCTGTTTGGCGGACCGGTTACGCTGGCAAAACGCGGATTGTATGCGAATCTGAGAGAAGCCGGAGGAGATGGCCAGCTGTTCCTCTGCCTCTTCCCGCCTTCGCGGCCCGGAAGCGTCCTTGGCGGCTATCTATGCGGAACCACCGTCATCGATCCGGAGCCGCATCCATCCCTGACCAGGATTCTGATGATCCGCTTGCGCAATCCGGCGCCCCGCGAGGAGTGGGGCGGATATCTGGCATCCGGCCAGTCGATCACTGGGGATCTGGCATCGCTCGGCCTGTCCATCGAAGAACCACAAGCGCTCGATCGGCAGCTGATGCAATTTCTCGCCGGACGTGGCGACGATGGCGCCAGCCAGATTTCGCCGGTCGAATTCCGGGCGATCCTGGATGTCTTCGATCGTCATTGGCTGCGCCGGTCCGGGCAGGGCTAGCGGATTGCGGGCTTCCAATTGCCGCGTTTAGCCTGTGTATCGTGATACTTCACCAGAAAGTCGGCAGGGTTTCAAAATGTCAGAAGATTTATCTGCTCTGTATTCCCTGGCGAATGGCCATGGGCTCATCCTCGAGACGATTGTCAGGCACCTGGACAAAAGAGGGTTGCTGTCCAAGGAGGAGCTTGCCGTCGAACTGACCGAACTTGCTCAAAAGATCGAGGTGAGCTGGAAAGACGCGTATGCCGCCGATGCCAAGAGGATGGATTTTGCCGCACTGAGGAATCTGGCGCAGGGTCTAAATGACGGGCAGTATCTGTTCGCCAAATTTGGATATCGTGACAAAATCGACGTCGACCCTCCGGCAAATGACGGAACTGTCAACGAGAGGAAAAGTAAGATCGTGTTCCGCCGGGCATATGTCCAGGATTTGCCCGCCATCGTCGCGCTGCTTGCCGACGATGCGCTGGGCGCGACCCGCGAGGACCCGTCCACGCCGCTCGCGCCATCCTATCTCGATGCCTTCAGGGCGATTGAAGCCGATCCCAATCAACTGCTGGTCGTGGCCGTCGATGGCCCCGAGGTGATCGGCACCTTGCAACTCACCTTCATTCCCGGCCTGTCCAGGAAGGGCGCCTTGCGTGGCCAGATCGAGGCCGTTCGCATCGCCAGCCACCGACGGTCCGGCGGCATCGGCGGCAAGATGTTCGAATGGGCGATCGAGAAATGCCGTTCACGCGGCTGCAGCCACGTCCAGCTGACCACCGACAAGGGGCGGACGGAAGCGCATGCCTTCTACGAGCGGCTTGGTTTCACCGCCAGCCATCTCGGCTACAAGATGGCGCTGTAGGAATGTGCTCAGAAACAGCCCCGCCCCTTGTTGCAGGCGTCGTTGCCGGGCAAATCACGCTCGTAGCGATCACACCCTCTCATGGGGCCGACCTCGTCGCTCTCTGCAACAAGGCAACGCTTTACAAGGCAGCGGCGAAAGTCAGTTGAGCCATGATGGCGGCGCCGCAAATGGGAGGCTGGTGAAGCAAACGACGAGACGGCTACCGGGGCCGTTCCCTATCTTCCTCATTGTGCAAACTGAATACGCGGCCTTTGCCGTGCTCCGCCTCCAGCTGTCGCCTCGCTTCATCCAGAGACTCCGCGACAATGCTCACGCGCTGGCCAGGCTTTCTGGGGTCGTTTGTCCAGATGATGGCTTTATAGAGTTTCATTTTGGTCACCGCTGAAGCAGCATCGATTGCAAAATGTATCATCTAATACTGAATATGTTCTCGTCAGTTGACAAGCCGGTGATTTTCTATGTTCTTTGCGCCGATGATTTACAATCGATCCTCTGGAGGGCGCCCTTCGCGCCAAGTCGCGGCTGAAGCTGCTGTTATTCTTCTGGGGGCATCAGCCTTCCAAGGATGGCCGCATCACCGCATCGGTTGCGGTAAGGCGGACCCTGTTCTGCTGAAGCCTGCTTGGCGGCCAATGAAAATGGGCCAGCCTTCCGACCAGCCCATTGAGTTACTCTACAGCTAACAATCACAGGTTCCTGTTAACGGCGGCGGCGGCCTTGTTGGCGGCGTCCTTGGTCGCGGCCTTCACGTCGCCGACGGCCTTCTGGACCTTGCCCTTGGCTTCCTGGGCGGCGCCTTCGACCTGAAGTTTTTCATTGCCAACGGCCTTGCCGACGCCTTGCTTGACACTACCGGCGGCCTGGTTTGCGAGGCCCGCTGCCTTGTCGCTCGTGCTTCCCATGGTGCAATTCCTTCAGTTTGACTGATGTAGGCAGTTGGGAACGTCACGTGCGGCTGAAGGTTCCATGCCGCCGGCTTGGTCGCCACGGTTCAAGAGCTCGCGGCCATGACCGGAGATCATCGAGCCAGATCGGCAATCTTCGAGAAGTCCGGTTGATGGTGAATCGGAGAGAATATGCGGTCCTGGCCAGCCGCGCCGCGCCATGGAATTCGATGTCATGGAATTCCGGGGAAGGCGATCCCATATCTTTTCCGAGGAGCTTGAGCGTGAAACTTGCGCGTGTGGCCCTACTCGCCGTGGCTCTGGTAGCCACTGCAGCTTTTTCTCCCTCTTCCGCGACCGGGGAGGCGAGCGGGAAGGTGGCGTTGAGCGTCGAGATCAATGGCGCCATCGGCCCAGCCAGTGCCAGGCAGCTCAAGGATGCGCTGGCGGTCGCGGCCGAGCGAAAGGCCGAAGTCCTCATCCTCAAGATCGACACGCCCGGCGGGCTGGTCACCAGCATGCGCGAGATGATCGCCGACATCCTGGCCTCGCCGGTTCCCGTCATCGGCTATGTCGCGCCGGCCGGCGCGCATGCGGCGAGCGCCGGCACCTACATCCTCTATGCGACCCATGTGGCGGCGATGGCGCCCGGCACCAATCTGGGCGCGGCAACGCCGGTCGCGATTGGCGAACTGCTTCCTGGTGGCCAAGACCAGGGCAATGGCGACCAGGGCAAGGGCGACCAGAAGAACGCCACCGGGCCTCTGGCTGCCGACCCGATGATGACAAAGGTGACGAATGACGCGGTCGCCCTGATCCGTTCGCTCGCCGAACTGCGCGGGCGCAATGCCGACTGGGGCGAAAAGGCGGTGCGCGAGGCGGCCAGCCTGTCGGCCAGCGCGGCGCTGCAGCAACATGTCATCGACTTCATCGCCAACGATACGACCGAGCTGCTGCTACTGGCGGATGGGCGGACCGTGGACGTGGCCGGCGCCAAACGGGTGCTGGCGACCAAGGGATTGCCGGTGGAAACGCAGGAGCCCGGCTGGTTCATCCAGCTGCTCGCCGTCATCACCGATCCGAACACCGCCATCATCCTGATCCTGGTCGGCGTCTACGGCCTGGTCTTCGAGGCGACCAGTCCGGGGGCGGTGGCGCCGGGCGCGATTGGCACGATCTGCCTGCTGCTCGGGCTCTATGCGCTCGATCTCTTGCCCATCAACTATACCGGCCTTGCCTTGATGCTGCTCGGCATCGCCTTCCTTGTCATGGAGGCCTTCAACCCCACCGTAGTCCTTGGACTCGGCGGCGTGATCGCCTTTCTCCTGGGCGCGGCCATGCTGCTCAAGGTCGAAGGCCCCGGCTTCGAAATGTCATGGCTGGTCATCGGCCCCGCCGCCGCCCTGGCGCTTGGCCTGGCGTTGCTGGCTGGCGGCTATCTGTTGGCCGCGCGCAAGCGCCTCCCACGTGTAGGCGCACTGGCCATGCACGGACTGCCGGCCGAGATCCTCGACTGGCAGGGCGGCGAGGGGCACGTTCTGGCCCAGGGTGAGCGCTGGCGGGCGAAGGCCGACGAACCGCTTGCCCCCGGCGATAGCGTCGAGGTGGCCGACGTCAAGGATCTCGTGCTGACGATACGGCGCCGGAATGTGAGAGGCGTTGGAGCAAGGCAATGATCATCGGTTATGTGGCCTATCTGATACTCGCTGTTGTCGTGGTCATATTCCTGTCCGCGGCCATCCGCATCCTGAGGGAATATGAGCGCGGCGTGGTCTTCACGCTCGGCCGCTTCACCGGGGTCAAGGGCCCCGGCCTCATCATCCTCGTCCCCTTCGTGCAGCAGATGGTGCGGGTCGACCTGCGTGTCGTGGTCCGGGATGTGCCGCCGCAGGACGTCATCTCGCGCGACAACGTCTCGGTGAAGGTGAATGCGGTGCTGTATTTCCGCATCGTCGATCCCGAGAGGGCGGTCATCCAGGTCGAGGACTTCATGGCGGCCACCAACCAGCTGGCGCAGACCACGCTGCGTTCGGTTCTCGGCAAGCATGAGCTCGACGAAATGCTGTCCGAGCGCGACAGGCTCAACAGCGATATCCAAGAGATCCTCGACCTGCGGACTGATGCCTGGGGCATCAAGGTCTCCAATGTCGAGATCAAGGATGTCGACCTCAACGAGAACATGATCCGCGCCATCGCCAAGCAGGCGGAGGCCGAACGGCTGCGGCGTGCGAAGGTGATCAATGCTGATGGCGAGCAGCAGGCGGCGGCGAAGCTGGTCGAGGCCGGCAAGATGCTGGCGCAGGAGCCGCAGGCCATGCAGCTGCGCTATTTCGAGGCGCTGCACGACATCGCCGGCGAACGTTCGTCAACGGTGGTGTTCCCGGTGCCGATGGACATAATCAGTCATTTCATGGGGAAGTCCGACAAAGCGAAGTGAGTTCGCCGAGTGTGCATTCCTGGACGTGTTGACGTTCAGCCGGCAGTCTCGCGGGCGCCGTGCTTGACGAGTTTGCGGCGGCCTTGCTCGAGGTGCTGTTTCAGCAGATGCAGCGCCGCACTCCGGTCGCCTTTGCGGCAGGCTTCCAGGATCTGGCGATGCTCGTGCTGCGATTGCGACCGGTGGTCGAAATTCGACAGCAGGAGGCGGACATAGCGATCGGCGGTGCGATGCATCTGTTCGATGAGCATAAGCAGGCGGCTGTTTCCGCAGAGGCTGTACAGCTCCATATGGAAGTCGCGGTTGAGTTGCCCCCAGTGGCCGACTTCCTGCTCGTGGTCGATCTCCAGCAGAATGGCATCCGCCCTGTCCAGGACAGCGGTGGTAAGATGCGGGAATGACAGTTTCAGCGCCTTCCTTTCGATCAGCGCGCGGATCGCGTAGATCTCGGCGGCTTCCTTAGCGTCGATGCGCGACACAAACGCTCCGCGCGTGGGATGGATCGAGACGAGACCTTCCGCTTCAAGCAACCTTAGCGCGTCGCGCACGGGCATTCGGCTCAGCTCGAAACGCGCGGCAAGGTCGTCCTGGCGCAGGATCGTCTCGGCGGGAATCTCACCCGTGACGATGGCATCGCGCAGCAAATCCGCCACCTGGTCCGCTGCGGTCCTCGGCTTGTTCACGGCGCTCGGGCTCAGTTTGCCAAAGGGGTCCATCTTGTCGCCCATTTTTCCGGCCACTCATTCATGAATGGTTCGATCATTGCCTGTCAATCCGTATCCTCGTATACGAAGGTATAGGCAATTGCCTTATATTGCTTGGGGATTTGCATGACCACCGCGCCTGAAACCGTCCCCTTCTTCAGCCAGTGGGAAACGCCCGACATGACGATGGCTGTGCTGGCGGATGGCGCAAGGGTGGCGCTGCGGCGCGATCCGCTGTGGCGCAATTCGGGCGCCGAGACACTCGACGAATATGCCGTCTGGGCCGACAATGTCTGCGGCATGGCCTGCCTGAAGATGATCCTGGCGGCGCGCGGCGAGATCGTGCCGACATTGGAACTGGCGCGGCGCTGCACGGACTATGGCGGCTACGTCGTTGATGCCGACCAGTCGATCAAGGGGCTGATCTATGCGCCCTTCGTCACCTTCGTGAAGGAAGCTTTTGGCCTGCAGGCCGAGGTGGTGACTGGAGTGGCGACCTCGGACATCCCTTCGCTATTCGGGCGCGCGCGCTTCTTCATCGCCTCGGTCTCCGCCGGCATTCGCTGGCCCGAGCGCGAGCCGCCCCGCAAGGGCGGCCATCTGGTGCTGGTCACGGCGGCCTCGGAGGCAGGGTTCTGCTTTCACAACCCGTCCGGCCATGACCGCGCCTCACAGGAAAACGCGGTGTTGCCGCCGGCGGCGTTCGACCGCTTCTTTGCCAATCGCGGCATAGCCGTGACCATTTGACATTCGGGGGATTTCCTATGACCAGCAAGACCAGGGTCGCGGTGCTGTTTGGCGGCCGCTCGGCCGAGCACGACGTGTCGCGCCTTTCCGCCGCCAATGTGATGAAGGCGATCGACCGCACGCGCCATGAGATCGTGCCGATCGCCGTCACCAGAAGCGGCAAATGGCTGCTGACCAGGGACGAGATTCCCGAAGGAGACCTCGAAACGGCTGATGGCATCGAAGTCGCGCTGTTGCCGGGCGGCGGCGGCAGGCTGGTCGCCGTCTCCGGTGCGGATATTGCGCCGGTCGACGTGCTCTTTCCCGTGCTGCATGGACCTTTCGGCGAGGACGGGTCGGTGCAGGGTTATGCGGAGGTGGCTGACATCGCCTATGTCGGTTGCGGCGTCTTCGCCTCGGCCGCGGCCATGGACAAGGACATGGCCAAGCGCCTGCTGCGCGACGCAGGCATTGCCGTCGCCCGCTCGGTGACCCTGCGGCGAGGCGACACCCATTCCTTCCAGGAGATTGCCGGGGTGCTGGGCTTGCCTTTCTTCGCCAAGCCGGCCCGCCAGGGGTCTTCCTTTGGGGTGAGCAAGGTGGATGACAGGGATGGTTACCAGGACGCTGTTGACACGGCTTTGCGCTATGACGACAAGGCGCTGATCGAGGAATTCATCGAAGGCCGCGAGATCGAGTGCGCGGTGTTGGAGCGGGCCGACGGCACGATTACCGTGTCATTGCCGGGCGAGATCATCCCCGCCGGCAAGCACGGCTTCTACACCTATGAGGCCAAATACATCGATGCCGACGGAGCGGTGGTGAAGGCACCCGCCGACGTGCCGGCTGCAACCGCCGACAGGGCCAGGGAGATGGCCCGCCAGGCGTTCCAGGCGCTTGGCTGCGAGAGCATGGCGCGCGTCGATTTCTTCCTGCGGCCCGACGGCCAGCTGCTGCTCAACGAGGTCAACACCATTCCCGGCTTCACCAATATCAGCATGTACGCCAAGGCGCTGGCGGCCGGCGGCATCAGCTACGAGGAGGTTGTCGAGACGGTGATCGCGCACGCGCTGGCGCGGCATGCGGCGCGGCTGACCTGAAGGTTCGCGAGAGCGTTCTGCGACGAACGTGCGTGATGATGCAGTCCACCATCTCGTTGATTCCCGGCCTGTGGATATTTCCGAGTATTTTTTAGAGCGGTTTTGCCGCCAGGTCGATGTCTACCGGCTTAGTTCTTGTCTGGTTTAGCAACGAAATTGTCCTGTAATGCATAAATATTTACAGCTATGGACAACATGTATGGCAGTCAAATACCTTGTGCCTCCATTGAAGGTGTGAGCGCACAAGAGGCATCGTTATCTTTTGAAAAAGAGCGTCTTCTCCTCGAACGACCTGCCGGGGCACCTCGACGATCGCGCGCGGTTCGCGCTCTGGCAGGACATCCACGTCGCGGAGATTTGGTCCGTCGAATATGCCACTTCGGACAATGTGCGGTTCGAGGCGGACATCGAAGCCATGGCCGTCGGACCGCTGGTGCTCGGGCGGATGGCCGGGACGATCAAGAATGCCACCCGCAGGGCGAGCAACATCGCCGATGACGGCCGTGACGGCTACCTGCTGCTGGTCAACAATGGCGATACGATCCTCAGTGGCGCCCAGGTCGGCCGCGACTACAGCGTGGGCAAAGGCGAGGGCGCGCTGGTCTCGGCCTCGGAAGCGCTGAAGATGACTGGCGGCGACAAGAACATCTGGATGAATGTGGTGATTCCGCGCGCGATCCTGGGCAATGCCTTTGCTGGTATCGACGACCGGCTGGCGCTGAGCATCGGGGCCGACAATGAGGCGCTCGACATGCTCAAGCGCTATTGCCGGTTTCTGGAAACCGGCCCTGCCGTGATCTCGCCCGATCTTGTCACCCATGCCACCGAAACGATCGTCGACCTGATCGGCCTTGCGACCGGCGCGAAAGGCGAGACCGCCGAACTGGCTGGTCTGCGCGGCCTGCGCGCGGCAAGGCTTCAGGCCATTCTCAACAAGATGCGGGACAATTTCGCCGACCCCGCCATCTCAGCCCAGGGCGTTGCCCAGCAATTGCGGCTCTCGGTGCGCTATGTCCACGATCTCCTGCAGGAAACCGGGATCAGCTTCGCCGAGCGCATCCTCGAACTGCGCCTGCAGCGAGCCCATCGCATGCTCTGCGACAGGCGCAATGACCGCATGCGGGTCAGCGAGATCGCGCTGCTGAGCGGGTTCTCGGACGTGTCCTATTTCAACCGCTGTTTCCGCCGCCGCTTCGGCATCACCCCGAGCGGCGCCCGGTAGCCTCGTGGTGCCCTGGCCAAGCCAGAATGGCTCAGCCCCCCGCGGCTGAGGTTGGATGGCCACAACGGATCGAGAAAGCACCCCGGCACTTTCCAGGACTATTCCGGTGCGGGCCAGCCCAAGACGCCGGCGGCGGGTGCCTGTGCGCCGACTGCCGGTTGATGCCAAACGGCAACATCTTGCCGGGCAAACTGACCTGACGCTTTCCACGACAATTCGGGTGCGGCCCAGCCCAAGACGTGGCCGGCGGACAATGCAACACCGGGGCATCGACAGCAGTTGGGTCTCCGCCAAGCATATCAGCAGCGGCGAACGCAACACTTTTTGGGGCGGCAAACAAACAATGAAAACGATTCTTCTCGCTACAGCCTTCATTCTCGCGCCTGTAGGCGTGGCGTCCGCGGCGGACATCAATGAAACTTTGCCAATCGCCGCCGCCTACGATTGGTCCGGCCTTTATGCTGGTGTTCACGCCGGTTACGCAGCCGGAAAATCCAATCTTTTCATCGCTGGCGGCGGCTTCGGCGGGACGTCCGATCTTAACGAATCAATCGATCCGAAAGGTTTTATTGGCGGTATCCATATCGGCGCCAATTACGAAATGGCGAACCGCTTCGTGATCGGCGCCGAGGCTGACCTTGCGTATGGCAATGCCGATGGACTGACGCCCCTCAATACAGGCGGCGGTGGCGTCAGCACGTTGCTCAAGAGCGAACTCAAGTGGTCGGGGTCGGCGAGGCTGCGGGCTGGCTACGCTTTCGATCGGACTTTGCCCTACATTACTGCAGGTGTGGCTGCGGCCAAGTATGAAGTGATTGGGGTCAGCGCTGGCGGCCCCGGCGGTGAAATAACGCTCCACAGCGACAGCCATATTGGCTGGACGGTTGGAGCAGGTGTCGAGCATGCCTTCACCGACAGATGGATCGCAAGGGCCGAATATCGCTACTCCGACTTCGGCAGCCAGGACCTCTCGATAGCAGTTGGTCTTCCGACGGCGACGAACGTGGATCTCAAGACGCACGATATCCGGGTCGGCCTTAGCTACAAGTTCTAATCCGGCCGGCCGAACAATACCCGCGCTGGCCTTTTCGGCGCGGGAACGCGATGCTTGAGAGCAGCAGACCAACGAGAGAACCTTTCTTCTGGCCATGGCCACCATCCTCGCACCTGTCGGCATGGCGCGCGCTGCGGATGTCAGTGAGGTCTCGCCTGTCGCCGCGACCTACATCTGGTCAGGCGGCTATATTGGCGCGCAGGCCGGATATGCATGGGGGGATGCAAGGGTCGGGCAGACATTTGCACCAGACAGCTTCGACAATTACGGCTGGGGTTACAGTCCGTCCGGTGTGTTCGGCGGGCTTTATGCCGGCTTCAACCATCAGTTCGACAGTGGGCTGGTTCTCGGCGTGGAGGGCGACTACGTCTTCGCGGACGTGAAGGGCACAACGCTCTACCGGTCGCTCGGGGTTGATGACCCCACCTTTGGCGGTGTGCTCAAGCTGGATTCGGTCGGTTCGCTGCGCCTGAGAGCTGGCTACGCGATGGACCGATAGCTTCCCTTCGTCACCGGCGGCCTGGCGGTGGCGTCATACAAGCACACCACGGTGAACCTCCCTGGCAGCACTCCTTACGCCGACGTCAAGGACACGGTCACCGGCTATACGCTGGGCGCCGGTGCCGAATACGCCGTCACCGACAATTGGGTGGTTCGTGGCGAATACAGGTTCGCCGATTTCGGACGCCACACCTCGGAGCGCCACGCGATCTCCAATGGCGCTCCCCTCAATCCGGATGCGATCGAGCTGAAGACGCATGATCTGCGCATCGGCGTCGCCTACAAGTTCTGAGCGCCGGCAGCCGCCTGATGATGCCGAACGGCAACACTGGCCGCGCAAGTGACCCGGAGCTTTCCAGGACTATTCGGGTGCGGCCCAGCCCAAGACGCGGCTGGCCCGCAATGCCACACGACAAGACACAGTGTTGGTCCTGGATTCCCAATCAAAAACCCATATTCGAGCTTGGAGGGTTAATGTACCGTTTTTCAATGGTCGTCGCAGCGCTGATTGCCACGACCTCCGCCTATGCAGCGGATGCCGTGCAACCGCTTGCCGAGGAGAGCGTGGTCACGCCGCATATCTCCGGCTACGGCCAACTTTACCTTGGCGGACTTAGCTATCCCAACGGCGGCGACAGACGCTCGGCTGGCGGCGGCGCTGCCCGCGTCAACATCCCTTTTGCCGGACGTTGGAACCTTCAGGGCGACCTTGCCTACGACCGCATCTGGAACGACAACGTTCGAGTGGATGGCGTCGGCGGGGCCGTACATGGGTATTACCGCGACCCCGACAGCTTTGCAGCCGGCGCTTTCGCGGCTTATAAATCCTACGGGTTTGGCGGCCTCAGCGGCACAAGCGTGAATGACTATCAGGTCGGCCCGGAAGCCCAGGTCTATTTTGGAAATTTGACCGTCTACGGCCAAGCCTATTACGGCCAGTTCAACTTCGGCTCCCTGCGCGTTGACCAATGGGGGGCGCGCGGTGTCGCTCGCTATTTCGTCCGGAAGAATATTCGCCTGGATGCCGAGCTCAGCTTCATCAGGACAGATGTCGGAGTCAACCTGGATACTTTGGGCGCAGCCGTCCAGGCCATGTACCGATTCGATGATACGCCGTGGTCGCTGTTTGGACGCTATCAATTCGAGGAGACAAAGATCCCCTCGTTCAAGGCAAACGATACCCAAAAATTCCTGATCGGCCTGCGCGCCAGCTTCGGCAGCAAGTCGCTGTTCGATGAGGATCGCAACGGGGCGACCATGGACACCTACCGGCCCAATGAGGTGTTGACGTTCGTCGACTGAACGGCAAGGCCGCGAACCGCACCTTAGCTTGCGCCCGAATGGCAACACCTGCCGGACAAGTAATGTGGCGCGGGTCAATCCTAGTGCGGCCCAGCCCAAGACGCGGGTGGCGTGACGGTGCGACACAAAGGCTCGGCGATCTGATCGCGCTGGGCGGCGCGGGAGAGAGCCATCTTGCGGAGCATTGCCGCGAGAATCCGTGAAGACACATTTTGGGGACTGCATGCAATGAAAACGATCCTTCTCGCTTCGACCTTCCTGTTGGCCGCATCGGGCGCGGCGCTGGCCGCCGACGCGGTTTTGACCGAGCGCATACCGGAACCCGCTCCGGCCGCCTTCACCTGGACGGGTGCGTATATCGGCGTCCAGGGCGGTTACGCCTGGACGCATGGACAGCTTGATATCAACCAGGAAACCTATTTCGACGGCAATCTCAACGGTGCCTTGCTGGGCGCCCACGCCGGCTACAACTGGCAGCCCGGCGACAATTTTGTCGGCGGCATCGAGGTGGATGTCGAGCATGTCTGGAACACGCGGGATTTCGTCGGCGGCGACGGCGTTGAGACCCATGTGGCCGGCGATATCGGCACCGATTGGCAAGGCAGCGCCCGCTTGCGCGGGGGCTACGCTGTCGAGCGCACATTGTTCTTCGCGACAGGCGGCGTCGCAATGGCGCATGGCTTCCTGAACCTGCCGGGTCCGGACTATCACCAAAGCAAGACTTTTGTCGGCTGGACCGCCGGCGCCGGCATCGAGCACGCGTTCACCGATCATTGGACCGGCCGCCTCGAATACCGCTATGCCGACTTTGGCTCGCAGTCGTTTCCCCAGGACGTGGTCTTCGGCTTCAAGCAGCACTCGCTGCGTGCCGGCATCAGCTACAAGTTCTGAGTCTCCGCCGACGGCCCCGGCGCTTGCAGAAGACGCCTGGCCTCGCAGCCCGAATGACATCAAAGGAGGCTCGTGTTTCCCCAGGCCGGTTAAAGGTAAAGAAGACGATGTTCACGAACGGGCTCTCAGTTCTTACGTTCGAAAATCGAAAACCCATTCCTTAAGTTCTTGCTGAACACAACAAGATCGTAGCTTGGATCGCCGAGCAATTCTCGGTGGTTGTCGAAGTTCTTTATGTCAAAGATATCATCTAGGGCGATGAACTTTGCGCCATAAGTTTTTTCTAGTTCAGATTTCCCTGTGAACGGCCCACCGTCGATCAAAACGAAATCGAAAACTTCAATTCCGGTTTGCAGTTTTATTTTTTCAATTCCTCCGGTCGTAGCGTTGTTATCGCTTATGTAAGCGTTTGTATCTCTTAGCCAGCCCAGAAGATCTGTGTGGTCAAAATGCTGAAAGAACGGCAGAGTATTTTTCTGTGCCTCGTAAAACGAGATCACCTCCGGCTCTGACAGAGTTTCAGATGCTGTAACGGACGCAACGTTGAAGCAGTGAATATCCGGTCGCTTCCTATAAAGCGCGACCAGCTTTTGAAATCGCGGCTTTGAAAGTTCGATCGCATACAGCTGGGGCTTGGAAGGATTGCGTTTCATACCTTGCGCCAATCCTGCCGTGCTGCCCTCTCCAGATGAGGCGCCGATTTCGAGAATCGTGCGCACACGCGGATCCGCGCTAATGCGCGATATCGCGATTTGAAACTCGTCGTTGCTGATCTCCGGATTTATTGTGGCGTTCAGCCCCACGCCCTGTTTTTTTTAAAAGAGACGTTTTACCGCGCGAGAAAGGCGTGACATTCTTCGTTCCTGCTGCTTCCGCCCCGCGTCTAGTCTAGCATTCCTGAACTGCGGGGGCATCAAACACATAATGCACAAGTTGCAATATGTGCTTTTTTACAACGCGCAACTCCAGCGGCGGCGGAGCAGCGCGACGCATTTCTCGATCGGGCCGGCGGCTGGTTGATGACGAGTTGAAGCCGCGCCATCGCCTCCGTTCACGACAATGTGAGCGGGCGCTCCCGGCCATTTGCCGGCAAAAGTTCGGATTTTAATCAATCGGTTTCAGCGACCTTCAATCTTGGCGGCTACGCCTCTCACGTCTGAATGCACATCAGCCGTGGGACGCTCATGAAACCGATTGCTGTGATTGGCGCCGGCATTGCCGGCTTGACTGCCGCGTTGGAACTGAAGAAGCGGGGACTGCCGACGCTGGTCTTCGAGGCGGGGAAATCGATCGGCGGCATGGCTTCGTCGTTCAAGGACGCCGACGGGTTTTCCTATGATTTCGGGGCGCATTTCGTCAGCAACCGGCTGGCCAATGCGCTCGGCGCCGGCGGTATATGCCGCACCGTCAAGCATTATGGCGAGGCCGTGCATCTGCGCGGCAAATCCTACAGCTATCCGTTCGGCCTGATGCTGTCGCCGCGCTTCGCGCCGCCGGCCATCGCCGAGCGCACCCGCGACCGCAAGGTGGTGTCCGCCGCCGACTGGTTCACCAAGAAATACGGGCAGACGCTGGCCGAAGAGGTTGCCATTCCGCTTGCTGAAGCGTGGTCGGGCGCGGCGGCCGAGGAACTGTCGCCGGCGATCGGCCAGAAGTTCGGTCCGCGCATCCTGAAATCGCTCTATCTCAACGCCGCCGCGTTGGTGACGGGCAGGGCGGTGTGCAACGGCTATTCGCACGAGATGCCGGAGAGCGCCGATGTCTACCACGTCTATCCCGAAGGCGGCATGGCCAAGCTGCTCGAACCGATAGCCAACGAAGTCAGGGATGTGGTGCGGCTGGAATCGCCGGTCGAAAAGATCCTGGTCGAGGACGAGCAGGTGAAGGCGGTGCGGGTCAAGGGCGAGACGATCGAAGTGTCCGCCGCGATCAGCACGGCGCCCGTGCACATCCTGCCGAAGCTGGTCAGTGGAACCACGGCGCTCGAGCCGATGGCGGCGTTCCGCTACCGGCCGATGATCTTCGTCAATCTGCGCTTCATGGGCCGTGGCCTGCTGCCGGATACGGTGATGTGGGTGCCCGACCGCGCACAGCCGTTCTTCCGGCTGACGGAAACGCCGATCTCGATGCCGTGGCTGGCGCCCGACGGCAAGACGCTGATCACTTTCGACATTGGCTGCGAGGTCGGCGACACCTACTGGACGATGAACGACGAGACGCTCGCCCAAACCTGCCTCGACGGCATCTGCGAGATGTATCCGAAACTGCGCCGCGCCTTCATCAGCCCCGGTGGCGTCATCCGCACGCCGATCTCCTATCCGGTCTATCTGATGAAATACGAGGAGCAGCGGCAGCGCTTCGCCAACTCGACCGGTGTCGACGGCCTCTACAGCATCGGCCGCAATGGCGAGTTCGCGCACAGCCTGATGGAGGACGTCTACTGGCGCACGATCCGGCGCATGGGCGATGTCGCCGACTATGTCGGCGGGGTACCGGAGGATCTGCCCTTCGCGGCGGAAATCCAGCGGATGATGAAGCCTTCGGAGGACGAGCGCGTCCGCGCCGCCTAGGGCAGGGGCGTGTTTCCTTCTTGCGGCCTTGCCGCACGAAGGAAACATCCGGGAGCGGGAAGATCAGCCAATAGCCGCCTGGCTTGGCATCGGGCGCCGTGGCCGCGAACAGCGTCGGCAGCGCGCCTTCCGCGGCCGATTGGGCAAGAACCGGGGCGATCAGCCAGCCACGCCAATTGAACAGCGACGGACGGCCGCCGGGCCCATGCGCGGGACGCTGGTTTGCAGGTCGGTGAGGGCGTAGCCGGGGCGTGCTGCTTTGCTCATCAAGCCCCAGCCGAAGGCATCGCTGCGGCGCTGCAGTTCGAAAGCGAACAGGATCATGGCCAGCTTGGACTGCGCATAGGCAGGCCAGGGCCGGTAGCGTTGCCGCCATTGCAGATCGTCGAAATGGATCGCTGCCTGTATGCGGTGCGCGGCGCTGCTGAGATTGACGACGCGCGTTTGCCGCCCCTTGCGCAGCAGCGGCAGCAGACGTCCGGTCAGGGCGAAGTGGCCGAGATAGTTCCGGCCTGCCCGATGGAAGCGGATGATTTATCGAAAGACCATCGCGGCAAGGACTGCCTGACGTTTTTCACCGAGGCGGCGGGCCATGCTCGAAACCAATTGGAGGCCTGCGGGTTTTGTCAGGTATGGCCACCCATCCGAACCATTGCGCGATGGTGGGCGACCAGCAGTTCGTCGCCGGCAAAGGTTGCACGCCGGCTCAATATGCCAGATCATGGCTGATAGCAGGGGAAGACATCAAGTGGCGGCCAATCGTCGAAACGGCATGGCGTCTTCGGCTCATGGCCTGGAGGATATTCTTTCGGCCGCCGCGCCCCACCCGCGAACATCATTGCCCACCGTGGCAACCATCGTCACGACGGTGGCGGCGCTGTATTTCGGGCGCGAGGTTTTCCTGCCGATCGCCATCGCGCTGCTGTTGACCTTCGCGCTCGCGCCCTTGGTTTCGGCGCTCAAACGGGTCGGCATTCCCCGGCTTCCCGCTGTCATCGCCAGCGTGCTCGGCGCTTTCGCGGCACTTGCCCTGTTCAGCTTCATCATCGCCACGCAGGTCAGCGAACTGGCGCAGAATATCCCGGTCTACCAGACCAACATCCTGGCCAAGATCCGTTCGCTCAAGGAAACCGGCGTCGGGGGAGGGATCATTGCCAGATTGAGCAGCGTGGTCGAGCGTGTCGGCCAGGAGATCGACAAGCAGGACACTTCGCTGCCGGCTACCACCGCGGACAAACCGCAGCGTGAGCCCGTGCCCGTCGAGATCGTCTCGCGCGAAAAGCCGCTCGAAGTCCTGCAAAACATAGTCGGCCCGCTGATCAGCCCGCTCGGATCGGCCGGACTGATTGTCATTGTCGTCATATTCATGCTGCTCGAGCGGGAGGATTTGCGCGACCGTTTCATCCGGCTTGTCGGTTACGGTGATCTTCACCGCACCACCGAGGCGCTTCGGGATGCCGGCAAGCGGGTGGGCCGCTATTTGCTCATGCAATTGGTCGTCAACTTCGTCTACGCCATACCGATTACGCTCGGCCTGTGGATCCTCGGCATTCCCAATGCACTGCTGTGGGGACTGCTGGCGCTGGCGTTACGCTTCGTTCCCTACATCGGGCCGGCCATAGGCATGCTTCTGCCGCTGTTCCTGGCACTGGCCGTGGCACCCGGCTGGTCGCTCGTCCTGTGGACTGCGGCCTTGTTCGTGGTGATGGAACTGATCACCGGCAACGTGATCGAGCCCTGGCTTTACGGTTCGCGAACGGGGCTGTCACCGCTGGCGATCATCGTTGCGGCCATCTTCTGGACCTGGCTCTGGGGGCCTCTCGGACTGATCCTGTCAACGCCGCTCACCGTCTGCCTGGTGGTGCTGGGCAGGCATGTGCCGCAGTTTGAATTCCTTGACGTGCTGTTTGGCAACGAACCCGTGCTCGAGCCGCATGCGCGGCTCTACCAGCGGCTTCTGGCTGGTGATCCCGACGAAGCCACCGACCACGCCGAGGAGATGCTGGAGGAGAAATATCTGGTCGAATTCTACGACAAGGTGGCCATTCCCGCACTTCTGCTGGGCGAGCGGGATCGCGTGCGCGGCGTGATGGGCGACCTGCAGAGACGGCAAGTGGCGGCCAGTGCCCTGACGCTGGTGGCCAACCTCGACGAGAACGCACAAGAGGAGGCGGACGAGGAGGATGGCCCAATCGTTACCGGGGAGGCGGGCGACGACGGCGAGGCCGCTGGTGGGGATGAGGCCGACCTGCCTGATGGCACGGACACGTCGGTGCTTTGCGCCGGCGGGCGTGGTGAACTCGACGATGCCGCCGCCGCCATGCTGGCGCAGGTGCTGGAAGTCCAGGGCGCGACAGCGTCGAAGGCCGGCTTTGCCGATGTCGAACCCTCGAGCATTCGCCACCTTGAGCTCGCAACCATCGACACTGTCGTGGTCGGCTTCCTGAACCGGGATTCCGTCAAGCACGCCCGGTTCTTGGTTCGCCGGCTCAAGCGTGCGAAGGCAGCGCTGCGGGTGGGGATCGTGTTCTGGTCGGAGGCTGGCAACGAGGATAAGGAATCCGCCGCCAGGCTGGCCCAGGACCTGAACGCGGATTTCGTGGCGCATGGCATGGTGGACGCCGTGCTGGGCGCGCTGTCGAAAGAGCCGCCAATTGCCCTCAAGCTCGTCGCCAAACGCCGCATGCGCCGCAAGCGCGCCGCCCCCAGAAAGGTTCCGGCCGCAGCCGCGAGCTAGGGTCAAAAGCCCGATCACTCGGAGCGACCGAGCTAGAGCTGAAGCGGACACTCCCAGGTGAAAGCGCATGGCGCTTTGCGCCTCATGTCGGCTTCAAATCCTGCGGAGCGCCTCAGCCGGGAGAAGGCGGGTGGCGCGCCAGGCCGGATAGAGCGCGCCGAGTGGCCCAGCGATGAAGACGAAGATCAGCGCCTGCGCGATCGACCAGCCTGACAGGTAAGGCACGATCAGACCCGCCGCGAACTTTGTCTTCGCCGCCAGTTCCATGGTAAGGGCGCCCAGAATGATCCCGATAACCCCGCCGGCTGCGCTCATGATCACGCCTTCGATGAGAATGAGCCGAAGAATCCGCCGGGGAGACCAGCCTAGCGCTGCGAGAACGCCAATCTCGAACGTCCGTTCGTTCACGGCCATCAGAAGTGTATTGGCAACGGCGACAGAGGCCATCGCCATGACAACCAGTGAAATTGTACGGGCAATCGCCTGAAGCAGATCGAAGATGCGGATGCTGCTGGCAAACTGCTCGGTGTCGCCTACCTCGAAGCCCGGTGCGGCCGCGATGAGTCTGGTTCGGGCAACAGCGATCTCATTCTTGTCGAGTGGGCGCTTCAACCTCACCTCGAACAAGGTAAACACGTCCTGGCGCGACAGGAGTTGCTGCAGCCCTTCGAGCGGAACGATCGCGCTGTTCTGGTTTAGTATGGACGAGAACGACGCGATGCCGACAATCTGATAGGGCTGGAACTGGAGCTCGACGGTATCACCGACCCGCTTGCCCAACGCGCTGGCGATCGACTGGCCAAGGATCACAGACCACTGGTCCCCCGGTGCAGGGATTCGCCCCGACAGGAGGTGAATGTCGTTCCACAGGAAGCTGCCGTTCGGCCAGCCGGCCATGACGATATTTGCAGCGTCGTCAGCGGTGGTGATGTTCAGGAGAACGCCCGACACGGCCTCGACGTTTGGCACCGCGGAAAGCCCGGAGCCCAGCGACTTGGGTACGGTGCTGCTCACCAGGTTGAACGCGCTGCGCTGGCTTACCACAAGGTCCGCACCGTTCTCATCGATTCCCGATGCAAACGAGTGCTGGACGCCAGCGGTCAGGCCGGTAAGTGCCACAAACCCCGCCACCGCCAAAGCGATGCCGAGAACCGTGAGGAGGGTGCGAAGCGGACGCGCAAGGAGACCGCGCAAGGGAAGGGTCAGCTCTGTCATGGGTTAGCGGATCCGCGACGCGGGCGCAGGCGTCGACATCGCCGTCATTCGGCTGTCCGAACGGATGCGGCCGTCGGAGATTTCGACTCTGCGACCGCACAGTGCGGCCACGTCCTCGTCATGGGTCACCACGATCACCGCGGTACCGAACTCGCGGTGCGCGTTGCCAATGATGCTCATCACGGATTGGCTCGTCTGCATGTCGAGGCTTCCTGTCGGCTCGTCCGCAACGAGAAGCTTCGGACGGTTTGCAAGCGCCCGCGCAATTGCAAGCCGCTGGCGTTCGCCGCCCGAAAGCTCAGCCGGCCGGAGCGTGGCGCGCTCGGCAAGACCGAAATGTGCCAGAAGTTCGAGCGCGCGAACGCGACGCTGCCGCGCTCCGCCCAGGTTTCCCAGCAAAGCCACCTCGATGTTCTCGCGCGCCGATAAGGACTGGAGAAGGAAGAAGTTCTGGAAAACGATGCCGATCTTGCTGGCCCGGACGGCTGCCCATGCAGCCCTCCCGTTGACGGCCCGTCCTTCGAACCGAACTTCGCCGCGCGTTGGCCGGTCGAGCCCACAGACCAGGTTCAGGATCGTGGACTTGCCGCTCCCGCTCCGGCCGACAATGGCGACGGTCTCGTCGTCCTCGATCGCGAGCGACACATCTTCAACGGCGACAATGCGGCCGCCGTCAAAGTCGCGGCCGACATTGGTCAATTCGACGAGGGGAGGCATGAGCACGAGCCAGGGGTCATACCCGGCCTTTCCTGAGATCGACGACAAGCGCGGGGATCGAGCCGCCGTTGCCGGCGAGCGTCTGGGCAACGCGCTCCCGCTGCTGCACGGTCACGGAGCCGCCGTCGACAAAGACATCGCCGATGCAGAGTTGTCCGCGGCAGTGGCGGACACGCCAGTCCACGGCCGTTGGGCCGTGGAGCGGCCGGCGGAATTCGCTGCGCACCAGGATATCGCCGTTAGCCAGGGCCTTTGTGCCGAGCACGGCGAAAGTCTTGTCCTGCGTCCGCTCCAGCCTGTCGGCCAGCCTGTGCGCGATAGCATAAAGAATCGCATCGACCACCGCGGCGCGGTCGTCCGCACTCGCGTTGCGCCAATGCGTCCCGAGCACGGCTTGGGCGATCCCTTTTCCGTCGAACGCCGCGGAGATCGAGCGGAGCTGCGCCTCGGCGGGTCCACCGTGCCCAAGCACAATCGCCGCCTGGCGCACGGTCTCAACCAGCTTGACCGCGTCACTCTGCTCATCGGCGGCTGCCGAAAGCGACGGGGCGCAAATCGCGAGCAGCACGGGGACAAGCAACAGCCGGGCCAAAGCTGCCCAGCTTGCGTGCGACCATGGGCCTGCTGTCATGATCCAATGTCATCCAATGCGTTGTTGGCTGTCAATATCGAGCGTCTCGGGAGCCCGCGCAGGCGCATGCCCAAAACTGGCAGCCAGCGGTTCGAGGCGAGCTACCCGCGCTCTCTGCCTTTCCGTCAGGTCGGGATGGCGGTTCCGTGCCTGTTTGACGAACGTCGCAGCGACCTGCTGCATCCGCTCCTCGCAGCCGCTGGAAAATGGCAGGCCCAGTTCACGGTAGATCCGCTTCATCTCGCCCACGGGGTCGGCGGTGAGATCCTGCAGCCGCACTTCTGCGAGATCAGCGGTTGGAATCCGAGCTCTATCCGCCAGATAGTGCATCTCTGTCGCCAGGTATTCGCAGGTGATGATCTCCTCTTGCTCGTCCTCGGGCAGTGGCGGCTGCAGGGCGAATGCACGTTGCAGTTCGCGCGCCAGGAGGAGGTTGGACCGGAACACGACGTCCGGCGAACGGGAGATGTGGACAAACTTGGCGCCCGGAAATAGCTCCAAAAGGTAGCGGACGCGCGCCGTATGGCTCGGCGACTTGAGCAGAAGTCGCCGCCCGCCTGCAACGAGAGCAAGCTTCTGGACGAAAGCGAACTGATGTGAGCGCCAGCGGCTGAACTCGTCCGCCGAAAGCGCGTCGAGATCGTGAAATCGATTAAAGAAGGCTTGCCGGCGGGGAAGCACGGCACGTCCTGCGAGGACGGACATCCCACCCATGTTGTTCAACGCGAAGTCGTCCTCCGCTGGCAGCCTGGCGCCCACCGGCACCACTGCGTTGAGGCGCGTCAACGGTAGCAAGGGTACGAAAAGGTAGCGCAGGAGAACCCAGCCAAGGACGAATGTCTGAGGGGCCAGGACCTGCGGCCAGCTCGGCGATCTTAGGCTCGGATCGGTTGCCAGCAGGTTCTGCAAAAACGTCGTCCCGGATCGGAAGTAGCCGAGGACGAACACCGGGGCGTTATCCCGCTCCATTCGGGGAGGCCGCAGCCGCAGCCATGCCCCAACGATCACGCGCTCCGGCAGGGAGGCGACCGTGTTGATCCCCGAAAGCAGGAGCAGGAGAACCAGGCGCGGCCAATAAGCGGGAGGGATCTGGCCTTCCGCGCGCCATAGGATCCTCAGTACGGCGTCAAGAGGCGCCACGCACATGAAGTGCGGATACGGCAAATAGGGCACCAGCCAACGGGCCGCGAAAGCTCGGATGCGGTGTCGGACATTGTTCGATGGCATCATCAAGGAACTTATGATCCATAGGTTCAGATGTTCAAACCGGCCAGGTCACCGTGAGGACCTCATCAGGCAGTCCGGAACATCATGGTCTCGGTGGTCAATCCCGGCCCGAACGCCATGCCGCAGCCGAGCAAGCCCGACGGCTCCTTCAGCATTTCGGCCATGACGAACATCACGGTTGCCGATGACATGTTGCCGTATTTCCGGAGCACTTCGCGCGATACGTCGAGCGCGGTCGGTTCCAGTTTGAGTGCCCGCTCGACCGCGTCGAGCACGGAGCGGCCGCCGGGATGCACCGCCCACAAATCGATCTCCTTGGCGGGCCTGCCACCGAGGATGGCCGGATGCTCGTTGCGCAGCGTCTCACGGACCGCGCCGGGAACCTGGCCGGACAGCACCATGTCAAAGCCATCGTCGCGGATGCGCCAACTCATCAGCTCCTTGCACTCCGCTGCCACGATGGCGTGGAAGCTTTCGAGCAGGATGCCGTGCGGTTCGGCCGTTACCAGCGAGGCCGCGCAACCGTCGCCCCACAGGCAGAACGAGATCAGCTTCTCGAGCTCGGTGGCTTCCCTGAAATGCAGCGTGCACAATTCGATGTTGACCATCAGCACGCGGGCTTTCGGATCGGAGCGCACGATATGGCGTGACAGCTTCAAGGCGTTGATGGCGGCATAGCATCCCATGAAGCCGACGATGGTGCGCTCGACGGACGTCGGCAGGCCGCATCGCTGCACCAGCTCAAGGTCGATGCCAGGCGCCGAAAAGCCGGTGCAGCTCGTCACGATCAAATGCGTGATCAGTGAGCGGTCGTCGTCGGCCAGAAGCTTGTCGACGGCCTGTTGCGCGAGCTCCGGCGCGGCGGCTTCATACATCTCCATACGGATTGCGGTGCTGGCGAACGAGCCCCTGACCGAGGTGCCGTCGCGGTCGATTGCCCCACCGCGCGGATCGTCGGCGGGCGCAAAGCAGGAATAGCGATGTTCGATCCCGGCAAGAGCGACCATTCGCTCGAAGAGCGCAAGGCGTGGGGCATTGTCTTCAAGCAGCAAAGCTCCATAGCGGAGGTAGAACTGATGCACGTCGTGTTCTGGAACTGACGTGGCAATGCGGTTCAGATACGCTTGAGAGGACAAAATTGCTCCGACAATGAGCCCAATCGGGTCTCATAAGAGGTCTAGGAATTGGGGAAGCGTTCCTAAGGTAAACGTCGGCGTAAAGCATTTTATTGCGTGGCGCTGATATTTCTTATTAGCAAACTGTGATACCAGCCTCCGATCTTGTATGAAAGGGACCGACGTTCGGCTTCGCCATCCGGAATGCGAGTTCCGCCAATGAACAGGGCGCGGCCATAAAGATACGACCGAATTCTACTTGCCGGATTGCCGGCTGAGGCCCTAGATTTCCGATCGATCGCATGACCGACATAAACATCCGGCATCTGGAGCCAGAGCTCCTCGACGGCCTCCCGGCCGATGATCCTCGTGCGATCGCATCCCGTCGTGATCTCGTTCGCATCAATGCACTGATGTTCCAGGCCAGGTTCATGGCATCGCTCATGCGAGCCAACGTGCAAACGCCGCCGCTGCGCATCCTCGAAATAGGCGCCGGTGACGGAAAGTTCATGCTGACGGTGGCGCGGATGATGGCGCGGCGTTGGCCCGACGTGGAGATCGTCATGGTCGACAGGATCGGCCTGATAGGCAAGGATTTGTGCGACTCTTTCGCTGAATTTGGTTGGCGGGCGCAACCCGTGACCGCCGATATCTTCGATTGGGCAGGGGACAGGCCCTTCGATCTTGTCTGCGCAAACCTTATCCTCCATCACTTCGACGACACGCGCCTCCTGGAGCTGTTTTCCCGGATCATGACGATGGCCCCAGTGCTCGTCGCGACGGAGCCGCTCAGGGCCAAGGTGCCACTTGTCGCGACGCGGTTCCTGCGACTGATCGGCGCCTGCGCGGTTACACTGAACGACGCGACGCAAAGTGTCCGCGCCGGTTTTCGCGGTACGGAACTTTCACAATTGTGGCAACTGTCAGGTGGAACGCCGGTGATAGAGGCCCGCAAAGGCCTGTTCACTCAAGGTTTTGTCGGTGCCAGCATGCCCGGTACCAGATGATGCACGATGCAATAGTCATCGGTGCTGGCCCCGCCGGCAGTTCTACCGCCATTGCTCTAGCCCAGCATGGTTGGTCGGTTGCAATGGTGGAGAAGGTCGTGTTTCCCCGCCGAAAGGTCTGCGGCGAATTCATGTCAGGTACCAGCCTTGCCTTGCTCGACCAGTTGGGCGTCGGCGAGACTTGGCGCGCGGAAGCCGGACCCGAAATACGTCGCGTCGGGTTCTTTTCGGGCGATGTCTCAGCCGAGGCGCGAATGCCACGCGCCAAGACGGGTCTCGGCCGCGCTCTCGGCCGCGATCGTTTGGATTATGTCCTGTTGCAGGCCGCCGAACGTGCGGGGGTCGAAATTCTCCAGCCTTGCAAGGCCGTCGCTATTCGTCGGCGCGATGATTTGCAGTTTGTGACGGTGGAGGCGGAACAGCAACAAACGGTTTTGAGCGCACCTGTAGTAATTGCCGCGCACGGATCCTGGGAAGCCGGGAAGCTTCCAAGCCAGCTTGAAAGAACCAGCCAGCCTTCCGACCTTTTCGGGTTCAAGGCGCATTTTACCGGCGCCGCGCTGGCGCCTGACCTGATGCCGCTGCTGGTATTCCCAGGCGGCTATGGTGGAATGGTAACGGCAGACCATGGCCGGGTTTCGATTTCCTGCTGTATTCGCCGAGATGTTCTATCCGGGCTGCGCCAGCGCTCTGGAAACATCGCGGCCGCCGATGCTTTGTGGCGCCACGTCGTGGATTCGTGCCGAGGCGTAAGAACTGTGCTGGCCGGTGCCGAATTGGATGGCCCATGGCTTGCCGCGGGACCGATTCATCCCGGTATTCGAGCTTGCTTTGATCAGGGTATCTTCCGCGTCGGCAACATTGCAGGTGAGTCACATCCTGTAATCGCGGAAGGGATTTCGATGGCGCTGCAATCCGGCTGGCTCCTTGCGAGAGAACTGGTCGCGTCTGGCAAAGGTCATGAGGGCCACGACGAGGCCGGACGTCGCTACGAAAGGGAATGGCGTCGGCAATTTTCGACCCGTTTGCGTGCCGCAGCCTTGATTGCCCGAATAGCGCTTGGGCCTGGCGGCGCAACGGCTATGCGCGCCGTGATCAAGAATTTTCCGGCGGCTTTGACACTTGGCGCTCGATTGAGTGGAAAGACCCAGTCTGTTCCGGGCTTTTGACGCCAAGCAGCACTGCTTACTGACCAACTGAGTGAGGCGTTGGGGTGACGCAGAGGGTAGCGTCGAGCAGGGCCGCGGGCTGGCCGAAAAGCTTCCGTTGAGAGATTTCCTAACGCCGAGCTGCCATGGCTGACGTTAGATCGAGTGCTCGTGCCTATCACGATGACCTAGGTTGCGAGCTGAGTGATGGCCGGCCTGAGACTTCACGTAGATTGACGCCCATTCACCAATGGAACAACTGCTCTGAGCAGAACCGCGACCTCGATAGACGATCCGGCGGCCCATGGGTTTGTGCTTTGGGACGTCGTACGCATGTTGGTGCCCGAACTCTGCAGGCAAGCGACCGCATTTTACGAGTACGGCTAGCTGCCCTTCCTGACATCTGAGATTCGGCCCCGTGCTGATCGCCGGCTCTGACCGAAGGGCAAATGGACGTCCGTTTCCGCAAAGGATCATGCTCTGAGCGGTCTACCGGTCGATCGTCACCATGGTGCGCTCGGGATAGCGTGGGCCGGAGATCTTTCCCGGCGCCAAGGCTTCGTCCAGCGCGGCCATGTCGGCGGCTTCCAGCTTCAGTGATGCCGAAGCGACATTCTCTTCCAGATATTTTCTTCGCTTGGTACCGGGGATCGGCACGATGTCGACCGAGAAATCCGTGCCCTTGCGCAGCAGCCAGGCCAGCGCGACCTGGCCGGGCTTGGCGCCCCTGGCCGCCGCGATATCCAGCACCTTGGCGGCGGCCTCGACATTGGCGTCGTAATTGGCGCCCTGGTAGCGCGGGTCGTGGCGACGATAATCGCCCTCGGGATAGTCCTCCGCGCGCTTGACCTCGCCGGTGAGGAAGCCGCGGCCGAGCGGCGAGAACGGCACCAAGCCGATGCCGAGTTCACTAAGCAGCGGGATGATCTCCGGCTCCAGGTTGCGCTCCCACAACGAATATTCGCTCTGCACCGCCGTCACCGGATGCACGGCATGCGACCTGCGGATGTTGGCTGCGCCCGCCTCCGAGAGGCCGAAGAACCGCACCTTGCCTTCGGCGACCAGTTCGCCAACGGTTCCCGCGACATCCTCCGCCGGCACGGCGGGGTCGACGCGGTGCTGGTAGAGGAGGTCGATATGGTCGGTCGCCAGCCGCTTCAGCGAGCCTTCCACGGCTGACCTGATCGTCGCGGGCCGGCTGTCGCGCTCGGCGCCGACCTGCTTACCGTCCAGGAGCTTGAAGCCGAATTTGGTGGCGATCGTCACCTTGTCGCGCTTGCCCTTCAGCGCCCGGCCAAGCAGGGCTTCGTTGGTATAAGGGCCATAGACCTCGGCGGTGTCGAGGAAGGTGCAGCCAAGTTCGATGGCGTGGTGCAGCGTGGCGATGGATTCGGCTTCATCGGCCGGGCCGTAAGACTGGCTCATGCCCATGCAGCCGAGGCCGATCACTGAAACCTGCAGCCCCTGGCTGCCGAGCTTGCGTGTCGCGAGGGTCATGGTGGGTCTCCGGGAGGGAAGGACGGGGATGACGAGGACTATATAGGGCGCTCGCCCAATTCCCACAGGCGCTGGGCGACCTGGCTGTCGACGAAGGCATGATGGCTTCGGATTGCGCCGGGAATTGAGGGGGCTTACGACCCGGTCAGCCAGGCGCGCGCTTTCAAGCTGAATCACGATCCCGCTCTAACCAATTGTGTTTCCGCATTTATGCGGGCGCAGATGATCCCATTTGGCTGCAGATATTCTAAGCCGCCAGTTTCAATGGCTGCGCGAAGACCACCCTGTTGCGGCCCTGTTCCTTGGCTTCGTAAAGGCAGCGGTCGACCTGCCGCATCAGCTGGGCGCGGCCTAGGCGGGCTTGCGCCATCGCGACGCCGATGCTGACGGTCAGCCTGTGCCTGCGCGAGCTATCCGGGCGAAAGTCGATCTGCTCGACGGCGGCGCGAACACGTTCGGCGATCGTCGCCGCCTCTTCGCGACTGGTGCTGGGCAGGAACACGCAAAACTCCTCGCCGCCGACGCGGCCGACGAAATCCTGCTCCCTGATCGAGCCTTGGATGGTCCGCGAAATCATGACCAGCGCCTCGTCGCCGGTCAGGTGGCCAAACGTGTCGTTGATGCGCTTGAAGTGGTCGGCGTCGATCAGCAACAGCGCTCCGGCATCGCTCTGCCGGCGGCTCTGCCTCATCTGGTCGAAAAACGCTTCCCGGCTGAGGAAGCCGGTCAGGCCGTCGCGTCTGTATTTTTCATGCAGTTGCGCATGCGCCTGCGACAGTTCGGCGAGCGCGCGTTTCAACTTGCCGTTCTGCAGGAAGATGATGAAGGCGGCCGGGAGGGCGGTGACGACCGGAAGTATGGAGTTCATGGCGAAGACGAACACGGTGAAGGGCTGCCCGGCCGAAGCGCGGATCGCAAAGGACACGATCTGGCTGACGGCGATGACGCCCAGCGTCACCAATACGGCCTTGAACGCGATCTTCCACATGTCCGGCCCCTGCGTTTTCGACTGGCCGGCTGATAGCGTCCAAGTGTTAAGGGCAGCCAAAAATAATCGGGCAAAGGCCCGCTACCGTGGCCCATCGTGGGCCCATCTACCGTGGACAATGGCTGTCCGTTCAACTTTGCCGGGTGAGGGGCGGCGGGTTCCGCCGCCCCTTCTTCTCACCCGTCACGTATGGTGATGGATATGCTTTTCGGCGTCGACTTCTCCAACCGTGAAGCTCTGGAAGCCCGGCATGAGCTGCCATATCGCCGCAAGGCCGATGATCACATAAGCCAGGCGGGCCAGGGCGCCTCCGCCGAGGATCGTGCCGATTACGTTGTAATCCGATACACCCATGAACAGCCAGTTGAGGCCGCCAAGGATGATGAGGACAAGGGTGACGAGATTCATGGTGCGCATAAACGCCTCCTGATGTTGCCTGACAGAAAAACGGCTGTTGTTACAGACGGTTCCATCGATCACGACATTGTGACCGGCTGCTACAATACGTGACTGCAAGCGGGTGACATCAGGACACGCTGTTCGACCGGGATACCCTATTCGATCAGGATATGGGCCTCGCGCGCGGCATCGACGAAAGCCTCCCTGGCGATATCGGGCGGCACGTCGCCGCTCATCGCACGGCGGCATGCTCTCAGCGCGGCCTGGTGTTTCAGGCTGCCCGAATCGCGCCAATGCGTGGTGAGCAGATCAATGGCTTGCTGGGTATTGGACAGGTTACGGATGGAACCGGTGATGCCGACAGAGATCATCACGGGTTTGGAAAACCATGCGGTTTGCATATGAGCCTCGAAGCACGTTCAACGCAATAAAACGCGATTCCGAGCGCCCGGTTTCATCACCGTGACGTGAGCCGGCGACTTCAGGGGCGGCAAAACCCTGTTCCGATCCTCATCCAAGCGGCATGTCAGGCCGCTACATGTCAGGCCACTAGAGGATGTTGGTCGTCACCTCGACGACGATGGCGGCGCCGTCAAGCGAGCCATTCGGCATATGCACGACGCGCGACACGCGAAGATCCTGGGTATTTCCGTCGATCGGCAGTGAAACGCTTTCGCCGATGCGCGGAACCGCCTGGAAGAGGACGTCGGTTGATTCCGGACGGTTGTCGATCGATACGCGGCAACTGACGGTCATGGATGGTCTCCGATGCTTGTGATGGCACTCGGTCGTCAACGCAGGATTGGCAAAATGGTTTCCGACTTGAGGGAGAAGGAACTGGGAGGTTGATACCGGGCCTGGTCGTGCCGCTCGAAGAAGGAACAAGTCGGCCAGCGTTCGCGTTACTCGCGATTGAACCGATGGAGGTAACCGTGAGGAAGCTGCTTCTCGCATTCACGCTCGCGCTTGCTGCCCCAGCCACTGGCACCACACCGACGCAAGCACAATTTCTCTTCTCGCCCTTCGGGGGCTATGAAGGTGGCTTTTATGGTGGTTACGGACGCGTTCCCTACCCCTACCGCTATTACTACAGGGATTACTACGACGACCCGTACTACGAGGCGCCATATCGCCCCTACTACCGATACCACCACAGGTATTACCAGCGGTATTACTACCACCACCGGCACTACCATCACCACCGGTACTACCACCATAGGCACCATTACCGGTACCATGGATAGGGGCTGGTGTCGCATTCGCCGGGCGTAGCGTCGGCCGAAATGCCGGGCTTGCGGCTTATGGCCCTGCAATGGGGCGCATGACGATTTCCCCAATTGCAAGCCGCCGTGCAACTTTGTGGCTATCGGGCTCGTATAGCAATTGGTCGCTCTGTGGAGCGATGGGCTCGCCGGGAGAGGGCGTTGGGGTTTTGCCCGGCGAGCCTGCATCTCGTTGTCGACGATGCCGGCCTTTGCTTTCGCACAACTACATGGGTTTATTGATGGATTTGACATATCCGAATTGGAATTCGGCAAAGTCATTGATTTTATTGGTTCCCGCTCATGGGCTCGAACCACGATTCACGCCTTCAAAGGGCTTATAGATAGTCCAAAGTCGTCCAGCCTGAAACACCGATTTATCTGAAATTATTGATTTATATGGATCTGCGTTTACGTTTGTCCAACACGGTCCACCCTGATATATTGGACAAATTGTTGGACAAAGGAGGGCGGCAATGGCCAAGCGGGTAAGGGACGCGCATCTCGAAACCAGGACGGCGCGGGAGAAATTGAAGGCGCGAGGCAAGCCCTACTACAAGAGCATCGGACCGCGCCTGCACGTGGGATATCGGAAAGGAAAGACCGGCGGGGTTTGGGTCGCTAGGCTCTATTTAGGTAAGGCCGAGGGAGAGCAAGGGGACAAGAAGGATTGCTATCGCGTCCAGAAGATCGGCGTCGCCGACGACATGGTGGACTCTGACGGCAAAACCATCCTCGACTTCTGGCAAGCACAGAACGTGGCACGGGCGTTTCAGGCCGAGCTTAGCGTCGAGACCGAGCCGGCAACCGGGGCGCTTCCGACTGTCCGTGATGCAGTCGACGCATATATAGCGGCTCGCGATGCCCGCGACAGCCGCCGCAGGGCGCGCGCGGTGCGGTCAGATGCAAGCCGGCGGCTGCATCGATACGTCCTGGGGCAGGGCAAGCGCGGGAATCATGAAGCGGTCCCCGCCTCGCCGCTGGCCGGCGTAGGGATGGCAACCTTGACCGATGAACACCTTTCCTCGTGGCGCGCGGGCTTGCCCGCCGAGTTGAAAGAGACGACAAAGCAGCGGCTGGTCAACGACCTCAAGGCTGCGCTCCACAGCCAGCGCAAGCAATTGAACTCGGCGCTGGTCGTCGGTGACGGGCTCAAAGGCGACGTCGACGAACCCGAGCCCGTCGCCCGAGACAATCAGATTTTGAGCGACGTACAGATCATGCGCCTGCTCGGCGCGGCCCTGCAGGTCGACGGCGAACTTGGCTGGGATGGTGACCTGTTCCGTCTTGTTGTTGTGTTGAACGCCACGGGCGCACGGTTCTCGCAGATTGTGCGGATGAAAGTGCGCGACTGTCAGTTGTCCGAGGCGCGACTGCTGGTGCCTTCCAGCCGCAAGGGCAAAGGCAAGGGCGGCTCGATCACGATCCCGGTCGAGCCAGCCGTGATCGACGCTCTGCGGCCAGTGGTGACAGGCCGCGCCAATGATGCTTGGCTGCTGGAGCGTTGGCAGCACAGACAGGTAGCCGGCAGCATCCGCTGGGTGCGCGACGGGCGCGGGCCGTGGCAGACATCCAGCTTCATCGCCCAACCTTGGAAGGCGATCCGCGAAAGGGCGCAGATGCCGACAGTGATCGCCTACGCCCTGCGCCATTCGTCCATCGTTCGGGGCATCAGGCAAAACCTTCCAATTAGATTGGTAGCTGCGGCGCACGACACTTCGGTTGCCATGATCGAAAAACACTATGCCAAGTGGATCACGAGCGGCCTGGAGGAGATGGCACGGGCGGCGATCGTCCCCTTGATGCCCCCGCCACTTGCCGGCGATGGCAAGGTTTTGCGGATTGAGATGCGGTGATGCACGCGCAACTCCCCCGCTTCGACAAGAACGCGCGGCTAATTGGGGACGACAGCCTCCTGTGGCGCCACGCGCTTATGGTCGAGGACGACCCCAAGGTTCTGGACGACTACGCGCGTGGCTTGTGGCAGCAATGGCAGGCGCTCGTAGGAAAGGGCGGGGTGCCGGTGAAGGGGTACTCGAAAGAGACTGTCAAGGCTGCCGTCATATGGCTGACGGGGCAGTACGTCGACGTGGAGGCGCCAATCCCCTATGAGCTGTCGCGGCTGGTCGACGCGATCGCTTTTCTCAAGAGAGGCGCCAGCACGCCGCCTTTCCGGCCCACCAGCGAAAGCGCCTACCGGGCAGCAGTCAAGTTCGAAGCGAAGTATCCCGCCAACGCTCCGGCGACGCGATACAAGGTCGCTCAGCACCTGTGCAATACCGGCCTGCTGTTAAGTAAGGATAATAATACGCCGCAGAAGACCGCCGAGGCCACTGTGCGGGACTGGCGGAAGTCTCGACACTACCAAGAGAGCGTCGAGCTATACCGCCGGATGGAGTGGAAAGCCGGAACGTAATTCCACTCCACGACCTCACGAATAATCACGCATATCTCTGTCTGCGTCGTCAACGGCCCACCTGGATAGATCGTCGTCCAAGTCAGGCAAAACAGAGGATGCATGCTCGTGAACGCCGAGATCAACATTACCTCCCGTGACCCAAGCATAGCTGGCTTTGTCGCGCGCCAGAAGATTAGCCGTAGTTCGTACTACAACCTGAAAGCGGCCGGCCTCGGTCCACGGGAATACGTGGTCGGGAAACTCGTGCGTATCAGCGCCGAGGCCGAGGCGGAGTGGGTCCGCGAGCGTGAGTCCGCCGAAGATGCGCGGCGCAGCACCCGAGCGGCATAAAAGAGAAACCGCCGTGGCGAGATGAGGCCAACGGCGGGGGTTAAGGGATGGGCTTCGGAACGCCTGGGAATATATCCCTATTTCCCCTGACGCGTCAATTCGCGACGGCCTGCATCAAAGGCAGTCCGACCAATGCTGAACCCCCGACTAAGCCGCACAAAGACCCGCAAGGCGCCGCCGCTCGGCGTCATCGTTCTCGATCACGACGGTACGTCGTTTTTCCAACAGGGCCTTACCGCCGGTATAGCTACGCAGGGCGCTGACACACGCTTCGGCTCGATCCTTACGGCCGTGCGCGACCACGGTGTGGTGTTAGCCATACTGCCGCCATGGGGGCACCCGTTCAAATTGCCTGGCGGCAAACCTGTAATCACCTTCGTGGAAGACCTCGTCTCTGGAACATTTGGCCCCGGCGCCTTCCACCGCGCATCGCTGCGACGGGTCTTGAAGATGGCCGATAACATTGTCGTTAACTCATGTCAGGGACCGGAGCTTTATCTCGCCACCGCGATCGCCGCAGGCATCGCCCGCGAGCACGTTTTCATGGTCGAAACCAGACCGGAGCAGGAGAGCCAGTGGATCGAAACCATCAAGGCGCTGGCGCCCGGCCGCAAGATCCTGCTCATCTGCGAGAAGCCGCGAGGGGGCGTCCAATGACCTTCCCTGAATACAAAACCAGCGCGTTGATGGCCGCCGCCAGGGTGCGCAGCGAACAGCGATATCCACATGAGGAACCGGCGCCATGACCGGCTTTCTCCAAACGCACGGGCCGCGCCTTGCCGAGCTTGGCTATGATCCGGTCCCGATCAAGATCGGCACGAAGCGCCCGGTCACAAACGGGTGGCAGAATACGGACTTCGGCGCCCTTCTCGCCACGCCGCAGGGCCGTCGCATGTTCAGCGGCAGCGGCGTTGGCGTGAAGACCAGGTTCACCCCCGCAGTAGATGCCGACAGCCCGTCCGAATGGCTGATCGAGAAGGTCTATGACTGGTGCGTCGACAACATTGGACCGACGATCGCGCGCATAGGACAGCCGCCGAGGGAGCTGTTCGTCTACAGGGCCGAGACGCCATTCCGCAAAGTGAAGTCCGACACGTTCATCTCGCCGGACGGCAACGAGCACAAGGTCGAACTGCTCGCCGACGGCCAGCAGTTCGTCGCGTATGCGATCCACCCCGGCACCGGTAAGTCGTACTACTGGCCGGATCAAGAGTTGATCGACACGCCGAAGCCGGCCTTGTCGCTCATCACCGAGAAGCATGGTTTCGCGCTGGTCGACTACGTCAACCGCACCTGCGCCGCAGCTGGCTGGGCAAGGAAGGTGGCGAGACAGCAATCCGCCGAGCGCAGCCCGGCGGCCGACCCGCACGCGCCGCTACCGCTGCTAACCGCCGCCATGTCGGTCATGTCGATCTACCCCGAGACATATGACCGATGGATCGCCGTAGGCGCGGCGCTCTATCACGCCACAGACGGCAGCGCCGAAGGGCTCGAACTCTGGGACAAGTGGTCGAAGAAGTCCGACACGTACGACGGCGCTACACACAGCAAGTGGGAGACGTTCGGGTCTCGGCCCGGCGCCGGCGCCGGCACCGTGTTCTACTGGGCTGAGAAGTCTAGCCCCGGCTGGCGCGGTCGGCCTGACATCGCGGCCATGTTCGCGGCGTCCAGAGCTGCGCCGAGTATGCAGCAGACGATCACCCATAAGGTGCTCATCGACAAACTATGGGCGCTGATGAACCGCATCCGCAATAGCAAGGATCAGGACCATGCATGGTAGCAAGACGCCGCCAGAGACCGACGACACTGCGGAAGTCGAGCGCAAGGCTTACCACGAGATGCTCGACAGAGAGGTCGATGCGCTGTCGTGGCTGAAGGGCTCGGAATACGACCTCACATGCAAGGACGTCGCCTCGCGCTTCGACCTAAACCTCAAGACGCTGAAGGCGATGGTAAGCAAGGTGCAGCGGAAACGTAGCGCGGAAGCGAAGCGCGCCAACGCGGCAACGAAAGAGGGTGGCGCGCTGACGATCGACGCCTTTGTCGCCTACATGCCGATGCACAACTACATCTACCTGCCAAACCGCGATCCATGGCCAGCGGCGAGCGTGAACGCGCGTGTGCCGCCGATCGAGGTGAATGGCGGCACGGACATCAGCGCAAGCGAGTGGCTGGACCAGAACAGGCCGATCGAGCAAATGACGTGGATGCCGGGTGAGCCGGCGCTTATCAAGGACACGCTATTCGTAGACGGCGGGCGGGTGCACGCAAAGGGCGCGACGACGCTTAACCTGTACAGGCCCCCAACGGTCGTCGGGATACCGGGCGACGTCGAGCCTTGGCTCAAACTAGGATACAGCATTTACCCGGACGACTTCGATCATATTTTATTGTGGCTGGCACATCGCGTCCAGCAGCCGGCGGTCAAGCTCAACCACGCGGTTCTGCTCGGCGGCAGTCCGGGCATTGGCAAAGACACCCTCCTCGTGCCGGTGCGGCACGCCGTGGGGCCGTGGAATTTTGCGGACATCAACCCGCAGAACCTTCTAGAGAAATGGAACCCGTACGCGCGCAGCGTCATCCTGTGCATCTCTGAAGTGCACGATCTGGGCGACACCAACCGCTATGCCTTCTACGAGCGATCGAAGCGCTACATCGTCGATCCGCCGTCGGTGCTGCGGGTCGAAGAGAAGAACCTGCGGCAGCACTACATCCAGAACCTGTGCGGCGTGATCTACACGACGAACCACAAGACGGACGGGCTCTATCTCCCTTCAGATGATCGGCGGAATTATGTGGCGTGGTCGCCGCTGCCTGAGAACCCCAGGTCGGTGAAGTACTGGAACGCGCTGAACGCCTGGTACGAGTGCGGCGGCATCGAGAACGTGGTGCACTACCTTCGCACCCTAGATATCAGCAGCTTCAATTCAAAAGCGCCGCCTAAGAAGACGGAAGCCTTCTGGGAAATCGTCAACGCGTCGACGAACCCCGACGACACCGAGCTTGCGGGCGCGCTTGAGGAGCTTGGCGAAGACGCGGTCACGTTGACCATGCTTGCAGGCAGCAGCATCGGCCGATCCCTAGGCGAGCGTGCCAACCGCGCAAGGATACCGCACCGCATGCAGGCCTGTAAGTACGTTGCGGTTCGCAGCAATGCCAAGGACGGGTACTGGGTCGTCCATGGCGTGCGGCAGGCGGTCTACGCGAGAGAAGCACTGACAATAGCTGAGCGGTTCAACGCGGCGCATGAATTGGTACGGCGCAAGAGCAAGAGCAAATGACAGCAGCACGATCGGTGATATCGGTGAAATCGCTGATTTCTCTCCCTTCACCCCACGCACCTTCCAGCGACCATCTTATTGTTCTTGTTTGCATTTCTAAAAATTCACGAAAAAGGGCGACCACCGACGACGTGCCAAAGATGGGTGCTGGAAGTTGTGTAGGGGCAAGGGAGAGAAATCACCGATTTCACCGATATCACCGATCGTGCTGACGTCCCGAAAGGATCGACCAGATGACCACGCCCAAACGCGATGAGCTGGAATTCAGGCTGGGCGAGGTGGCGCGATTGTTACGCGCCCAAGCCCGCCGTCAGCCCGCCGGCGCTGGAGCAGGAACGGAAACTCAAGCTGCTGCTGCAGGACGTGGAGCGGCTTCTTGAAAAGCAAAAGCTGACTAAAGGAGCGTGGACGATGAGATCCGGCCATACGGAAAAGCCCAATTATGTCTGCCCTGTTATGAGAGTCCCTAAAAAAGGAGTGGGGCGCCCAACAACATTCCGCCCCGAGGCGCGACAGCTTGCCGAGCGCGGAGCTATGTTAGTTGAGATCGCCGCTGAACTAGGGTGCACGGATCGCACTATATCGCGCTGGCGCCTTAAGTACGCAGAATTCCGAGACGCGCTTGATCGCGGTCGTGACCGACGCGCGGCCGAACTGGTCGCTAACGCCCTGGAAGCACGGCGCCGTGACGCCGAGGTCAAGGCCGCAGGCGAATCAGCACTCCGCGAGGCCGCGCTGGCGCTGCTAGAAATGCTAAAGGACATACCGGTTGGCATCGGCAAGGCCCCACACCACGGGACGTCAGAACCCGCCGTCGGTCCCGTGCAAGCGACGCGCGACTTTGACGGCGAACCAACCTTCCACAACTTTGATGGGGAACCAGTCCCGTTGGACGATCCGCTCGCCGATTGGTGACTGGTGACCCTGCAGAGGGGCAGAGGGGGCATCACCATCCTTTTCTAACTGCTTCAGCATATTCTCCGAGGCTCGATGAACGATTAGGCGGAGAGAGCTCCCGGTATCTCAAGGCGTCAACCGTCGCCACGAGGGGATCACCGCGCTCTGCAACTGATTGTTCCGATTTGCTCTATCCACAACTTTAGCCGATCACGAGGGATCAAGAGCAATCACGGTTAGAATCAATTGGTGAGGTCTGTTTGGTGAGTGGTTAAGCGATTGACTCCAGTGTGTAATACGCCCCCGCGAGCTTTTATGATGGCTTCATTTACGCGCATCGGCCACTTACTTACCCTTCAAATCATCGGGGTTGACGACAACCCGTTCAACTTTTCCGAACAAATCTGCCGCCACGAGACCGAACGCAGCGCCAAATACAATTTCGAAAATGACGACTTGTTGCCGATCGCTAGAATCATTACCAGTGAGAGAAATTACGGTCCAGAGTAATCCAAGCAAGGTTATGACAGTTATTAATAGAGCAATAAGAGCATAGTTTAAATTTACCTTGGACGAATCTGCTGCGGCGGTCGCGTTGTCTACCGCATTCCTGACAATTGCCACGACATACGCAGCCGTAATTGGCATAAAGAGCAAGGCTACATCGATCTTCTGTGCAGAGCTCAAATACGCATCCTTGCCAAAAAAGATAATGGCAAAGCAAATGGCGTGAACGGCTATAACGGATACCCCAATGCCCATACGGAAGTATTCTTTTTTCATGGCGCGTGCTCGCACTTCATGGGCGATGAAAAGAGAATTTCCGCAAAGCGATCTCTCATAGTATCGTCTACATTTCTTTCATCAATGCTGGCATCGAAAGAGCCAATATCATGATACCTGTCATTCTCAGGGGGGGCAGCGACCGGCGATCTTGCAAATTCGCTTTGTACAATTATGCTTGTCGCATCTACGCGCGCTCCAACATCGCTCATAAAGTTATCGGAATAGTGCTCGAAATAACCCATCCATACCTCAGCCGTTACGCGGAACCAGTATTTGTCGGAAATCAGATTGTTCAGGGTTTTGGAATTGAACCCTTTTGATTTCTTGGCATGGTCAAGCAAAGTAATATCCCAACAAAACCCCTCTCCATAGTTTGCACATGGCGCAAAATTCACGGCAGAAAAGTATTTCGACAACCTATCGTGCATTTTGCACATGAGGTCATTCTTTATCATCGCTAAATTTTGTGGCGTGGGCTTATCAGCCAAAATGTCGGAAGGCTGAAGAGCCACCCGAAAAATTCCACTACCTCCGGATGTTCCGATTGGATGCACAGTTGGCCCCAATTTGGCGTCATTGATCACGGTATCTGCCCAGCTTTCCAAGCCCTCTGGAAAGCTGAGGTAGTATTGTGTCCCATCGTCACATCGCCAATCTTGATCGACATCGTGGACTATCCTACTCCCTTTGCTCTCTATGAGAGATGTTACTGCTCCCAGATTTTCCTCTGGCCCTGCAATGCATATCGCTCCGGTAAGAATGGGATTTTGCGAATATTCTAGTTCTCTGGCCGCCAAGTTAGATGCGGCCGCCATAGCGAGAGCTCCAAACAGGGCTGAGAATGCCAAATTGCGTTGAATTGACACGGGCCGTGATGTCCCATTTGCACAATTAGTCGCAACGCAATCTGATTCCATCAGTTCGAGTTTTGCAATAATAGGCCGCCACTTTCTTCAGTGCGGTCGAGACGGCTCCGTTCAATCTATCTCGGCCTGCAACAAGCGCGGCCAGCCGAACCTCGCGGTTAGCGATCCTTGCTAGTAGCCCGAGAACGCCCAAAGAATCATCGAAACCAGCGGAGCAGTCCTCCGCCAATCTTGGCACCATAATGGTTGCTCAATCGACACCCTAGCCCGTCAATGTCACAAAGCGCGGGTCGACAAATACTCCTTTGGCCGCAATGATCTTTTCGCCGTCGAATGGGAGCAGCAACTCTAGCTGATCCTTGTCCTTCCGTCGGATAGAAGGCGTTAGTTTCCTTTCGGGAATCGGCAGCGGAGGCAGCTTTGGCATACGTCCGGAAAGCATATCTTCGATTGTCGCGATCTGAATTCTAGGCAGTCGACCATGAGCAGAGCGAGTGACAAACCCGGCGTCAGCAGCTTCGCGGACCATTGGTTGAGTCGGTTCGGCAAGCGAGACGAGAATACCCATTTCCGCTTCCTCACGCTCGATCACGCCGCGTAGATCGCGCACCATTTGCGCGCCAACGTGTTCGCCACCCTTAACAGATATGATAATTCGACCGTCACCGTAGGGACCGTTCTTGTAGAGAATGTTTCCATCAATGCCGCGGTCAGCCCCTCGTTTTTCTTCCCGATAGGTTTGCGCGCCGACGCGCCACGCTGCCCACCATTGGAATTGATGTTTGTCCCGTCTAGCAAGGTCACGTGCACTCGCGAGATCGACTGGCCGACCATGCACTGAGAAAGATGCATTAGGATGATTGGCCTTTAGCCGAGCTTCGATGAGCGTTACCGCATAGTGGGTTACATCAATGCCGACCCATTGACGCCCGATCCGTTCTGCCGCTTCAACAGTAGTGCCGCAGCCACAGAAGGGATCAAGCACGACGTCGCCGGGGTCCGAGGATGCCTGAATTATGCGTTCTAGAAGGCTGAGAGGCTTTTGTGTCGGGTACCCTAGTGCTTCTCTGCCAGATGCCGCTTTTATATCTGACCAGTCGTTCTGAAGAGCTACGCCGGGCATTTCGTCAAGATACCGCTTTTGGGCCGGGACGGTGCCGGGTTTAGTCTGAACGACCCGCCCTTGAGAAATTAATAGGTCCATCTTCTCCCGGCTGAACCTCCAGTGTCTCTTAATCCCCATCACTTCATAAAGTGGATTGCCTTTGGCGGCTCCGCCAGGGCCGGTGAGGTCGCTCAACCTATATGCGCGGCCTGTTCCTGGCTCTCTGTGTTTATAGAAATCCCGCACATACCCGGGATCATAGGGGGTATACTGAGTGTTCCATTTCCATTTATCGGACTTGGTGTAGAAAAGTATCGTGTCGCGCACGTTTCCGTATTGTTTTCGTCCTTGCTTCGCGTCGTTGTGCGCAGACTGGCGCCTCCAACTTATCTCCGTTCGGAAACCCGACGGACCAAACAGCGCGTCTAGGATGATTTTCAAATAGTGGCTGGCGTTGGGATCGCAGTGTAAATACAGCGATCCGGTCGGCTTCAGAACATCACGTAATTCTTGCAGCCGTACCGCCATCATCGCTAAATAGGCCATCATCGCATTCTGACCTATCCAAGCTCGCATTCCCTTTAGGGCCAGAGCAACATCACCGGACGCACGCATAACGTCTTCGTATGCTTCAGCGGCATGTTCACCCCACTCCCATGTATCCCTGAAAGCTTCAGCTTGCGCCTCGGTAGGGGCTCCGCCATCCTCGCGAAAAAGCACATTGTAATTTGCATTCGAGTTGAACGGCGGGTCGAGATAGACGAGATCAACAGATTCCGGATTGATCCTCTCGCGAAGAACGTGAAGATTGTCGCCAAAGAATAATTTGTTCATCGTCGCCGCCCCAGTTGCGTCAGGCGATAATCCCTTGCATACATTAAATTAGCATTGTGGAAAGGTTACCAAATAACTAATATCCAGTTATGCTACATGCGCATTCGCAAAAAGCGCGAAGTCAGTATCATCAATCAGCCAATTTGAGAGATTCATTGTCATGCCTGTAACAAAAGGGTCCGGCAATCCGAAGTGGACACGCGACGAATCCTTGTTAGCACTAGATTTGCTTTACAGACACGGAAAGCCAATCGACCGACATCATACCGACGTTTTGGAGTTGTCGAACCTGCTTCGTGCAGCCTCGATTTATCCGGAGGCGGGACGGAAGGACAACTTTCGCAACGCCGATGGTGTAGCGCTGAAGATGCAAAACTTGCTATCTGCGATTGATCCGAACCGCGGGCTTAGCTTCTCAAACACGGACACGAAGGTCGTTGCGGAATTTCCGAGCAGCCGAAAGATCGAGCTTGCCCAACTGGCAACGGCTATTCGACTTGCCCTTTTAGCCGGTTTTCTAATCGAAACAGATGACGAAGACCTGGAATTTGCCGAAGGCAGGATTTTGACTGTCAGGCACCGTCAACGAGATCGGCGATTGCGAACGAAACTCATCGAAGCGCGACGGCCATCGGGACTGAAATGCGAGGTGTGCAGCTTCGGAGTAACCGCGAATGCTCCGCGGTCGACCGACAGTCTGTTTGAAGGACATCACACAATCCCTTTGGCTGCGGCGGAAGGCGAGCGCTATACGCGCCTATCTGACATGTCACTGCTCTGCGCTTGCTGCCATCGGTTCATCCATCGACTGATCGCAGACAATAAGCGCTGGATTGGCATCGCCGAAGCTAGTGAGGCGCGCACAAAGATTCATTTGTGAGCCCCAATCACGCGCAACAGTGGTGACCTATTCCGGTTAGTCGTGCCGAAAACGCATGAAGATCAGCGAAACGGACGGAATATGCTTCCGCCAGCACACCCCTGCTGATGGCGTCACAATTTGATCGCATGCCCACACGCGCCAAATTCGCGCCTGCGAACATCATACATATCTAGCTGTCGAAGCAATTCGGCACGGTCACACCATTCAAAGGTACCTGTGGGGCACCATGGGTGGCGTCAAAACTTGGTATGGTGCCTGCTAGCACACCACAGCGGTCGATGTTAAACCAATTGCAACTGTCGAGCGAGGATTTGCGCGAGCGTTGGCAGAACATCGATCAGGACGTCGGCATCGAATATGCCGCGCCGAGGCTGCGCTGGATCGCTGACGCGTCGGAATACTTTTGGGTCACGAGCTCAAGCGATTCATCGGCAGCAGCGCGAGAGGAGGAATCTGAACGAAATTCTCTGCAGGGTCTTGTGGTGGCTCAACAACGCTTTCCGGAAATAGAGGACATCCAGTTTTGTCCAAATCAATTGGTAAGGCAGTCAACTCGAACACAACGCGATTGCATCTAACCGCTGGCAGCCATGCGTCGCGAGATGAGGGGACTTGCGCGCTAGAAATGGTCGCTTGGCTATCAGGCGCACCACACACCGATCGACCGACGGGGGTTTGTCCCATCATCGCTGCCTTTGTTCGCGGTATCAACGACAGTGCCAATGAGTCGACGCGCGATGAACTAATACCGCACCTCACGGTTCTCATCGGCACGATCGATCCGGCGATGCAGCAATCACGAAATGAGTTCTTCGCGTGGCAAGCGATCCACGCCGCTGGCGTCGTCCTGCGCGGTGAAGGAAAGAACCGCTTCGGCAGGTTTCTGGGAGCTTCTACAACCCTCGAAGAAGCCCGTGGTCGAGCTGAACGAATTCGCGAGATAATGCGCGGGAGGGAAAAGGGAGTCGAACGGCATTTCACTCCCATCGATCGTGCACTTTATCATGCGCATCGAGCGGCTAACTGCGCGCTTTGGTTCGCCAGGAGTAGCCACCTTCCGTTTGGCGGCGCGACATCCATGACACCAGAAACCGCGAGTGCCGATTCCTCGGCGAGCGTATTTGCCATTGCCTTTGAACTGGGGATTGCAGAAGCCTGGTCGATGGCATTGCAGGCGACGGGCGCGGCTGCTGGACTCGAAAACGGTGCTGCGCACCGCTGGCATCAGACTGAATGTGATCGCCACGGGAAGTAGTCGTAGGAGGTCTTAAGGGCGACGCTAGGCATTTTGCTAGCCCTCCATGCAGGTTTCACTTTTTCGATTTGCGCCACCCTGCCGCCATAGCTTCGGCCTCGGAGCAAAACCACCTCTCGCCCTTAGCCTCGGTGATCTTTGTCACGCCATAATATTTCTGACCCGGCATGTGATAGATGCGCTCGCCTTCGGCCGAAATGTTGCCCTTGATGTAGCACCCACTATTGCCGGCGGCGAAGAGAGGAGCGCTTGCCGACTGGCCATCGTCCCGATGCTCGGCGCGCCAATCCCAAGGCGGCTGAAACGTGCCAACCCACACACCAACCTTTGTCGCCTCGGCCTTCGCCTGCTGTAATGCGTAGGCACCGTGGCTGTAGCGGGGCCAGTCTAGCGCCTGGCCATGCTCGACCATCCACGAGGCAATGCTGGAGCCGTCCGCACGCCGGCAATCGCCGACATACCGGCCGTAGCGGTCCCAACTGACGAAGGTACACTGGACCGGCCGCGAGGCCTCAAGGAAGGCATCAAGGACAGCGGCCGACTTTGCCCCGCACTGATAGCGAAAGCCCTTGGCGTCGTCGCACTGCTGGGCAGATTCCGGCGCATCGATGCCGTTGAAGCGGATGCGCTGTCCGTGGATCTCGATCGTGTCGCCGTCGATGACTGAGGCCACCCCGGCGATCGGCGCCGGTGAACTTCCAATCCAGTGCGACGGGTTGAGGTCGGGCGCGCTTTCGCTGTGCTGCACGAGAAACAACGTCGCGTAGGCGGCCATCGCTGCGACTGTCACGAACACGAGCCGCTTCGGAATGCTTGCCAGCAGGCGCGCGCGCCGAACCCTGGCACCGGTCCGTTTGCGCCATTGGTCAGACCGATTGTCGTGACGGTATCTGTCCACGCCCCTTCTCCCCACGGGCAGAATGCGACTCTTGCCGTATGGAGTCCAGAAGCACTTCCAGCGCCCACAGGAGCGGAACCGCGAGTGGAGACCGACTTTCGATGGAAAAATCGTACAAGTGCGCCCCTATAAGGCGCAATTTAGATGTAGATTGACGTAGAAAACCTAACAAAAACAGCGACGGCGCGATGTTGTGTCCAATAATTGTACCAACGGAAGGTCCAACATGCCGCAGCTACGCCGTGGCAACCCAGCCGACAGCTGCGAAGCCGAGGCTCAATCTCGCGCCACCACGGGCGCTCAGCTCTTCCTCGATCGGATGGGACGGCAGGTCAGCGCTTGCCCGCCGCTACCGCGAGGTACTGGCGACGGTTGGGAGCTTCAGCGCCGGCTCGGTCGAGACACCCGGATCAAAGCATTAGAGGTGCGGTTGGTCTGCACAAGGTGCGGGAACCGTTATCACAACGGTTTCTGCATCGCCAAACAGAAGCGTTTAGCTGCCGCCCTTCAGTCTGGTCTTTCTACAAATCTTGGTGCAATACTTTGAGATATGAGCAACCAGACACCGGCAAAAAATACAGGCAGGCGACGGACCGTCATGTGGGTGGTCGTATTCTATCTCAGCTTATGTGCCCTTGCTATGCTGGGGAAGTTAACTACCCCTCCTGAGACGGCGCAAGAGACGCAGCGACGGCTGGAAGCGCAGGTGGCCGCAAACCAAGCTACAGCCGCGAGGCGATCTCGACATGTTGAGCTTTGCAAAATCGGCTTGCTCTGTACGGACTATGCAAAAGCCCGCCAAGAGTGCGCGGTTGCAGGTGATTTCCGAAACTGCCTTGACGTAAAGATGGGTGATCGTATTTATGGCGTCAGCGATTGTGCCGACGACGGCACGGTGCTCAACCCGCCCTCAGACATGCCGACCACGTTGCAGTGCCTTGATGTCAGCATCGAGTCAGCTCTCCATCTTCAATAGTATATCGCGCCAGCGCCTTGAGTGTTCATTCAGGACTTTGTTGGCGCGAGCACCGTTGTGAGCCGGGCTCCAGGCCAGGTGTGAGACTGAGGCGGAGTTGGACCGGCAACTTCCCAGCCAACGGCATCCTTGGTTGCTCCTCGCAATAGGCGGGAGCGATGCTATCGCCTACGTCGATTTGGAAGCTAATGGAGACGTCCAAGTCGATATTAGCGGTCGGCACTATACGAAGGATGAAGTGGTATCGCGCCTGCTGCGTTCGCTCCGGAATAAGATCGGCGGCACCATCGAAGATGACGGGTAAGCAGGTCTGCTACCCTTTCCGCTCACCATTGCGTGCGTTGAGTTTCCGCGCGCCCCGAGCCTATACGCTTCCGGCAAACGGAGTGGCGGTCGACATGACTCGCAAGGTTAGCGCAACCGGATACAATAAACTGTTGGCAACCGACGTCACCCTGCTTTCGCGCGACAGGCTACTTGGGTTGCTCGAACTCGATACTGACACCGGACCAATCGGCGTTGTGATGAACAAGCTGACCGCCGAACGCCTGATGGAAGCCTTGATTGAATTTCTCCAGGCTGGTGAAGGGGTGGACGCCCCCAAGTTTTGCGGTCGAGCGGGCAAGGGAACACTGAAACGCGAAAGCCCGCCTCGGGTCAACCGAGACTGGCTCCGGTGTTTCAACGCTCGTCAGGCGGGAGTTTTCGAATTCACCGTTGCGGCAGTCTCTGGACGGGCAACTCAGTTGCCAACAGAACTTCCGCATAAGGAGCGTCCACATCGCAAATGCCCCTGAACGGACCGATAAAATTATCCCACATCCGAGCAATTACCTTTGCGCGGTCGCTTTTCTTTTGAGTTTTTGGCTCGTCTGCGGTTGGACGTTCCACCATCCAAAGATCGCAATGTGCCACCTCATCGTTTTCCGGATTATATTCAACGAAAACCTCATATATTTCCGACTGGATTTGAGGTAGCGCGTCTATCGCCAGGGTGTAATAGCCGAGGTAGTGACATTTCTTTTGGAGAGGGACAGGTTTCACCCCCGTCCGCTCCTCAAGTCCCTTATTCTTGTCAGCCGCGACCCGACAGCCGTAAGCGTGAACTTCCGACTCCTCAGTCAAAAACCGAAGCCAGCCGACGGAAGATAAATATTTAGGTATCGACCTATCAGGTTGCGCTAGATCAATTAGCGACTCGTGAGCGAATCCGTTGTCTATTTGACTATTCTGAAATATCTTAGGGCGTATCGCGCTTCTCGCCACTACGTCCTTCGGCTTTAAACGCTCGCCCGGTTCTGCCAAGCCTTGCCCCCAAGTACACTTATCAATGTAGAGAAATCTTTGCGCTCAATGTAAGCTTCAGCCTCGCATGTTACTCCCGAGCGCTTGATCATCTCCAAGAATGTCGCACCATCCTCATCCAGTGTCACGTAACGCTTGCGATCTGGAATAGCCCAGACAAATGTAATCGCGTCGCCACCATGCGCAAAAACCTTAGGAGCTGGGACGTCAAACAGCCGCAGGTAATTTACAAAGTTTACGGACTGCTGAAACGTTGGCTGGTCAATAAAGTGGGACTCGTCCTCGCCAGCCTCGACCATGTCTTGGAGCGCGGCGGCGACCGCTTGATATTGTGTATTCAATAGCTGGGCTGCACCGTCCTCATTCGCCGACGATCCAGCGACCGCAAAAAGATGCACTCGCTCACCCACGCCGTCAGAAGCCGAGAATGAACCGCGCCAGGTGAAACGGTTGATTGTCGCATATCTATTGTGCTGCCATATTGTCCATGGCCTCTCAATTGATCCCGTCGCATTTGTAACGACAGACTCATTCGAATTGTGGCGGTCCGGCGTGGGCGCCATCCGATAAATGCCATCCGCTCCAATAGGTCCAATTGAGCCCCCGATTGCGCCCAAAGGGGTATTCGTCAGAAGTGACAATTCGTTCACTACGCCCACCTGTCCAACTTCCCGTTCGTACGGAGCCAAGTGCATTCTGCGACCATTTCGGTCAGCAATTTGGCCTGATCAGCTGGGTCGACACCAGCGACTGGAACGGTGTTAACATCTATCAACTGAGAGAATATGTAGAAACTCCTTACCGCATTGCTAGCATCCAGTTTGACCATAGTCTGGCCGGGCTGGGCTTGAAATGCGAATTCCTGAACATTTTCACACGTCCATTTGACGAGTCGGTTCAGTGTGTGATTTCGGACGTTTGACACCTTTGTCACGTTCAATTGGAGCAAAAAGTCGCTTTGGTTCGCTCCTGGAAAGGCTGTTCCCAAACGGTCTCGAATAGCAGCATTAGTGTCATCGAGAGAATCAAATCGTTGAATGAAGTCAACCACCACCGCTAGCCGAGACACCCCCTTTATAGGGCTGGGCATGCCTTGAAGGGCCTTGGCGATTTTTGGGATTTCGTCTTCGACATTTTCGATTACGGTGGATTCTGGGCCAGGTACTACTCTCATGAAAATGTCGATACGCGACGACTGCACCGTGACAATACGTTCAAGTCCGTCTCGGAGCCCATTCGCGCTGCCCCAAACTTCTTGGGGTCCAAACGGCTTTAAATAGGTATGCAAATTATCTGGTTCCTCGCCGAAGGCGAGGGTGAAGATGGATCGTGCGTCCGTCTCTTTGCCGTTGTCGACAAAATGGACAAACTGAATGCTGCGCGCTGCGCTGGGCAACGGTCCCCCCTTATATTTTTTCAAGCGGTACACTCAAATATTTTGCATGGCAATAGAGGGGTTGCGGCAAATCCTTCGACTTTTTTGGCTTTGTGGCCCTCCTAGATTTCTGTGCGTGGCCAACTACTGCGGTGTTGGCCTCGCCCGTCGCAATTGCTCAATCTCTCTTCATGTCCTGGATGACATCGCGTGTGCCATAAACTGCACCGAAGTCCTGCCGTAGCTCGTCCAGTCGGCGCGTAAATTCCGTCGCCTGCTGATCGTAGGCACGATTGCGCTCACCCCATTCGCTGCGGACAGCCTGTCGAGCAAGTGCGCGTTGTCGACAATGCCGGCGATGATCGTCTTCGAGGCATTCGGTCATAGTTGCGCCAATGCCTCCGCAAGGCTGCGGGCCATAACAATTCCTTTCGGTTGGTGATTGGTTGAATTTTACCGACCGGCGAAACCGGCGATTGAGGGCTTGGTGGTATCCCTCAGCCGATGAGAGCGTTCATCCCAGCAGCGGTTCTGCTCGCCGCCGGCGGAGTTGGCTATTTTGCCGACGACCTTTTGCATGCCGCGTCGGCGGCAACCACGGCAATCGTTGCCCGGTCAAATTGCAACATCAAAGGCAACATCTCGATTGAGACCGGCGAGCACATCTATCACGTGCCCGGCCAGGAATATTATGCGCAAACTATCATCCGGCCAGAGTACGGCGAGAGATGGTTCTGCTCAGAAGCTGAGGCGCGGAAGGCCGGTTGGCGACGGTCAAAGACATAGCTCCGTCCGCCGTCTTATTGAAACTCGATACCGACACCGGATAGATTTTGTCAGGTTGGGTGACGGTAGTGACGCCGCACCCAAATTCGCTGTCGATTGCGCAGCCAGTGATCCGCAAATGGGAACAGAGAATGGACGAACGTCTCTACGCGATGTGGGTGCAGATCAATAGAACCTGCTTCGACGGACAACTCGAACCGCTGAGTGCGATCGGTTTTGAAGAATTGAGCGGTCCCAATGGCATCGGTGCCCATGGGAAATACGTTCTGCAATCGAAATGCATCATGATCGACAAGCTGTTTGAATTCAGCGAAGATGATCGGCTTGCGGGGGATGATGAGGCGCTAGCGAAAGCTGAAATCGCATGCCGCCTGATGGTTCATGAAATGATCCACCAAGCATTATATCAACATAAGAAGCCTAATCCGGGCGGCCACGGAAACTCATTTTTTGATGAGGCTCAGCGGATTGCTAATCTGACTGGTGATGACGCGCCTACGCTGGAGACCGCCAACCGGTGGCCTATCCATTCGCATTTTATGGATGCAATGGGGAGGATCATTTTAAATGCCCGTTCGGCCAATGAATCCGACGATTCCTCCGAGAAAGACTGAAGCGAGGCTCTCCAGCCGCAACTGGCTTCCGAATTCCCTCGTCCGTCGACTGTACCTGTCGTGCATGGCGCCCGCCAATTCCCGGCTATTCCCACCTGGTCGCCTATCGAAAGGCTTAATTGCGGTGGGAGAAGTGGGGAAGGGTGGCGCCAGCTGAAAATCATAATGTGATTCAATTGGTTGGGGGAAGAGTTTGGCGGATAGGGAGTGGCGAGACGACTAAGCTTTTGTTATTTTAGAACGCTTGCACTGGCTACTGCAGCATTCTCTCATGTCCTTGCCCTGTCGAAATGGGCTACAGAACCTCCCACAGCCAGTCGACGAAGCCCGAGCGCCCGCATTGTTGGTAGTTTGTCTCCAAACACCTGTTGGCAGCGTCCTTAGCACGATCTATTTCAGACTGGGACATCAACTCAACCAAGCCACGACGGGTCTCGTCGGCCTCGTTTGCAAAAGCCTCAACAAGCTCTTTTCTGTATTTCTGACTGGCGAGAGTAAGCCACATGTACCCCAGTTGGCTGTCCCTCTCAGTGAGCCGACCATTCGCGTAGTTCTCTCCGAGCGCCTTCATGGCGCCCGCATCGCCCTTGGCGGCGGCACGGCTGTACAATGTGATCGCTCGACCTTTATCCGCTTGGATACCGTCTCCTCCTGCCAGCATATCCGCTAGCGCTGTCATTGCGCTAGCTTCTGAATGTGCAGCTGCCTTCTCGAACCATTTCGCAGCCTCACCTTTGTTGACGGCCACTCCTCTCCCTTCGAAAAGGATCGAGCCCAACCTCGATTGCGCAGGCGGATACCCCTGTGTGGCGGCCCTAAGATATAGTTCAGCAGCCTTCCGATCGTTCGCCTGAAATTCCATCAGCCCTGGAACCGACTTCGAAGGAATGCCATCTGGCACTCCGACGGCGTACAACAAACCCAACTCGTATTGAGCAGTTGGTATGCCTTCATCGGCAAGTCGGGTGAGATCAGAAACGTCATTCCTATTTCCGACAGCCAATGCCGTCTGCACCTTTTTGCGGTCAGTATCTTCGCGCCAAAGTGCAGCTCTTGTAGTGGCGGTTGCCACCGCATCAGCGCTCATCTGATGAGTGAGCATGCTATAAGCGAGGCCATCCTGGGTTTTTGCTATTATCAGCCATTTCAGGGCCTCGATGTAGTCCACCGTTTCAGTAGGCCCTCCAACTGCATAGGTCACCCCAAGCATGAATTGCGCTTCGCGATAGTCGTGATCTGCGGCGCGATGCAACAGCGCCAACGCCGCCGATAGGTCTTTCGGAACGCCCTGGCCCGCGAGAAACATCTTGCCGAGATAAGTTTGCGCACGGGCATCGCCAGCGTCGGCTAGCGGCTTGATGATTGACAGCGCTGCCATGTAGTTGCCCTCCTGAGAAAGGCTCGCAGCGTGATCAAGATTCAACTTACTTTCGTCTACCTCGTCAGCACAAAACGCCGTTGAGGCAAAGGTCGCTAGTCCTAGCCCCACCAACCCATAGACCAATTTACCGTAAAGGGACATGGCCGGCCTCCTGAAGTGCGTTCGGTGTTTGGAGAGCATTATAGTGCGTCGCACTAAAGTGCACAATTCGCCACGCATGCCAGATGGACATGCGTCAGCTCGTTGCCAAGAACGTGAAGCGCTGCCGCCTTGCGGCAGGCCTGACGCAGAACGAGGTGGCAGTGAAGATGGGCGTCGATCGCGCCTATGTAAGCGGGCTGGAAATGGGGAAGAGAAACCCGACGGTCATCACTCTGTGGCAGATCTCGCAAGCGCTCGATGTAAGGCCAGTCGATCTTCTTTCGGAAGATGCCTAGGGCACCATCAACTGACGATTATTGGCCAGATGTTGGACAATCCTGCAAGGCAATCATCTAACTAGTTGATTTTATTGGTTCCCGCTCATGGGCTCGAACCACGATTCACGCCTTCAAAGGGCGCTGTCCTACCATTAGACGAAGCGGGAAAAGGCAACGTGACGTTACCCCTAGCCGGTTCGGTGGGTGGGATCAACGCGTCCGATGCATTGGCGGTGCTTTTCGGCCGACAGCAATCGGATCAATTCGGGAAATTGACCGCCGGCTCATCGCATCGATAGAGCGGGCACGGGCCGTCTCTTGTCGTGACATAGGCCGACATCGGCACTTCCGGATAGTCGCATTCGGTGCCGTATTGCCGGACATAGCGGTCATAGGTGTTCTGGCCGGTGGTAAGCACCGCCGCGTGCTGGCTCTGGATCAGCGCCTGGGTCTGTTCGCAGGTCATTTTCCGCGTGTCCGGCCGGGCATCGGCAAAACCTGTCGCGGCGATCAGAATCGCGGCGGCGCACAGCGCAATCTTGCGAATGGTCATGACGGCATCCTCACAAAACATCATCAGCTAAATTCGCACCTTGCGGTGCGGGTCCGCAACAGCCTCGCTGTCACGATGCAGCGAGCGGCGGATGCCAAAATCCGGCCACACGCTTTGGCGACAACACACCCGGCAACCAAATCGCGGGTGGCGCATTGCTGGTCATGGACAGCAGAAAACCCTATGAGACGCCGAGCTGGTGGAGTGGAAGCCAGGACCGTCAGGCGATGTGTTGCGCCCGATGCGGCAGCCGCGACCACAGCTATGAGCAGTGTCCGCAAAAGGATTTTTCGGCCGTTCCGCCCGCTAGCCCCGACGAGGCCGGGATCGAGCCCGGCTGAGAGACATTCCCGACCAGTCCATTGTTAAGGAAGTTTCCACCATGATTGGCCCATAAAGGTCGCATGGGGCATGATGCCCTGGCTCGGATTACCGGCGCGCCGTTCGATCTGGAACGCGCCCGGCCAGTGAGGCCAGGCATGTCTTCGATATTTCCCGTCAACACCACGGCCTTGCTGATCCTGCAGCAGTCCCGCCCATTGGCGAGGTCATCCGATGGCAGCGTCGATGCCGGTGCTTCGGGGCTGGTCGGCGCCGGTTCGCCCTTGACGCAGGCGCGCGCAAAGATTTCCGATGCCATGTTCAGCGTCAACAGCGTTGACCCGACGGAGATGAAGGTCAGGCTGATCGGGCGTCTGGGCGAGGAATTCGGCATCAAGCAAAGCGACTACACTTCGATGACCGCTTACGGCTGGGACATCAAAAGAGCTGTTGATCAATTGAAGGCGAAACCGGGCTCCGCGCTGGTAATCTCCGCGATCGAGAAGAGACTGGGGCTGGACAGACTGGGTGTCTCGCTCGACGATCTCGTCGATGCGACCATCGACCCGAAGAGCGACGGCGGCAAGAAGCTCGACGCGGCGCTGGCCAAACAGGCGGGTGAGTTTGCCAAGGGCAGGGGGTTCACCGGCTCGCTCCAGCCTGACGAGATCGGAATCTACGGCCACTGAGGTTCTCGCCAGGTCCTTCGCCGTCACGCCAGCCCCGCAAGGGTCAACTCCTGACAACGCCTCCTGACACGCCGGGCGAGCGCGAATACGGAATGTCGCGCGCCGATCGCAACCAAAATGGCTTGCCGCGCATTGCTTGGCATGGGTGACGAGATTTCGTGGCGGGCGCGGACCGGAGAGGCAGGCACGGGTATGACAGAATTGGCGGGCGTCGGTGGTCCGACCGTCATCCCAGCCGGCGCAAGGCTGGCGGCGATTGTCGATTCCTCCTTCGATGCCATCATCAGCAAGGATCTGAACAGCGTCATCACCAGTTGGAACGGGGCGGCGCAACGCATGTTCGGCTACACGTCCGAGGAGGCGGTGGGCCGGTCCATCCTGATGCTCATCCCCGATCATCTCAGGGACGAAGAGGTCGATATCATCAGCCGGGTCCGCCGTGGCGAGCGCGTGGCCAGCTATGAGACAGTCCGGCGGCGCAAGGACGGCAGCTTGGTTGCGGTATCGCTGACCGTCTCGCCAATCAGGAATGAAGCAGGCGAGATCGTAGGCGCGTCAAAGATCGCACGCGACATCACCGCGACCAAGGAGAGCGAGCGCCGGATCAGGCTCCTGATGCGGGAGGTGAACCATCGCGTCAAGAACCAGTTCGCGGTGATCCTGTCCATGGTCAGGGAGACAGGCAGGCGTTCAACCGACCCGCGCGAGTTCGAGGAACTGATCCGCTCCCGCATCATGGCGCTGTCGCGCTCGCACGACCTGCTGGTGAATTCGGAATGGGCGGGAGCCAGCCTGTTCGACCTCATCCAGGAGCATCTCAAGCCGTTTGGCCATGAGGAGCGGGTATCGCTGTCTGGACCGCTCATGACCCTGCAACCAAACGCCGTGCAGAATCTGGGCATGGCATTTCACGAACTTGGCACCAACTCGTCCAAGTACGGCGCTCTTGCCAGCGGCACCGGGCGGCTCGAGATCACCTGGCAGATCGCTACCCGCGTTTCGGGCGAGCGGGAAATCCAGCTGGTCTGGGACGAGACGTTTCCTGTCCATGCCGGGCAGGCCGAAAGCACGCGCAAGGGGTTTGGCACCATTGTGCTGCAGCGGGTCGCGCCGCAATCGCTGAACGGCTCGGCGGTTCTGGAGCGTTGTCCCGGCCATGTCACCTGGGCACTGTCCGCGCCGCTGGATTCGATCATCGTTCCGCAACTCGGCGTCGAGATAGCAGCCGCCGACAGCGTGCCGGCCTTCGGCCTCTGAGGTTCGGGCTTCCGAAACAGTAGGCGGCATTGGCCGTCAGGAGAAGACTAAAAGCAGGGAACCCGCCCTTAATCTTTTGGGGCTGCCACTTCAATTATCCCGAAGGATGGAATTCGCAGCGATGAGGGCGAGGAACCTCGGCGTTAACAAAACGTTTCTGCCTTAAGAGGAAGTCTGAAAAGGAATTGATCGTGAGAGATATTGCCAGGACCGCTGCAGTTCTTGCCTCGATCGCCATGGTGATCGTTTTGATGCTGATGGGTCCGAAGAATTTTGGTTTTGATTCTTCCCATCCGGTTGTTGAAGCTGGCGCGTCCAAATAGGGAGGCACAGGATTTCAGCGGCTTGGACTTGGATTGCCGAGCTCAATTGCCTGATGGCTCTATCCGGCCACCACGCTGGCATGATCGCACAGCGCGCCAAATGCTTCCTGGGCTTGGGAAGCACTCCCGTTACCATTCATCGCGGCTTCGACCATCTCGCGCGCGGCCTGATAGAAGGGGCCGCGCTTGGCATGTGGCCAATCGATCAGGATTTCGCTCGCGTCCTTGAGGGTCGAGACATGGCGAATCGTGTCCGAACCAAGCGGCTTGATCCGCAGCGGTGTGACCAGGGGCAGGTCGACCATCAGGATTTCCCGCCGTGGGACAGAAGTTCCGCCTCGCGCGCGGCATCGATCATGGCCTTCATCGCCTTCTCCGGCGGTGTCCAGCCGTCGAGTGCATCGCGGCAGCAACGCATCGCTGCCCGGTAGCGGCGGCCTTCATGTGCCGGCCAATCGCCAAGGCATTCAAGGCCTTCCCAGGCGCTGCGTACCACGCGTTCCCGTGCCGGGCCGAATTTCAACCTGACCGGGTGAGGGAAAATCTTGTCGTTCAAGGTGGTTCTCCGTCGCTTGGAACCCCGGATAACGTCACTGACCGCCCGAGGTTCCTGCCCGGACCGGTTTTAGTTCCGTGCCGCCATGTAGGAGTCGAGTTTGCGCCGCGACGGGCCATAACGCTTGATGATGGTCTTGGCTTCGCTCTGCGGGATGCCGTATTTCCGGGCGAAGGCGGCGGCTTCGTAGGGCTCTTCACCGGCCACCGGTTTGCGATCCAGGCTGGTCTTCGATTTGACGTCTGTCATGGGAAAATCCTCATATCTGCTGCCGGGAGGAGGTAGGCCTCGTTCGCCTGCCTGCATTGCCACGATGGCTCGGGACACCCGGCTGTTTGATGGTAGAGATGGGGACGGCGGGCCCGGCATGCAACGGTCAAGCCCCGCCAACGCGGTTGCCCCTACGGACTGCAGCGCCGTCTTACCGCGATCCGTAACACGTCTGCATGGCTTGCCATGCCTGTTCCGCGCCAGCTTCGTCGGTTTGCCGGCAGGTGGTGCACGGGGTGCTTTGTCCGGGGCAGCCACGCTGTTGCGTGCCGGCGGGACAGCAATGACCGTTGGAGTCGTCCCAGCGATGGCATTGGAAAACCTGGCCCGCACCGCCGCAGCCATGGCATTCCGGCGTCGTTGGCCGGACCAGAAATGAACGCGCCCCGTACTTCGCACTTACGCCCGACATATGCCCCACCCGAAAATGCCTGCCACAGCATATCAGCCCAAGCTTATATTAAAACAGCGCCGGTTACAGATAAGTTTCACAGTGCTGGAGCCCGGCAGGCCCGGTCAAACGCAATGCGGTTTCATCCGGAGTGAGGCGGCTGCTTAGCGATGCGACTGGAATCCGCTCGGTTTTCGGATGGCGTCTCGGCGCTTCAGGCCGGCTTCAGATGCATGGCCGACAGATACATGAGCGCCGAGGCGGCCTGCTTGCGGTCCCAGCCGGCGGCCTCGACCTTGTCGAGCAGCGCCTCGAGGTGAGGGGAAAGCACCTCCCGGCATTCCTTCTCATAGGCGGCGTGCATTGCCTTGTGTTGCGGCGCACTGATGGTGAGTGCCTTGGCCATGTGCGATTTCCCCTCCGTCCGAGTTCACGAATCTATAACACCCGCGCAGGAATCGGAATCGATTTCTGCGAGCCCGGCACATGGATTCAACGGCTTAGAGGCTTTCTGGCCGCTCGTTTTGTCAGCCGGCTTGCCTCGCCACAAGGGCGGGCGTCGGCTTTCACGCGGATCGTCCGCTTGCCGGCATGCTGGAACCGCTTCGGCGCAGGGCATCCGCGCGCAAGCGCATGGGCTTTGCGGCCACCCGAGGCTTGGCATCAAGATAGCCGGACTGGCGAGCACCAATGCGCCCAAAACCCGGCAAGGGGCTGCCGGGCAAAGGGCTGCTGGACAAGGCTTGGTCAGCGGTCGTCGTCGGCCAGCGTGTTCTCGATCGCTGCGATGTTGAGCTCCAGCCGTGCCACCATCTGCAGCGTGCTTGCGCTCGGCATTGTCGCCATCTCGGCCGCCGCGTAGAGGAGCTGGCGTTGTTCGGCCTTCAGGCGCGCCAGCAATGACTGCAGTTTTTGTTCCATGTCCCCATTCCTCCTTGGAGCGTCGTTGCGCGTTCAAGCGGAAGCGCAGCGTGCCCGAAGTCCCTTTGAATCATGCACCGTGCTAGCCGAAAACCGGGTCCGGTTTTCGGGCCGATGCAGCAGCCCGCGCGCGGCCTATAGGGCAGAAGGGGATCAGGCTCAAGGACGATCGCCGAAGACGCATGTCAACGATCCGTTCATCCCTGCGGATCTAGACTGGCTTCTTTCGCATGCCACGGCCGGAACTGGTGCGGTGTCGTCGCGTCCGGCCCACGTCAGACAGTGAGTGCAGGGTGTCCAATCTCATCGACTTCAAGGCGATCCTGGTCATCGCGCTGATCTTCCTGCCACTCGAACGGCTGCTGCCGCTTCACGCGGAACAGTCGCCGACGCGGCGTCACTGGCTGAACGACGTCGTCTACCTGGTCTTCAACGGCATCCTTATTAAGACCGGCCTGCTGGTGGTCATCGGCGTCGCCATGCTGGCCGCCCATCGGCTCGTGCCGGACAGCCTGACGGCGGCGATACAGTCGCAGCCGGTATGGCTGCAGGCGATCGAGGTCCTGTTGATCGCCGATACCGGTTTCTACCTGGCACATCGTACCTTTCACGCCGTGCCATTCCTGTGGCGCTTCCATTCCATCCACCACTCGATCGAGGAGATGGACTGGCTGGCCGCGCACCGGGTGCACCCCGTCGACCAGATCCTGACCAAATCGGCCTCGTTCCTGCCGGTGTTCGCGCTTGGCTTTTCCAGCTCGGCGATCCTGATCTTTACGTTGGTCTATCAGTGGCAGTCGCTGCTCATCCATTCCAACACGCGCATCAGGTTCGGTCCGCTGAAATGGCTGCTCGCCTCGCCGCAATTCCACCACTGGCATCATGCCAACCAGCGCGAGGCCTATGACAAGAATTTCGCCGGGCAGCTGCCGTTCCTGGACATGCTGGGCGGCACCCTGTTCATGCCCGACCGGATGCCGGAGAAATACGGCGTCGACGACCCTGTTCCCCACCTCTACCACCAGCAACTGGCCTATCCATTCGTGGCCAACGCGGCGGCACTTGCGCCGCGGGAACTGGCTTCCGAAACGCCCAGGGAACGCTGAGCGGACCGCTGATCCGGCAAAAAGTTTCGCGGACCTGTCGGAGTTGGCGCCAGTCGGTCGTCCTTGGGGGAACCAACGGAGGACCAAGTCATGTCATCGCAAGCCATTCAAACGCCACTGAAAACAGCAGCCATTCTCATCGGCCGCCTGATCTTCGCCGCCGTCTTCCTGATGGCGGTGTCATTCAAGTTCATGGGCATGGGCGCCACCGCCGGCTACATTGCCGCGGCGGGGTTTCCCTTTCCCCTGTTCCTGGCCTGGTGCGCGGCTCTGCTTGAATGCGCGCTGGTCGTCTGCTTCCTGACCGGCGCCTTCTTTTCGCAGGCCGCCCTGGTCGCCGCCGTCTATGTCCTGTTCCTGGGCTTTACCTTCCACGGGCCGGGACACTGGGCCGCCAACCAGGACGAGTTCGGCTTCTTCGTCGACCATTTCACCTTCCTGGCCGGGCTGCTGTTCGCCGCCGCCAACGGGCCGGGCCGCGTGCTGACGCTCAATCCGGGATGGCCGGGCAGGGCGTAGGCAGGCGAAGCCGCCGGCGCTTTGATTGGCGCCGGCCCGGCCTTGCCGGCCGGTTGGCTTCGCCAATCGGCGATGTCAGGGCGCGACGGGGATCAGGCCATAGCGCAGCATGACCTCCTTCATCTTCGCCGGGTCAGGCGCGCCGGCGCCAAGGAGTGCTGCGATCTCGCGGAAATAGCCGGGACCCAGAACACCCGGCGTGAGCAGGCAGAGGCAGGTCGCCGGCGCCTGCGTCTTGTTGGTGAAGCCATGCACCACACCGCGCCTGATGAAGGCGGATTGTCCCGGGCCAATGGCGATGTCCTGACCGTCGATGTGGAAATTGATGGTGCCGTCCAGCCCGTAGACGGCCTCGTCCCAGCTCTCGTGATAATGGGGGACCGGCATGCGGGCGTTGGGCTGCGCCGTCATCTCGAACATGTCGATGCTGCCGCCGGTAGTCTCCCTGGACTGCAGGAACCGCAATTCCAGCCCGCCGATGCGTATCGTTTCCGTTGCCATGTTCCGCTCCCTCGGCCGGCGCATGCGGCGCAGGCGAGGGGATCATCCTCCCGGCGTGGGAAAAGGCCAAGCGCTATCTGTGTTCGAAAATGCCTGGCCCCATCGCCGCGACTGAGCACGGAGCGAAAACCGTGGCCGGAGTTGCGCCGCCGAAACAGGCTGGATGGCTACCGTCGGCGAGCCTCGCATGCGGCCAGGATGGACAACGCCTCGTCGAGCTTCCATTCCTCAACCGGAGCCGGTGGGCCGCTTGCCGACGAAAGCAATTTGAAGGCTGCCTCGCCGAGCAGCCATTGCCGCATGGTTTCAATTGTCTGTTCATCGACATAGCTCCAGAAGCCTCGGCGGTCTGGATTGTCCTTGAATAGCGACGCTCCGTACATGGTGACGAAATGCACCGCCTGCAGGCCGGCATTGGGCGAGGGCACTGCCGGCCATGCTTCAAGTGCGGCCGGCAAGTCCTGACCGAGGATGGCAATGGCGCAAAGCCAACTGTGCGGATCAACCTCGTCAGGATGCTGCTGGACGGCGTGTCGCCACGCCGCCGCGAACAGGGTGCGGATAGGCTCTTGCTCCGAGGCCGGCCATTGCAACCATTGAGCCCTTCCGAGCTTATGGGCAACTATCGGGGGGTCGATACCAAGCTGTGGTGGATCGTTGATGGCCAGTTCCAGAATGCGCGGCAGGAAGTGCTTGTAGTCGTCGACGCCGCCAACCGTGGTCAGGGCATAGCCGGCGTAAGGTCCGATCTGCTCGTCGGTGAGTTGGCGCAGGGGCGCCGAGGTCAGCGTTTTCAGGATTTCGACCGGGTCGCGAAGCGGCGAGGCGTGCAGGGCACGCGGCCTTGGATAGTCTGCAAACGCTTCGTAGCAATCGTCGATCAGGCGCTGAAGTTCGGCGTCGGGCTCCATACCTATTGCCGCCCCAACCGGTTGGAGAGCAGGCTCAGCGGCCAGATCAGGATGTAGGCGATGGAGGCATCGCCTGGCCGCACGAAGGCGACCGCCACGCTGGCCAGCGCGCTGACGCCGATGATCAGCGCCGGTCGCCAGCCGATGTCGTGGCCCTCGGCCTTGCCGTCCGAGAACAACGCGGGGTGAGCCCTCAAGTGCAGGTTGCGCAACACGGCCACCAGCTGGATGGCGGTGATGTTGACGGCATAGACGATGTGCGACTGCAGCAGATCGCCATGCTCGCCGATGAACGTGGTGGTGAACGGCACGACGCTGGTCACCAGCAGCCAGAGCACCACCAACCTGAACAGCCGCCCGTCAATATGCCCGACCTGGCGGAAGTCCCTGACATGGCGCTGCCAGCAGAGCGCCAGTATCAGGAAGCTCACCACCCAGGAGACGATGGTTGGCCGCAGCGTGGCGAGCGCGCCGAACAGATCGCCATGGATATCGTCGGGCAGCTTCAGCCCGAAGACGAGCAGCGTCATGGTGATGGCGAGAATGCCATCGACGAGTGCGTCCAGGCGATTGCGGGGGAGGTAGGACGGTGCCGGCATTTTCCGGTTATACGCGAGGGCGTATAAATTTGGATATATGCGACGCTCCCCGGTCGTGAGACCAGGGCCGGCTTCAAATGCCCGAAAGCTGCCCCCGGGCTTCACATCTGGTCGTTGTAGGCCTCTTTCATCTGGCCGACCATTCGCGCCAGTTTTGAAAATGACGGAATGTCGGCTTCCGGCTGGCATTGATTGGCCAGCTCCAGCAGCCGGATCGGGAAATTGACGGCGTCGCGGCTCGACGACGACATGCCTTCGGAGCGTTCTTCGCTGGTCTCGCTGGCTTCGGCCTTCCGCAAGGCGATGTCGATTTCCTCGGCCGAGAGTACGCCTTTGCGCACAAGCGCGTGGTTGATGGCCGCGATGGCCATCAGCAGGCCTTCGATTTGCAGGTTGGCGACGTTCATGGCTTTGCTCCCATTGATCGTTCCAAACGCGCGAAGGCCGGTTCCGATCCGGATGACAGCGTGCGGGTGCCTGCCAAGGCTGGAGATCCGCAAGGCGCGCCGTGCATGAACTGATTCACGCGGCGTGCCTAAGCTCTTGTTTTCATGCAAATGTGGCCGCGATGCCTTGCGTGCTAAAAGCGACTATAATCGCCTTGGGCTGGGTTCCGAAGCAGGGAGGTTGCGTTGCGCCTTGTACTGGCTTTTGGTTTTGCCGCGGCGATGACGACGGCCGCGTCCGCCGGCATGATGATGAATTTCGAATGGGGGCCGACGGCCAAGTGCTTCGATCCGAAATCGCCGCCGATCACGCTGTCCGGTGTTCCCGCCGGGACGAAGACGCTGGCGTTCAACATGATCGATCTCGATGCGCCGAGCTTCAAGCATGGCGGTGGCACGGTGGCCTTCGGCGGCCAGAAAAACCTGCCCTATGGCGCCTTCAGCTATCGCGGACCATGCCCGCCCAGGCCGCATACCTACGAGATCTCGGTGCGGGCGCTCGATGCCGGCGGCAAAGCCCTCGCCACGGCCAAGGCGCGAAGACGTTTTCCCTGACACCGCCAGACATGGGAGGGTAAGGGTCTACGCCTCGCGCCACCGTTCGCCATACTCGCGCCACAGCATCTTCGCTTCCAGGCTGCCGAGGCGCGGGGTGGGCGGATCGCCATAGGCAATGACGGCGGCGCTGATGTCGTAGTGGGGGTAGGCGGAAGCGACGAGCTGTATGGCCTCGCCGAGCGAGCGTGGCCGGAAGATGGGGTCGGCTTGCCCCTGGCCAATGCTGCGGACGCCGGAAACCGTTGCCGGCGCATGCCGCATCCTGAAGACGGATGCCATGGCTGGTTTGTCCATGTCCTCTCCGAGTCCCCCTGGAGAGAATGATTTCACAAGCGCCGACTAATATCCAGCCCGTGCGAAAGGCCGCTTCCGACGCCGGCCGAAGAGGTTGAGCTGGTTGCCGTGTGAGGGCAATTGTGCTATTGTTTTGGGTGTGGTGCTGATTTGCGTCATGACCTTCCAGACCCGCCGTCGAGGCGGGTTTTTTGTTTTCTACCCCATTCGCTCCCGCCAAAACTGCCGGCTTGTCGAAGCGGCGGATGTCTGGCATCCTGATCGCGATGGGAATGGAGTTCTCCCGAAACCGCCGATAATGGCTGATGACTCCTGCCGCGAAACCGCGGTGGGAGTCTGTCGATCCCGCCGCAATGGCGGGCTTCGTGCTCGCCTCTGAGAGGATCGAGCATGTCGTTTGCGAATTGTCTCCTGGTCATGGTCGGTGGTGCGCTGGGCACGCTGGCGCGCTATCTCGTCTCCACCTGGGCGCTGCCGGTGAGCAGCCAATTGCCCTGGGGCACGATCATCATCAACATCAGCGGCTCGCTGCTGATCGGGTTCTTCGGCACGCTGACCCTTGCCAGCGGCCGCTATCCGGCGCCCGAAAGCCTGCGCCTGTTCGTGATGATCGGCCTGTGCGGCGGCTACACCACGTTCTCCTCGTTCAGCCTGCAGACGCTGGATCTGATGCGCGCCGGCGGGTTCGGCCGGGCGGCGCTCAACATCGGCCTGTCGGTGGTGCTGTGCGTGGGCGCCGTGGCGCTCGGCCATGTCATCGCCGCGCGCATCAATGGCGGTGCTGCGCAGATCGCGCAGGTCGGGACTAAGGAAGAGGCTTAGGAGTGAGGTTCCGAACAATCTAGGAATATTTTCAGCATATTATACTTTGCGTACCCACTATGCCGATAGCGCGAGGTGAGATATGACTCACCACGGGAAAATCGGATGGGGGGCGGATGGAATGGCTGCGAACGGCGTAAACTTGGACGCGCTGATCCCGCGGGCAGATTTGTCTGTTGGTGATGGAGTGGTAGCCGGCGAAACGGGTCCTACGCAACTTACCTACTCGCATTTCAAGGAGGATGATTTCTTCGCTAAATTCTTGCGCAAGCCAGAATTCCAGCGAGAAACAGTCCATTGGTCCCCTAAGAAAATCTACGACTTGGTGGCCGACTTCTTGGACCGGCGACTAGTCCCTGCCGTCATCCTTTGGCGTGCTGGCCAGTTCAATTTCGTGGTCGATGGAGCGCACCGCATCTCTGCCCTTATGGCTTGGATATATGATGATTATGGAGATGGTGATCGATCAAAGGAGCTTTTCGGGCCGCGCCTGCCACCGGAACAGGTGGCGCTAGCTGGGAAAACACGGACGCTGATCGATAAAAACATCGGTAAATTCAAACTCTACCAAGCTGGGTTGACTTACCCAAGTGTCGTTACCGATTCCCAGACAGCTCGGATGAGCAACCTAACTATCGCGTTCTTTGTAGCTCAGTGGGTTCCCGCAACCAGCGCAAAGGCGGCTGAAGAATCGTTCTTTACAATCAACGACGCGGCAACACCGCTAGACAAGACAGAAAAACGGATCATTCGTTCACGAGAATCCGCGGCTGCAATCTCGTCTCGGGCAATCGCACACGGCGGCAGCGGATATTCTTACTGGAAGAAATTCCCCGATGGCGTGCAGAAGACCATTATTGACACGTCCAAGGACATTTACACGGCACTCTATAGGCCGCCTATGCTGGAGGGTCCGGTTGACACGCTGGATGTTCCGGTCGCCGGTCGCGGCTACAGCGTGCTGCCTTTTGTCTTTGATCTAGTGAACCAGGTTAATGCGACTAAGGTCGCGGATTCCACTGGGGCAAAGATAAAGGATCGTTTAGAGCCAGACGCCGAAGGCGCCGATACCGCAAAGTATCTCCGGCGCGTGTGGAGAACCGTATCCCGCCTTACGAGCAAAGAACCTACATCTCTGGGTATGCATCCGGTGGTCTACTATTACACCCGCGGCGGCGCATTTTCCCCGTGGGCCTTCCTCGCGTGGTCGCAGATAATCGACCGCATCTTTGCTGAGGGGAAAGTGAACCGGTTTTGCGACGTACGCAGCGAGATGGAACGTTTTTTAATAGCCCACAAATGGGTAATGACGGAAATCATCCACAAGAATGGTAGCGGTGACCGTAGCATACCATGGCTCGACCGTTACTGGTCTCTTGCTTTGCAGTCATTCATGGACGGGAAAACTTATGACGAGGTGATCCAGACAATGAGTGATCACAAAGACTTTGGTCTTTTGCGAACTAAGGATCCAATGATCCGCATGGCAGCGGCAGACAAAAAGCCCGGCACGGGCAAATTCGCTGCCAAAACCACGACCGCGGCGATATGGGATGCGGCCCTCCCCGGGGCTCCTAGGTGTCCATACTGTTCTGGACTATGGCATCGGAATTCATTTCATGGCGATCACGTTAGCCCTAAAAGGGAGGGGGGTGACAATCGCCAATCCAATGAAGCGATAGCGCATCCTTATTGTGATGCAACTTATAAGGACTACAAGGCAGCTAGGGCCGCTTAGGGATAACCTTGGCAATTGCGCGGTCAAATGCCCTGCCGCTTTCGTCCGCCTCAAGTTCCCGAGCGGCTTCCTTGAACCGCTCGGATTGCTCTTTCTGACTAAGTTTTTCCGCCCTTTTGCCGCTTGGCTTTCGGACGGTATTTGGAGGGTCGCCAGACGCCATAGGGTGCCTCACCTTGCACTAGTCGTTTCATAGGTCAGGCGCTTGCCGACAACGCCGTCAAGGATGCGACCGGCCCGCGCTTCATCGTTCACGCCAAGGGCTACGCGTGCATTGTGGCGGAAGTCAAATTCCGCAAGATAGCGGTGAAGGTGCTTTTCGGCGCAGTGCTGGTAGGTGCCGCGCATACCGCGCTTGAAGATGCTGAAATAGCTTTCGATGGTGTTCGAATGCACCTCGCCACGGACGTACTCCTTGGCTGAATGCTTGACCGACTGGTGATCGGCAAAGTGATCACCCATGCCGCCGTACAGCTTGCTCTCGTCGGTGTAGAGGATGCTTTCGCGGGCGATATTGTCAGTCACCAGTTCGGCCACGTTGACCTTGGTCGCCTGCACAACATGGAAGGTGCGAACCGAGCCGCCACGCTCGATAAGGCCAAGGATGGCGCGCTTGTTGCTGGTGCCAGCCTTGCGCTTCAAGAGCGGGCGACCCTTGCGCTGTGGCGAAGGCGATTGATCAGTTGCCTTGCCGAGATAAGTCTCGTCGGCCTCGACGACCATACCGCTGCCACCAAGCGGACCAAGCTTGCCGTCGCGCATGGCTTCACGGATGCGATGCGAGATGAACCAAGCGGTTTTCAGGGTCACGCCAAGGGTGCGGTGAAGCTGGTTGCTCGAAATGCCCTTCTTTGACGAGGCGATAAGGAAGATCGCCTGTAGCCAATGGTTGAGCTTGACGTGGCTGGCTTCGAAGATGGTGCCGATCTTCACGGTGAAGGGCTTGCGGCACTGGTAGCACTTGTAGGTGCCAATGCGGGTGCTCTTGCCTTCCATCTTCGAAATGCGCTCGACGCCGCCGCAATGCGGGCAAGTGGGACCGTTCGGCCAAATCCTGGCTTCTACAAACTTGTAGGCCTCGGCCTCGTCGTGAAAGTGGCGGTCTGAAAGCACGGACATCGGTCTAACTCCTTATGGAATCAACCTATTCCGATTGTGTGGGTACGTCAAGTATAATATGCGGAATATTTTCCTAATTATATACGTGACAAAGTAAGCTCCATGTGCGATAGTGAAAAGCGACAGGCCGGCAAAGGGTTACACGGAATCGAGATCACGCCCGACCTGCATCGGGTGGGCGTGTCTTTGCTTCTATCCTCTGGATTGCTAAAGCCCGAAGCTGAGGGACGAGTGCGGGTTCTGGCTGATCTGGTGGAGGCGATCCTGTGTGGCGAAAAAAGGCCCTAACGGCAAACCATCCAACTGCCATGTGTAGGTCTATGAATTTCTTGGATCGCTCCTGGATGTCTAGGAGGGTAAGCGTTTTACCGGTTCCGGTCGCGAATTTTGTCCAGTTAGAAAACGGCGTTATGCCGATGCAGGCATCGCCAGCATCATCGTACTTCGCCGAGAAATGCGCCAACTCGTGTCGCTTCTTGTAGGACTTGGAGAGTTTTGCAGAGAGCTGCGTCCACATGGTGGACTCGATCTCATCGATTTCCTCCAAGGACATCAGGCTGTCGCAAATCGCCAGCCGCGTGTCGAAACTGATGATCACGTCAAAAATGGTATATGCTCTACGCTGGTTTTTGATATCGGCCGCAGCAGCAAACAAATTTGCGAGTTGAAATTCTACCAACGACCAATTTGACAATGCGGCTCCTACACTTCGCAGCGGATCAGAGTTTGAAACCATGAGAGACACCGATCAAAAAGAAGATGAAGCCAAATTCAATGAGACGCTGAAGCGGATGCTCAAGACGCCGCCGAAGCCGCACGAAGCGCATCCTAAGCCGAGTCGAGAAAATAAATCTCCCAAAACGGAACAGAAGGGGGACGACTAGGTTTGCAAATATTAGCGAATCCGGCCACGATTCGTTTGTAAAAAAAGACCCCGCCGAAGCGGGGCTTGGAGTTGAAGTCTTCTACCAATCACATCGTCGGGTATGACCGACAATGTTCTCGGACGAATTCCAATCGTCCGAACCGTACGCGCCAGTAAAAGATGACGTGTACAGCTTTCGGCCACGAGCATGTCACCATGTTCGTTTCTCCTTTGCGCGGAGTATGCCCGCGCTGCTCGGTGCACCATGCACCGCTGGCAAAGCGCCGGTGCATCGAGCCAAAGGAGGCCGACTCAGTATTTATTTGATTCGCGGTCGCCTAGCGACCCTCACAAGCCCTGTTACCCGCTTTCCACAGGCGGCTTTTTCTTGCGTAACAAAAGTAGCTTGCGCGCCTTCTGCTTAGGCGTGACCGGTTTCACCAATCCGCCGATAGGTAAGGCGCTTGCCTTCGATCATTGCAAGCAACTGGTCATGGCGTTCGGTGTCAGTCACCTTAAGCGCGGTGCGGCGATTGTAGCGGAAATCGAACTCGGCCAAGTAGCGGTGCAAATGAGCCTCGCCGCAATGCTGATAAACGCCAACCATGCCGCGCTTGAACACTGAGAACACGTTCTCAATCGTGTTCGAATGGATCGACACGCCGTCCTCATAGCGAACATATTCGCCAGCGGAATGATTGGTCGTCTTGTGTGAGGCGTACTCCTCGCCGGTCACGGTGTAGAGCTTGGACTGGTCGGTGTAGAGCGTCGAAGCGCGGTCGGCATTGCGCACCAGGATATCGCGCACAACGGCCTTGGTGGCGTGCTGGACGTGAACCATGCGGGCTTTGCCGCCACGCTCGACAAGGCCGATAACGGTGCGCTTCGGCTTCATCTTGCGCTTCAAGCGCGGCTGGCCCTTACGCTGGGGCGAAAGGTAGTCGCGATCAACGCGGCCAATGTAGGTTTCGTCGGCTTCGACAGTCTTGCCTTCTCCACCAAGCGGACCAGCCGACTTCACGTCTTCCGCCATGGCTTCGCGAATGCGGTGCGCCATAAACCAAGCGGTCTTGTAGGTGACGCCAAGCATACGGTGCAGCTGGTGCGCGGACATGCCCTTCTTTGACGAAGCCATGAGGAACGTCGCCAGAAGCCACTTGTTCAAGGCGATCTTGGAGCGCTCGAACACGGTGCCTACAGTGACGGTGAACTGTTCGCGGCATTCCATGCAGTTGTACAGGCCGGGGCGGTGAGCCTTGCCTTCCATCTTGGTGATACGGTCGGGATTAGCGTTGCCACAATGCGGGCAGTTCGGACCATGCGGCCAACGCTGCGCTTCCAAATGGATGCGGGCTGCGTCGGCGTCTTGCAAGATTGGGCTGTCGAGTTTCATGGCTAGGTGCTCCCTGCCATGTTTGTAGCAAACGGCCCATGCTTTGTCACGTATATAATTAGGAATATTTTCTTAGAAGGTCGTTGACCGGGTGAGGGCAGCGGTGCTATATTTTTGTCCATGGTGCTGATTTGCGCCGATAACCCGCTGCAGAGGCGGGTTTTGTGTTTCTGGTGACCATAAGACGAACGGGCCGACAATGGACGCTGGCGCTCTACGGCGCCCCCCCTCTGTCCTGCCGGACATCTCCCCCACGAGTGGGGAGATCAGCTGCAATTCTGGCTTTTGCCAATCGCAAACATTGGCAGCCTGGCAGAGCGGCGAGGCTGCCAATCTCCCCACCTGTGAGGGAGATGTCCGGCAGGACAGAGGGGGGCGCCGTAGAGCGCCAGCGTTCCTCGGTCAGGCCGCTGACCACTCCGCAACATCCGCGAGAAATCCCATGCCCACACGCTATGCCGCCATCATTACCGACGATGACGGCCGTGAGGTCGTTAGCGGCATCGGCCAGTTCGAGGGTGCTGCGCCCGATCTGCCGGCGGGACGCGCCGAGGCGGTTGGCCCGGGCGTGCTGATCGGCATGGTGCGAGGCGGTCCGGTCGATGCCGCCGGCGGGTTCGGTTTTCCGCTGGGCTCGACTGGCGTCAATGGCCGCGCCATTGCGCTTGCCATGCTGGAGAAGGTTCGCTCCGAGGCGAATAAGCGAGAGGCCTTGCCGGCCGTGAGCCTGGCATCTGCCACGCAAGAGCCGGAGCCAGCCAGACGCGGCAAGGCAAAGCCGGTTCGCGTCAAGGCAGCCAAGGGCAAGAAGGCCCGCAAGCGACGGGCAGGGGCGGCCAAACCGGCCGAACGGCCGGCGCATGACTGATACCGGCAGCGACGAAACGCGCCGCAAGCCCGCTGCGAAAGCCCGTCCCAAGCGGACCAAGAAGACGCTGGGCGACGATTTCCTGGCCGCCGTGCGCGCCGATTTCCGGGCGTATGGCGCCGGTGTCATCGCCGAGGTGCGGGCCGACAAGCCCGACCAGTATCTGAAGATCGTGCTTTCGGTGCTGCCCAAGGATTTTGATGTTTCGATCAACCAACTGGACGGGCTGAGCGATGAGGAGATCCGCATCCGCATCCGCAGTCTCGAGACCGTCCTCAGGCCGTTCCTCGAAGGGCGTGCCGATCGCGGCCAAGACGGAATATCTGGCGCTGCTGGCGGAGCTTGACCGCAGGCGCCGTACCAACCAACTGGCTGTTTACAGGCCGTATCAACGCCAGGCCGAGTTTCATGCCGCCGGCGCCACAAACCGCGAACGCTTGTTCATGGCCGGCAACCAGCTTGGCAAGACCAGGGCAGGGGGCGCCGAATGGGCGATGCATCTGACCGGCCGCTATCCCGACTGGTGGCAGGGCAAGGTTTTTGACAATGCTGTTCGGCTGTGGGCTGCCGGCGTGACCGGCGAGGGCACGCGCGACAACCCGCAGCGCGTGCTGATGGGCCCGCCGCAGCAGCAGGCGGCCTGGGGTACGGGCATGATCCCCGGTGATGCCATCTTAAACACCATCATGGGGCGTGGCGCGCCCGGTGCGCTGGACAGCGTCGTGGTGCGCCATGGCGGCGGCGGCGATGTGCAGGCCGATGAGAGCGTGCTGTCGTTCAAGAGCTACGAAAAGGGCCGCGAGAAATGGCAGGGCGAAACCCTGCATGGCGTGTGGTTCGACGAGGAGCCGCCGCTGGACATCTATTCCGAAGGCCTGACCCGCACCAACGCCACCGGCGGCATCACAATCGTCACCTTCACGCCGCTGCTCGGCATGTCCGACGTGGTGCTGCTGTTCCTGTCGGCTGGCGAGGTGGAGAAGATGGGGAAGGGCTAGCTATGGGTACTTGCTACCTGCAAGCTGTCTGGCGCGGCCCTCGGTAGTCGGCGATTTACGGGTGAGCGGGGTACAAATGACCGCCATTTGCCCTGAAATACGATCAAGATACTGCAGACAAGATTTATTGGGTGTGTCTGGGATACAAACTCTAACGTTCACAGGCACAAGCTTTCCGCCGGGGATTGCCCCGTACTCGGTATGGTTTGTGCATGTTGTTCTTGCACTCGAATAAGGCACATTCGCTTGGCTAGTGCATGCGGTTGCGCTGGCAGCGATTGCTACAATGATTGCTATGCGGATCATGTATCCCCCCAAGTCCTTCGCCAACTTCGCACCCACCCCCGTCGTTATCAACTCTGGAGCTTGATTGGAGCACACAAGAATGAGCCGGCACGTCACCTTCATGACCATCGATGATGCCGAGCACTATACGCCGCGGGAGCGCGCGGCGATCGTTGCCGCCTATCCCGCGCATGAGCGCGAGGCACGGGCGGCGGGCATTCCGGTGCTGGGCTCGGGCCGCATCTTTCCGGTGGCCGAGGAGCGGATCGTCTGCGAGCCGTTCCGGCTGCCGCGTTACTGGCCCAGGCTCGGCGCGCTCGATTTCGGTTGGGATCATCCGTCCGCCGCCGTCGAGCTCGCCTGGGATACGGAGGCCGATGTCGTCTGTGTCTCGAAAACCAGCCGCGCCTCGCAGCAGACGCCGGCCATGCAGGCGCTGACGCTGAAGCCGTGGGGCGAATGGCTGCCCTGGGCATGGCCGCGCGACGGCCGCCGCGAGACGCTGGAAGGGGCGGGCGTGGCGCTGGCAAAGCAATATGCCGCGCATGGGCTGAACATGCTCTCCGGCCATGCCCGCTTCGCCGACGGCTCCGTCTCGGTGGAGGCCGGGCTGATGGAGATGCTGGACCGCATGCAATCCGGCCGCTTCAAGGTTTTCTCGACGCTGACCGAGTGGTTCGAGGAGTTCAGGCTCTATCATCGCAAGGACGGCCAGGTGGTAAAACTGCGCGACGACCTGATGGCGGCGACACGCTACCGCAAGCTGAACCTGGCCTGCATCAGCGGCGCCGGCACGCTGCCGACGACTGCCAACGGCATCTGGCTGATGTTCGACCGCGCGGGTGACAAGGGCGCGGATGGAACTGGAGCGGGTGACGTAGTAGGTCCAGCAACTTCGGCGAACAACGGTTTCGCGCGGTTCAACGGGACATCTGGCAAGATCATCAAGGACGGGGGCGCTACTGTCGACACTATCGACATCGCGGACAAGGCTGTTTCCAATACCAAAATGGCGGACATGGCGACAGCTCGGGTCAAGGGGCGTGCCACTGCGGCAACTGGTGCAGCCGAGGATCTGACCCTTACGCAGGTGCTCGACATGGTCGGGTCTGCTGCCCAGGGCGACATTCTGTATCGTGGTGCGACGAGTTGGCAAAGGCTGGTAGCCGGAACGTCTCTTCAGGCAATGCGGATGAACGCTGGTGCGACCGCGCCGGAATGGGCCGCGCCACCGGGCGGTCGCGAAGTCCTGATCGCCGCCCGGATCTACTACGTTCGCACTGATGGCAGTGACAGCAACAACGGGCTTGCCAACACTGTAGGAGGCGCTTTCCTGACGATAGCCAAGGCTGTGGCGGTGGCTCAGTCTCTCGACAATAATGGCTTTGCCATTACTGTTTCCGTCGCTGATGGCACCTATACGGCCGGAGCGTCCGCCAACAGCCCTCTCGTGGGCAACGGACTGATTTCGATTATCGGCAACGTGGCCACGCCCGCCAACTGCGTGATCAACGCAACTTCAGCCAATGTCTTCTCCGCTAGTTACGGCGCCACCATCACGGTCAAGGGCTTCAAGTGCACCACGACGACGGTCGGATCGATCCTGTACGCTCTCTATGGCGGAACAATTACATTCGACAGAATGGATTTTGGGTCTTGCGCGGGGCCGCACATCACGGCCTCGGATCGCGGCGAGGTGCTGTCAACGCTTTTAGGCGGTTATACGATCAGCGGCAGCGCCCTCAGTCACGTTCACGCCTACCAGTTCGGCGAGGTCATTATAGGTTATACGACCATCACGGTAACGGGCACGCCGGCTTTCAGCACATACTTCTGCGGCAACGCGGGCAGTTTCATCAACTTCGAAGGCACGACGTTCTCAGGCGCGGCAACGGGCCAGCGGTTCTTCGTCCACAAGAACGGCATGATTGATACGAACCTCCAGGGGTTCAACTACTTCCCCGGCAGTGTCGCTGGTGTGATCAGGCCCGGAAGCCAATACGACTACGCAACCAGCGTGGGGCCGGTCACCAAGACCACAGACTTCACCATCGCGGACGGTGAGAACGACATCATCGTCAACAAGGGATCCTCCTGCACGGTCACGTTCCCATCTGCTGCGAGCTATGTCGGGCGCGATATTTTCATCAAAACCATACAGGCGTTCACGGTGGTCTCGGCGTCATCAAATGTAGCGCCGCTGACCAGCGCCACACCCGGTACGGCTATACTCGCAGGAACTGCCGGGAAATGGGCCAAGGCAAAAAGCGATGGCACCAACTGGATCATCATGGCAGCCAACTAACTCTGCGGCTTAGCAAGGTTCTGAGGCGCGAGTGTATTGACAGAGGAGGGCGTGTCCGGTGGGTTTCCTGCAGCCTTTTGTAATTGTCGCAGGTCAAGTCCCGTTCGGAAAACCAATATCCGGCGAACAGCAGAGTGGCCAATACGAGTCCTAATCTGGGTGTCTCATGGCGACAGAGGGGTGCGCCGGCCAGTAGGCGCATTCGATAGGCTTGTTGCGCATGGTCGCAAACATGATCGTGGGCTTTACCAATCCGAGCAGAGCCAGCGATGTGTTCGTGTTCTCTAACACATCGACGAATGCGGTATCGACCGGGTCATCGTGTGAGAAATTGCCGCCATACATCCGATCTAGGAAAACATCGGGGATGCCGCCAGTGCCGAGAAACCGTTCGAAATTGAACGTCTGCAGGCATAGCGGCAGGATGTCTTGCGCTCGAATCCCTTCGAAGGTGCCGTTAGCGCAATCGAAGTCCTTGAATTCCATTTTCCGAATGTTGTGTATCCGATCGACGCGCTTGTCGACAGGCAGAAGGCGCCAGAATGCCTCTACAAAGCCTCTCACTTCGGGCCACCGCTGATGGCCGTTTCTGCCGATCATGTCATTGGTGATGAACGCGCCCTCGGCGCCGATCTGACGCCTGACGTTTGAGAAGATGAACTCCAGTTCTACAAAGTGGTGGAGGCTGTGGTTGGCCAGCACAATGGTGGCATCGGTCGGCGGAAACTGCTTGTTGATATCACAGGTGAGAAACTCGAAGCTGTTGGCGAGCCCTTTAGCTTCCGCGTTCTGGCGTCCCGCCTCGCTCATGGCAGGGGAGATGTCGGTCCCGTAGAATTTCACCGTTCGCCCGCGAGCCACCAGGATAATGGCGATTTCTAGCTCGGTGCTTGCCTCGCCGCTGCCCAAGCTGAGGATCGATAGCGGGCCATCGGGTGCAACACGCTCGATTTCGTTGGCGTAAAATTCTTCAATCGAGGCGGCGTTGAACATCTCCCGCAACCGTGGAGAAAGGTACTTGACCGCCCAATAGGTGAATATGCCCGGGATACTCGCAGATGGCCGCTCTCCGTGGTAAAAATCTTGCTCCCTACTCACGATTAGCTCGTAGTTAGATTGGACGAAGGCGAGGTTTGCAGTAACTGCTTCCGCTCTTATTTTGCGAGGCTTCCAAGTGATCCACTGCATGTTCGCCTCCTTTTCGAATACAATGTAGAGGACGCATAACATTATTTTGCCGCCTCCTCTAGGGCGGCATCGCTTCTTACGCTTCGCCAATTCCACGCCCACAAATCCAAGGAGGCCAATCCATGGCCAGAGAAACGCTTGCCTTAGCGTTGCCCGTCATGTTCGGCACACGAGGGCGGCTATTCGAACCGCTCCACCGATGCTGGCGACCTGACGAAATACGGCGTCACGCTTAAGACGCTGCGCGCCTACCGAGGCAAGCCCAACCTACACGCTGGCGACGTCAAGGCGCTGACGCTTAATGGAGCTGAGGCCATCTACCGAACGTCCTATTGGACGCAAGCGGGCGGCGATCCGCCTGCGCGTTAGCCCCAATATCGCGCATCACTCGACTTGAATTCGCCCATCGGCTCCCCTGGCGCCGACCATACTGAATCATCTTCCGAAAGGAAAACCCATGGACCGCACCCTTGCGAGCCAACTGGCGCAGCTTTGCCCGAAAGCGTCGAAGGCGATCATCGCCGGCATCGCCGACAACGCGCACCTGCTCGACCAGGCCGGTATCAACACGCCGATCCGCTTGCGCCATTTCTTCGCCCGGGTGTGCATCGAAACCGGAGGGCTGGGGAGCCTTGAGGAGAACCTGAACTACACGGCAAAGCGCGCCAGTGAGGTGTGGCCCTCGCGGTTTGCGACTTCGGCTGCGGCAAAGCCTTTCGCCAACGCTCCCGTGAAGCTGGCGGAGAAAGTTTATGGCGGCCGGCTCGGGAACTTCAAGCCCGGCGACGGATGGGCCTATCGCGGCTCTGGGCTGTTGCAGAATACTGGTCGCGAGAATTTCGAAGAGGTCGAGGCCGCAACTGGTTTGCCTGTGACGGCCAACCCTGAGCTGCTGCGCACCTTCCCGGGCGCACTGCGGGCGGCAACGATCTACTGGACGAAGCGCAACATCAATGCGCTGGCCGACAGGAACGACACGACCAGCGTCTGCAAAGCGGTGAATGGCGGCACGATCGGGCTGGCTGACCAAAGGACATGGCTGGCCAAGGCCGCCAAGGTGTGGCCGGATGGCGCTGTCATATCGTTTCCCGCCGCGCCCGCGTCGCAGGCTGCCTCGCCAGCGCCCGTCCAGCCGGCTCCGCCTCGGCAGACGCCAGCGCCTGCCGCACCTGTGCCGCCCGTGGCTGTGCCGGAGGTGTCGACCCCAAGCCCGACACCATCAACGCCAAAGTCGGTCGGCAAGCCCACAGCCGCCGTCGGATTGCTCGCCATCCTCGGCACAACCATCGCCATGCGCTGGAACGAGATCACCACCTGGGTTCACTCATTCTTCTGAAAGGGCTTCACCATGGCCGCTGTCACTGTTCGCATTGTGCTCCGGTATTTCGCCGGCATCCTTGTCGCTCGCGGGCTCCTGTCCGCTGACGACGGTTCCGCCTTCTCCACCGACCCCGACCTGCAAATGGTGATCGAAACCGGGGCAGGCGTGGTGGTCGGCGTCGTTGCCGAAGGCTGGTACTGGCTGGCTCATCGCTTCGGGTGGGCGAAATGAAGGAGCTTTTCACCGCCTATATCAGTGCCGCGCTGCCTTACGCCATTGGCGGCAGTGTCGGGTTTATCGCTGGCGTGATCATCGGGTGGCTGCTGTGAGCGCAATCCTCGCCTTCCTTCTCGGCAATCCGGCCATTCTCGCGATCGGCGCGGCAATCGTCGGCGGGCTCGGCTTCGGCTTTCAGCAGAGGCTGGCCGGCGCCAAGGCAGAACGCGTCAGGCAGGCGGCCGTGGAGGCCGCCGCGCGCGACATTGCCGACCAGGTCCAGAACGACATAGGGGCATTGCCAGCCGATGCTGCCCGCAAGGAGCTGAGATCATGGGCAAGGAGCTGAGCGTCCTGGCAGTCGTGATGTTCCTGGCGCTGGCCGGCTGCACCACGGCCAAGGGAAGTTTTTGCGCGATCTCGAGCCCGGCTCGGCTTTCTACCTCCGCTGTCGATGCATTGTCGGACGCGGAGGTAAGGGCGATGCTCGCGCACAATCGCAAGGGTCAGGCGCTGTGCGGGTGGGCGCCATGATCCACGAGTTTCTCGATGCTCTCGGCATCAAGGCGCCGGTGGTGGTCGCCGGCCTTTCCGGCGGCATCCTGCGCGCCCTGTCGCGCCATCGGTACAAAGTCCGCGAGATGGTGGCGTCGCCGATCTGCGGCGCCCTGGCGGCGGCCTATCTGACGCTTCCCGTGGTGCAGTATTTCCGCGTCACCGGCCTGCCGCTCGCCGACGACGATACGACGACGCTGGCCGCGGCTTTCCTCATCGGGGTGTCGGCGATGTGGATTTCCGACATTGTGTTCGAGGTGGTCGTGCGCAGGTTCAAGCCGGGAGCGGAGGACGGATAGAGTCCGGTCGCGCTGACGCGAGATTGGAAACGTGGGCTTCTTGCTCGCTATCATTCGTCAAATCATCCGGTCGACCGGTTTGGTTGGCGCCGCAAGACTCACTTCTTCGTGGCGGGCTTGGCCTTCGCCGCTGCGCCACCCTTCGGCTCGTGCGAATGGGAATGCGCCAGCATCGTCTCCAACTGGCCCTTGATCCTGGCGTGCAGGCCGGGCTTGTCGATGCCCGTGGGCTGAACACCCTTCTCGACGTTGGCGGCCATGCGCTCCAGCAGGTCCGTGTCGTGCTCGTCACGATAGGGTTTCAGATCGAGATCGTCTGGCACCTTCGTCAGCCGTTCGTCGTCCATCGTCTTCACGTATTTCTGCATGAAGCGGTCGTACTCGCGCCAGGAGATGCCGGCCGCCCGCACCGCGGCTTCTTCCGCGCGGGTGGCGATCTGGTGGGCGTGCAGATAGTGCAGGTCCAACTGGTCGATCAGCGTCTTTTCGACCTCCTCGTGCAATAGCAGGAAGCGGTCGGTGTTGATCGTGCGGCCCTTGTATTGCCATTCGCTGGGCATGTGCCGGTCGATATAGATCGTCTTGCCGTCCTTCGAATAGCCGGCGAGGTAAGGGATGTCGTGCTCGCGGTCGAGGTTCTTGACCTTGCGCGCCACGGCGTCGAGCGCCCGGTCCATCATCAGGCTCGATACGTACCAATTGGGGATGCGCAGTTTCTTGTGCGGTGCAGTCGGGTGGCAGTAGTCGAACGCCATGGGGTCCTCTCCTCGTGACTTGGCTGGACGATAGTGCGCGCCTTCCGGGCATCATCCAATTCGCAACTGCGTGACTTCGCCCTGGCTCCAGAAGACAGCGCGAGGTCAGGAGGACGCGCGGTGACCGCGTTGCCCGGCTTCTTGTCTGGACCCGCTCCTCGGGAAAATTAAAAGGCCCGTCCCGGTTTGCCGGGCGGGCCTTTTTTGCGTTTTGGCGCAATTGCAACGGATCGGTGCGGCCTTCTCCTGAGCCTGCACCGAAGCTCACGTCAGGATATTCACGGCGCGCGCGGCCACAAGCGCAATCGTCAGCAGCGAGATCATCGCCTCGGCCATCATCAGCAGCTTGGCGCGCGGGGAGAGCGGCATGGTGTCGGTCGGGGAGAACGCCGTCGCATTGGTGAAGGCGAGGAAGACATAGTCGACGAAGCCCGGCAGCCAGTTGCGCAGATCGCTGTCGTTCAATGTCATCTGCGGAAACAGGAAATCGGACTGGGCGCGCTTGACCAGGCCGCAGGTCGGCGGGCCGCCCCGGTCGGTGCTCCAGAACCACAGCGCGAAGACGATGACGTTGGTGACCCAGATGTTCAGGGCGTCAACGAGGAGGGTGGTTCCGCCACCGGCATGGCCCGCCAGCAGAGCGCGCACCAACAGGAACAGCGAACCGCAATTCATGATGCTGATGACGCCGGTCATGACCAGGGCTGCCCTGCGGATCAGCACGCGAAACTCGCCGATCGAATGCCATTGATGATCCTGGGCGGCTTTTCTGGCCTCGGCCTGTGTCCAGGCCGTCGCCACCGACAAGGGTACCAGCAGCGCCGTTTCCAGGGCCGGCGCCAGCCAGCGCGGCCCAAACGACAGATCGTTGATGACCAGAAGCTGCAGGCAGATGATCACCAGCACCGCCGCGCGCGCCAGCCAGAAGTCCAGGGCACGATGGTGGATGACGGCATGCTGGCTCATCGCAGGATCCTGTGAATGAGAAAATCTTGATGAAGGGGAATCTCGAAGGCGGCGTGGGCCCGATATCGATCAGATGTAGGCGAAGCCTGCCGCGACGAGGCCCAATGCGCCCAGAACCAGCGAGCCAATCCACGGCCAACGCTTGCCGTGCATGATGATCGATAGCGTCGCGACGGCAATGGAGATGTGCAGCACCGTTACTGCAAATGTCAGGATGTGGTGCCTTTTCGCGTGGGCGTCGCTGTCGCGCAGTTTCTCGTCGACCTGTTTCTCATAATCCTGCGCCTTGACCTGTATGTCGGCGCTGTCGGCCTCGTTGCGCTTGGCGTCGGCCTGAAACTGGGCGGCGGCAGGCCCGCCCATGGCGGCGGCGATTTCATAGCTGTTCTTCTTGATGCTCTTGGCCTGGAAGAAGCTCCACTGGTCGCTCGCCTTGTTCTGCAGATAGGCGGCTTCGCTCTTGTCGTTGATCGTGTCCGCGGTTTCCAGCGATTCAAAGCTGCCGACGGTTGCCGCCATGACGGCGAGAACCGCTATGGTGACCGAGACGGTGGTCAGAAAGGGATTGCCCTCGTGTGCGGCATGCTCGGCATGCTCGGCGTTTTCGAGATGCTCCTGGGTAGCGTCTTCCATTGCCATTTTTTTTGCCTGGATTCGCGGTGAAAGTCGGCGTCGCGCGGCAATCTCAGCTGCAATCTTGGTTTTGCGATGGTGGTATTATTATACATTTCCGTAAGGTTTGGACCGGGCGCGCCGCCCCGGTGGCGTGTACCGCCAAGCCAGAAAAGGCGGCTTTGTCCAACGGGCGAGAGCGCGGGACGGCTGCCTGGCTCCGATGCCGCAACGTTTGGAGGGCAGCCATCGCTCGAAGGTTTGGCGTTCTCCCGCTGGCTCCGGCCGCAAGTCTATGCCATAGGCACAGCCGAAAACCCGCCCGGTGCGATCCAAACGCGACATGAAATCGAAGACTCCATGAGCAAGTGGCTGCCGGCAGACGTGCCCGTTGCGCAGGACAGACATTCCCTATCGGCCCTGTCCGTCCTCTCTCGCCATCCCGCTTATGTGCTGGCGCTTCTGTGCGCGATGCAGATCGTCTTCTGGACTGCGTTGCCGGCGCTTGTGGATGTTGCGCCCCCCGGCGATGTTGTCGAGGGGTTCATGTGGGGGCGCGAATGGGTGCTTTTGACCTACAAGCATCCGCAGCTTCCGGCATGGCTGCTCGAGACCGCCCATCTCCTGACCGGGTCGTTCCGCTGGCCACAATATCTTCTGAGCCAGCTGGTTGTTACGTCGACCTTCGTATTCGTCTATCTGCTGGCACGTGACATTCTCGGCCACAGGCGTGCGCTGGCCGCTGTGCTGCTGATGCCGTCGATCTACTTCTTTGGCTGGCCAACGCCGCAATTCAATCACGACTATGCGCAGATGCCATTCTGGGCGGCCATCTGCTGGTTGTTGTGGCGCAGCACCACCAGAAACGGACCGGGCTGGTGGCTTGCGCTGGGACTGGTCGCGGGCGTTGGAATCTACGCCAAGTTCTCCACCGGCCTGTTGCTGGTCTTTGGCGGGCTATGGATTCTGTACGACGCGCGCGCGCGCAGCCGGCTGGCCACACCGTGGCCGTGGCTCGCACTCGCGGCTTTCCTGGCTGTCATCACGCCGGTCACTATCGCGCTTTTCCGCATGGACTTTTTGCCCTTTTCCTATGTCGCCAATCGGGATTCGTGGGTCATGGCGAACCGCGCGCGCCTCTATTACATCGGCGTGCAATGTGCGGCGCTCGTCGGGTTCTTCGTCGTGCTCGCCATATCCGGCCTGTTGCGGCGAGGGACGGCCCCGCAGGCCGATGCGGCGCGCGAGCCGCCGATCGAACGTCGCGCGCTTGTCTATGTGCTGTGGATGGGGCTTGGGCCAGCGATCCTCATCATGATCGCTTCGCTGTTTTCCGGCATCGGCGAGGCCTGGGGAGCGCCGATGTACAATCTGGTCGGCGTGGTTGCCATTGCTTTTCTGGGCCACCGGCTCGGCAGCCGCGAGATGCGCGCGCTGATGGTCTGTTCGGCGGCCTGCATCGTCGTCATGTCCAGCGCCTATGCCGGAATCCGCTGGTCGAGCTGCAATCTGTTCGGCCACCTGCAACCTGTCTGCTGGCCCTCGCAAGCGATTTCGGACGAGGCGGAAGCCTACTGGCACGAGAAGGTGCAGGCACCCCTCGGCATCGTTGGCGGCGAAACCGGCACGGCCCTGGTCGCTGGACTCAAAGCCTATGACAAGCCGTCGATCTTCACCGATCTCAACATGCAGTTCGCGCCGTGGATCACCCCGCAACGATTGCAGGAACAGGGCATATTGATGGTCTGGCCGGGCGACGGCGCACCGCCGCCTCAAATCGGGGCCTGGGTGAAGAACCTTCCGGTCAAGACCGTTCTTTTCCACTGGTCGCTCAAGGCTCCGCCCTTGCCGGTCAGCTTCGTGGCGATTCCACCGGGAACGCCCGACCTGCCGATTGAGGCAAGCCAGGGAAGATGACGAGTCGCCTGGTTGACGGCGCGACCACCGCCCGTGCCCTCCGACGCAGCAGCTGATTTCCAGGCAACCGGGTATTCGTCCTGCGATCCAACCGGCCGTCACGCGGCAGGTTTTTGCATTCTCCGTGAACCATTCCGTCTCGATGCGCGACACATCATCGTAGACGGAAACACCTCATTGGAGAGTTCAGATGACTACCATACTGCGAAACGCACTTCTCGCCGCTGTCGCAATATCTTCGATGGCCGGGTCCGCCTTGGCCGACAGCCAGGCCGTCAAGACGGAATGCGACAAGACGATCACCAACGATTTGTGGAATGGCCGGTGTTGCGGCACCGGCGACGCGAACTGTTTGGGTGGCGAAAATCACGACCATGACAGAGGGGGCAATCGCGGCAACGGCCGTGGACGAGGCTGAAATTCATGGCACCCTGACCGCCGGCTGCCTGGCCGGCGGCTGTTTTGTATCCAAAGCCGGTGCTGGCGCGGGCTTCGAGGCCCAGCGAGGTCTGTTCGCTTGTCACGGAAGCCATGCAGGGGCATCAAGGTTGGGTGGCGAAAGCAACATATTATCCGAACCTCGATTTTCCATTTGGTTCGGCAGACAAATCAAATCTGGCATCAATCATTCGCATCTCTGTGATTGCCCTCTATACGGAAACGCCTTGATCGCGGATGGGTTCTTGCTGATGGTGGGCGAGGTTAAGCTTTCTTCGGAGATCAATCGGAAAGACCGGCCGTAACGGGCTCTTGTCGGGGACTGGAACGAAACCGCAGCTGTTCGTTGCGACAATCCGAGAAATCAGATGGGGTGGATGATGAGCGACATCCAAAAGATCGTATTGATGATCTTGGCGGCGCTGGTGGCGATTTCCCTGATCGTGTTTGCCAATGACCGACTGAGGCACAGGGCCGACTACGCCCAGCGGCCCGCGGCCGCCGATGATGCGTCCGGCGGATCAATGTAGCAATGTAGCAGAAGCCCGCTAGGCATCTCCTGCGGGTGCCATCATGGTACCTGTCTTCGCAGCCCGCCTCGGCTTCCGCCGGGGCGGGCTTTTCGCGTTTTGGCGTTGCGAAGCGATGGCCCCTCGCTTGCATGCTTCCACCTCCAGGTTTTGAACGACTGGACGAAGGCTGCAGCAATGCCCATTTATGGGGAAATCCAAAGGAGACGTGATATGGCGACTTCGACCGAACGCGCGGTTCTTGCCGGCGGCTGTTTCTGGGGCATGCAGGATTTGATACGACGCTACCCCGGCGTCATTTCCACCCGGGTCGGCTACAGCGGTGGTGATGTGCCCAATGCCACCTACCGCAACCACGGTACTCATGCCGAAGCCATCGAGATCATCTTCGATCCGAACCGGATCAGCTATCGCACGCTGCTGGAATCCTTCTTCCAGATCCACGATCCGACGACGCGCAATCGTCAAGGCAACGATGTCGGAATGAGCTATCGCTCGGCGATATACTACACCAGCGACGAGCAGAAGCGCGTTGCCGAGGACACGATTGCCGATGTCGACGCGTCGGGCCTGTGGCCGGGCAGGGTCGTCACCGAAGTCACGCCAGCTGGCGCCTTCTGGGAGGCGGAGCCGGAGCACCAGGATTATCTGGAGAAATATCCCAATGGCTATACCTGCCATTTCGCCAGACCGGGCTGGAAGCTGCCGGTTAGGGAGAAGGCGGTTTCGTAAGGTTCACTGGCCGAGAGGCTGCGTATTGTGCTTGCAACAATGAGGCCGTGGAGCGGGTGCTCCACGGCCTCATTCATTTTCCTCCGTCGATGACTACTTGGCGCGATCTACTGTGCGGCTGTGCCGTGTTTCTGGACAAGGCGGTATTCATGCCAGATCAGCACCATGACGATCAGATCGAACACGGTGAGTACGACGAGGCCGGCCGAGTGGGTGTAGCTGAAGCGGTAGACCTGGTAGGCGATGAACAGCGACAAGATGACGAGAGACGCCGGGTACGCCCACAGTTTGTTCCTGAGCAAACCTGCCACCAGGGCAATTTTCACCAGTCCGTGGCTTAGTAGATAGAACGCGTAGAAATGCTGCGTGCTGACCGAGAAATTGCTCGCCATGCTCATCAAGTGGCTGGCAATGAAATCATGGGGATCCTCGATCAGTTCTTCCTGTGTCAGCCTGTTGACCAGGGAAACGATAGTGCTTGTGCTGACGAGGGCAAGCACGAGGCCGCCGACGCACTCGACGAGCGCATGCGCGCCCTTGAGCAGCACGCTGATCTGGAAAATCTGGTGGATACGGTGTTCGTTCATAGGCTCCAGCCAGCGACTGATTGATCAATTTGAGGGTGCGGCTATTTCAACCGTAACGGGCGTTCATTCATCCAGTTCCTGCCGGCGCACGCGCTTTGATGCGACGTATTGCGCGCGATGCTCTGAAAAAACCACTTCCGCAATCGCTCGAATGGTGCTTTAAGGCGTCCATCCACAGGGGTGCTCCGTACGGTCGGGGCTGAGACGGGGGCGGCAAGCCCACAAACCCTAGAAGCTGATCTGGGTAATACCAGCGGAGCGAGGCGGGCTATGTTTTCAGGCGCACAGATTTCACTATATCCCATGACCGACGATTTCGTCGGTGTCATCCTTGGCGCATTAGGCGCTCTCGATCCCTACCGTGACAAGCTCAGGATCGAGACCGACGACATCTCGACTTTGCTGGTCGGGCCGCCCGAAGTGCTGTTTCCTGCCATGCGCGACTTGTTCGTGGCGGCGGCGGCCAGCGGCAAGCATTGCGTGCTTTCGGCGGCCATTTCGCGCGGCTGCCCCGGCGAGCCCGACGATCCGATCTGCCGTTCCGACGCCGTCGGCGGGCCGGTCGGACCACTCAGCCTGCGCAAGGATGCGGCCATCGCAGCGGTGCGGGAAGCGGATGTCACCGGCCAGCCGGTGGCGGTGCAGTTCTCGCTTTATGTGATGGGCACCGGCGACCACATGGACGAAATCTACGGCTGCATCGACTTCCTCAAGCAGTCGGGCGTCTTCGACCGTTCCAAGCATTTCTGCAGCAGATTGCGCGGCGACGCTGGTGCAGTGTTCTCGACGCTGAACGAGGCCTTCTGCCGGTTCGGACCGGGCGCCGGCCACGTAACCCTCGACGTCACGGTCTCTGCCAACAGCCCAACCGCCATCTGACGCCGCCAGCGCGCCGTTCGCTAGAGGTTTCGTGCCGTGCCCGGTTTACCAGATGCCCGTTCGCGCGGGTTCACATCAGCCATCGCCAAGGCCTTGCCGGCCGTCGTTTCGGTCGGTGCGCTGTTGGTGGCGTGGGAACTCTACGCCCGCTTCTCCGGCATCAAGCCGACGACGCTGCCGGCACCCTCGCGTGTCTTCGAACAGGCGCTGCTGAACCGAGATGCGCTGCTTGAAAACACCATTCCCACCGTCCGCGCCACGCTGCTTGGCTTTGCCTGTTCGCTGAGCACCGCTTTCGTTCTGTCAATGCTCATCGATTTCTATCGTCCGCTGCGACGGGCGCTGTTTCCGGTCTTCATCGTCAGCCAGACCTTGCCGCTGGTCGCCATCGCACCGCTGGTCGTGCTGTGGTTCGGCTTCGGCCTCGCGCCCAAGATCCTGCTGGTGGCGCTGGTCACCTTCTTTCCGATGCTGGTGGCCCTGGTGCAGGGCTATGAGGCGACCGAAATCGAGATCGGCCAGATGCTCAAGTCCATGGGGGCAGGGCGCTGGCGGATTTTTCTCTCGGCCCGGCTGCCCTCGGCGCTGCCCTATTTTTTCGCGGGCTTGAAGATCTCCATCACCTATGCGGTGGTCGGCGCGATCTTCGCCGAATATGCCGGCGCGGCGAAGGGGCTGGGCATCTACATGCTGTCGGCCAAGAACAATTTCCGCCCCGATCTGGTGCTGGCCGCGGTCGCGGTGAGCGCTGTGCTGACGCTGATCCTGTTCGGGCTGACGGCGCTCGTCCAGCGCCTCGCCATGCCCTGGGAGGGGGCAGGCGAGGAGCACAGGCAGCATGCCGGGGAGGGGGCGTCATGACCCGGCTCGAACTGCGCAACGTCAGCAAGCGCTTCGGCAACCTCGATGTGCTGGCCGATGTCTCGCTCAACGTGGCGGCCGGCGAATTCGTCTCGATCCTCGGCCCGTCCGGCGCCGGCAAATCGACGATCTTCCAGTTGCTGACCGGTGGGCTGAACGGCGCGAGCGGAGAGCTGCTGTTCGACGGTGCACCGCTTGATGACCATGGCCGTCACTTCGCCTTCATGCCGCAGCGTGACGCGTTGATGCCGTGGCGCCGCATCATCGACAACACGACGCTCGGCCTCGAGGTGCAAGGCGTCGGCCGCAAGGCGGCCCGCGCTCGTGTCGAGCCGCTGTTTGCCGAATTCGGGCTGGCTGGTTTCGAACGGCACTATCCGGCACAGCTTTCGGGCGGTATGCGACAGCGCGCGGCACTGCTGCGCACGGTTGTGCAGCAGCGCGACATGCTGCTGCTCGACGAGCCCTTCGGCGCGCTGGACGCCCTCACCAGAACGAGCATGCAGCGCTGGCTGGAACAGATGTGGCGGCATCATCGCTGGACGGCGCTGCTCATCACCCACGATGTTCGCGAAGCGGTGTTCCTGTCCGATCGCATCTACGTACTGTCGGCGCGGCCGGCCCGCATTGTCAGCGAGATCAAGGTGCCGCTGCCGCGCCCGCGCGATTTCAACGACGAGATGGCCCGCCAGGCCGGCGCGCTCGAAGCCGAAATCCTCGACATCATTCTCAACCCACGGACCGCTCAAAGGACATGACGATGACTGATTTCTCGCGCCGACAGGCCCTGCTGCTGACACTCGCCGCCGGCCTTGCCGGCACTTCCCGTTCCTTCGCGCAGTCATCGGCGTCGTCCGCGCAAAAGGTCACTGTCGCACTCGACTGGACGGTCAACACCAACCACATCGGCCTGTTCGTCGCCCGCGAGAAAGGCTTTTACACCGAGGCTGGCCTGCAGGCCGACATCCTGCCTTATGGCGACACCGGCTCGGGTACCTTGATCAGCAATCGCATCGCCGATTTCGGTATCAGCGGCGCGCTGGGCCTGTTCACCCAGAAAGCCGCGGGCGCCGACCTGAAAGCCGTCTATGCCGTTGTGCAGCACGAGACGGGCCGGGTGGTGTTCAATGCCGCGCGCAGCGAGATCAAAAGCCCGAAAGACCTCGACGGCCTCATCTATGGCGGCTTCGGCAGCGGCTGGGAGAATGCGCTGATCTCGACCATCATCCGTCACGATGGCGGCGAGGGCACATTCCAGACTGTGACGCTCGGGACCTCGGCCTATGAAGCTTTGGCCAACGGCTCGGTCGATTTCACGCTGGAAGTGTCGACCTGGGAAGGCGTCGACGCCGAGCTGCGGGGCATGAAACAGCACAGCTTCCGCTACGCAGACTATGGCGTTCCCGACGAGCACACCACCTTCATCGCCTCCAGCGACGCCTATCTGGCGGCAAACCCGAAGATCGCTTCTGCCTTCGTCCAAGCAACGCGTCGCGGCTATCAGTTTGCCGTCGACCATCCCGATGAGGCGGCTGCCCTCTTGATTTCAGCCAACAAGGACGCGCTGACCAATCCCACCCTGATCCAGGCGTCGTTGAAGGCGCTCATCGATGGACACTATCTGCGCGGCGAAAGCGGCATCATCGGCACGATCGACAAGGCCAAGATCGATGCGATGGGGGCGTATCTGTTTTCCTCCGGAATCCTGCGCGATGCCGATGGCAACGCGCTGAAGCAAAAGCCTGACTTTTCTGGCTATTTCAGCAACGTGTATCTGGGGTAGGGGCATATAAGCCAGGCTGCCGGCCTCGTTCCTGGCGATCTGAAAGAGCAGGGCGGCCTTGACGTGCCGCCCTGGTTCGTCATTGAGGGACAGGGCAGCCTCATAGAACTTTGCAACCGCCGGGCATAGACCGTCATAGGCCTGGTTTGCGTTCCCGATCGCTTCCATATCGGCCTGTGTACCGCCGACACGGATGAACGCAGTGGCGACCATCGACCAGTCTTCGTTACTGGCGGAAGTCGCCGGTAAGCCGCTTCTCCTCGCTGCTCCGAACGCGTGGAACAAGGTCGCGCCGATCTTGTCCATATAGAGCGCGAGATCGCGGTCCGATGTATTCAGGGCGTCCGGGCCCTTTGTGATCGGTGACCGCTGCCCTGGTCGCACCGCACACCTCTCCGATGCCTCCTCCTGCCTTGGTCACTGCCGCGATCTTCTGAACGATTGCCTCATATTCGGCGGGAAACTCCTGCTCGATTGCCTTGAAAATCTGGAACCCCTGCCCCTGTATCTGGTCACGAATCTGGGCAGTGGTTAGAGCGGGCGGTGCGGAGACGGTGCCTGTTGCCGTTTCATAGAGATATTTGCCGCCGGCAAAGCCGAGTGCCCACGATAGTGCCTTCACCGCAACGAAAGACAGAGCGGCTACAGCCGCCACGCCCAAACCCGTCCAACGCGCCATCTGGGAACCTCCGAAGACTGTCTATTTCGCACCGAGTCTGAGCGCCTTCTTGCGGTCGGCTGCTGCTCGCTTGTGGTTGCCCTTGGCTTCCCAGGCCTGGCTTCGCGCTTCGTAGAGACTGGCAAACTTGGGATTGAGTTTGATGGCGCTGCTGAGATCGGCAATGGCTCCGTCGTAGTCCGCCCTGCTTGTCCGAATGACCCCTCGGCCAAAATAGCCGTAGACGTTGTTGCGATCGAGACTGAGCGCCTTGTCGAAATCGCCGAGGGCCGCAACGTCGTCGTGTTGTCCCATCCGCACGAGGCCCCGATCGGCATAGATCTTTGCCTCTGTGGGCGCGAGGCTGATCGCCTTGTCATAGTCGGCAAGCGCCCGATCATAATCTTCCTTAAAGGTAAAGTTCTGGGCGCGGCCGTAATAGGTCGCAGCATTGTTCGGATCCAGCGCGATCGCCTTGTCGTAATCGACGATGGCGCGATCAAAATCGCTCTTGGCATCCCAGACCAACGCGCGAGCAAAATAGGCATCGTGGAATTCTGGGGCCAGCGCAATCGCCTTGTCGTACAGGGCGATGGCGCCGTCGTAGTTGCCCTTGTCATGCAGGGCACGGCCCTTGGTGAAAAACGCCAGGCTTGCCGGGTTGCCGTCTTGCGGAGTGTGGTCGAGATCTGTCGCCGCGTTGCTGGCCTGCCTGGCGTTCTTGCCGGTCTGCTTCGATGGAGGTGTTTTCCCTCTCGCCGCTACAGCGACCTGGCGGCCTTTGCGAGCGATGCCCAGCTTCGGATCGAGTTTGAGAGCCTGGTCGTAGTCGGCAATGGCTTGATCGTAGTCGCCCTTGGCGAACCAGGCACTGCCGCGCCCGAAATAGAGAGGTGCGTAGCCGGGCTCGATCTCTGCCGCGCGATTGTAGTCGGCGATGGCGCGATCCAGTTGGTCCTTCTTGCTCCAGGCAACGGCGCGGCCGATGTAAGCATCGAAGTAGGTCGGATAGAGCTCGATCACCTTGCCGTAGTCGTCGATGGCTCCATCATAGTCACCCTTCCCGGCGCGCGACAGCCCCCGCCAAACATAGGCGGCGGCTTTCTCTGGATCGAGCGCGATCGCGCGGCTGTACTCGGCAATGGCGCGATCGTATTTGCGCTTCCTGTAGAACGCATCGCCGCGATCCATGAAGGCCTTCAGGTTCTTGGGATCCGAGCCGACGGCACCAGGTGCGGCACCGCCTTTTCCTTGCGCAGCCACTACCGCCTTGCGGGCGACTGCGTAGTCCGGATTGTCCGGATGGAGCCTTATAGCCTGGTCGAAGTCAGCAATTGCGCCGTCGTAGTCCTTGTTGTCGGCCCGTTCTACGCCACGTCCGTAATAGCTGGGGGCGTCATTCGGATCGATTTCGATCGCCGCGGAATAGGCTGTGATCGCTCGTCCGGCATCGCCCTTCACGTGCCAAGTCATGCCCATGCAGAAATATGCGTCCGGCGCCTTCGGATCGAGCACGGTGGCCCGACCGCAATCAACGAGAGCACCTTCGGCATCACCGAACGTGGCCTTTGCCAGGCCCCGGCGAATATGGGCCGAGGCCTGATTTGGTACGAGCCGGATCACCTGGTCATAGTCGGCAATCGCCCGATCATAGACTCGCTTGGCCGACCAGGTATTGCCGCGTCCGAAATAGGCGAGGGCGCTGTCGGGGTCGAGCGCGATCGCCTTCCCGTATGCGCCGATTGCCTGGTCGTACTGCCCCGCATCCGAAAAGTTGTCACCCTTTTGCACTGTGACCAGAACGCGTGGGTCGGTCGCTTGAATGAGTTCCGCCATCCTGGCGGTGGACACTTTGACGTCGGACTGGGTTCTGTCGTTGGCACCCTGCTTTGCCGCAGGCGCCATGGCGGCTGCCGTATAGCTTTCAACTTTCGCCGCTGCCGCCGCCTTGCGGCTGACGAGATAGTCGGTGTTGTCCGGGTCGAGTTTGAGTGCCCGGTCGAAGTCGGCGATGGCGCCGTCATAGTCCTTCCTATCGGCCCGCGCCATGCCGCGCCCATAGTAGCTGGCGTCGTCTTTCGGATCGATCTCGATCGCCACCGAATAGGCAGCGGCCGCTCGCCCGGCTTCGCCCTTCGCATGCCAGGCCATGCCCTTGCAGAAGAAGGCGTCCCGCGCGGCAGGATCGAGCTTGGCGGCGTGGTCGCAGTCGACAAGGGCGCCCTCGGCATCGCCTGACGTGACCTTGGCGAGGCCACGGCGAAAATGCCCGGCGGCAAAATTGGGAGCAAGCTCGATGACCTTGTCGTAGTCGGCGATCGCCTGCTCGTAGACGCGCTTGGCGGCCCAGGCCTTGCCGCGGCCGAAATAGGCGAACCGGTTGTTGGGGTCGAGTCTGATCGCCTGGTTGTACGCGCCGATCGCGTTGTCGTATTTGCCCATGTCCAGAAAGGCATCGCCGCCCAGAATCAATTCCAGAGCTTGCGGGTCGGTCGCCTCCAAGGCCCTTGCGACCAGTGTATCTTCCGTGGCGGCCATGTTCGGAGCGGCGGCGGGCCGCCTCGACTGTTGGCTTTCTGGCGTCGGCGCCGGCTTGCTTTGCGTGCCGGCAACCTGTTCGCCACAGCTCCCCGTCCGTTTCGGATCGAGTTCGACGGCGCGCTGGCAGTCGGCGGCGGCTCCGGCATCATCGCCCTTGAGTGTCTTGGCCCGGCCGCGGCTGAAATAGGCATCGGCATTGTTAGGATCGAGCCTGATTGCGCTGTCGAAATCGAGGATGGCGCCGTCTATGCCATATTTCGACAGTCGCACCATGCCGCGCTCGAGCAAGATTTTGGCGGCGCCGGCTTCGCCAGTATTCTCCGCCGCAATCGATGCGTCTTTGCCGTCGGCCATCGCTGGCAGCGCCAAGACTAGCAGAACGGCAAGCGCCATCAGTGATCCGCCCGCCAACCGAGTTCGCGCAAAACCAATCGACGCGCGCGCCCAACCTGTCATTTTGCTGGCTCTCCCCCGAAAACCTTCAACCGCTCCCACGCGGCCAATCGGACACAGTTCTTCCTTTGTTCCAAGAAAAATGCAAGCAGAAATTGCAATGACGATCGGCTGCCTGCGTTTTTCGCATCACGGCCGTTTCGAGATCGTGGGAGGAACAGCCCCACCCAACAACTTTCCCATATCCGATCAATGTGCTGACTGACCGAAAACACGATGGGCGCCGCCGTGGTGACTGGGGCTCGTGGCTGGCCGATCCAGCCGGTTGCAGGCGTCGCCAGCATCTACTAAAGGGCTGATATAGTCAGGAGATAGAGGGGGCCGGAATGGCTGAATTTGACAACGACAAACGCTCCGACGCCGAGAGAAAGGCCGCGGTCCGGCATTCGCTCATCGGATGGGGCGTGTTCATCGTGGGTACAGTGGTGTTCTTCGCCGTCGCTGATGCAGTGCTGATGCCGTAGCGCGGTTCACCGTTTCACGGAAACGGCAAACCGCTCTAACTCTTTGCCTTGGTCAGAACGCTTGATTGATACGTCGGCTGCGAGCACCCGTGCCATGGCGTGGGTAGGAACGCTGTTGGGCTTGCGAAGCCTTCATCAGCAAAGGAAGCCCGCTTTATTTCGATCCTATCCGGATCGGTTAACCCGGCGGCAATGCTAACGTGCAACGGTCACTCCTAGGGACCACCCTGGGGGTAACCGCGTTGTTCATCTCGAAAAGCGAAGCTCTGCCGCATCTCGAGCGGAAAGCAATTCTTACGGAAGCGCGAAAGCGCGAAATCATGACGGACGTGCGCGAAGCGTTGTTCCGCTTCGCCGCCTTGCTTGTCGCGGGCTTCTTCGTCTACCGCGGGGTCTATCATCTGGTTATAGATCCGACCCGTCTCAATGTCCTGTTGCTGACGATTTCGGAGACGCTCACCTTCATCTGGCTGCTGTTGTCACGCCGGCCGCTGGTTCGCGATTGGAACCCGTTCACCGTTGTCGTGGCGCTGGTCGCCAGCTTCGGCACCGGGTTCGTCACGCTGGATCCTGGCATAGCCATCATCCCGCTCTACGTAGCGGCACCGGTACAGTTCCTTGCGCTGTGGTTCGTCATCTGGGGCAAGATGTCGCTCGGGCGGTCCTTCGCCATCCTGCCGGCAAATCGCGGCGTGGTGACGGACGGCGCCTATCGGTTGGTACGCCATCCGATCTATGCCGGTTATCTGGTGGGCCACATCCTGTTCCTGCTGTCGAGTTTCTCTTTCTACAATCTCACGGCCTACGCCCTGGTCTCCTGTCTCCAGGTTCACCGCATCTTGCGCGAGGAAGCGATCCTCGCAAGGACGCCGGAGTACCAGGATTATATGAATCGTGTCCGCTACAGGGTGATCTACGGCCTGTTCTGACGACGACAAAGCCACGCCACCCCTACAGTTTTGGCCCGCTCCTGCGAAGCAGGGGCGGGCCTTTGAACTTCCTGCAGCGAGACGCATTGTCAGCGGGGTTGCGCGTCAATGACGCTTACGACATTGTCGCTCTCATGCCGGTGCGGTCTGCTGCCGGTTCGGCCTGCCTCGTGAAACTCCTGGTCATCCGCGCAAGCTCTTGGTCATTTCCGGATGAGTTCCAGCGGGCTGCCGCTGATCAGCGCGGTGACGTCGAACAGGGAACGGATGGAGTCCAGTCCCGGCGGGCAGACAAGATAATGTGGCGTCCACACCGGATCGAACTTGTCCTTGAACGCCTTCAATCCGTCAAAGCGATAGAGATTCTGGCCGCGTCGGTAGAGAAAGGATCCGAAACGGTTCCAGCGCGAGGCAAGCCGGCTGGCGGAAAGGCCGGAGAGGGGAGCAGCACCCAGGTTGAACCAGCGGTAGCCCTGCGCCTTGCCGTGAAGCAGCAGCCTGGTCAGCAGTGCGTCCATGACGATCTTGGGCGCATCGGGCACATGGCGCATCAGATCGATGGTCAGTTCGCTCTTGTCGGCACTACCCCACAGATTGGCGAAGGCGATGATGCGGGTCTGTCGGCGGATGACGGCGATGTCGAATTTGCTGAGATAATCTTCCTCGAAGTAGCCAAGCGAAAAGCCCTTTTCGCTTCCCGCCTTCATTTCGAGCCAGGCATCCGACACGGCCCGCAACTCGCCCAGCAGCGGCGGGACGTCGTATGCCTTGACGACCTCGAAGACCAGGCCGTCCTTTTCGGCGCGGCGATCGGCGTAGCGCAAGGGCTGGCGGCGGGCGCCATCAAGGTTGAACGCCGCGAGATCGACGCGGGCGACCTCGCCGAGCTTGAGCGCGACCAGGCCCATGTCGAGATACATGGGCAGATGCCCTGGCTCGACGCCATAGAAGGCGGTGCGGACGGCCGAGCGATCGGCAAGATCGTGAAAGGCCCAGGCGAGGTCGGTGTCGCCTTCGATCGGACCGATGGGGCCGCCGAGCGCGATAAGGCTGCCACCGGAGCGTGCGTACATGATGAAGCCGCGGCCGTCCGGCGACATCAGGAACTGCTTGTCGCCAAGCATGGCCAGGGCCGCATGGGTGACGTTCGAGGAGGCGACGATGGCGCCGACGGCCGGAGGGATCTCGATGCGTTGCTTGCGGTCTATGGCATTTCGATTGACGGCCGTGTGGAGCGCGGCGGCCGCCGTCGCGATCAGGATCACGATACTTGCGCGCAGGAAGCGGGGCGCGTCACCGTCGACAGCGAACTGCCAGAATAGCTGGTTGGAATATTCGACGTTGCGATAGCTGAAGAAGCCGAGCCAGATCGAGATCGCGACGATGCTGATGACGCTGGCCAGCCAGCCCCAAGACAAGGGGCCGACGCCCTCGATGGGACGGCGATAGAAAGATTTGCGGAAACCGATCAGGATTGCCGACATGGCCAGCAGAACCATGGCGTCTTCCCAGTCCAGGCCCTTGCCGATCGAGAAGACGGCTCCCAGGATGAAGAGGAGGAGCGAAGCCGCCCAGGCCTGCTGAAGCCGGCGCGCGAGGCCTCGTGCCAGGATCAGCATGGCGATGCCGACGAAACTCGCGGCCAGATGCGAGACTTCTATGAAGGGAAGCGGCAACAGGTCGGACAAAAGGTCCAGGCGTTCAGTGGCACCTGGAATGGAGCTCGACAGCAACAGCATGATGCCGCCGAAGAAGGTCGTTGCGGCGATAAGTGGCGGAACCAGCGGTTCGAGGATGCGTCCAGCGGAGCGCACGCGCTGCGAGACATGGGCGTGGCTGGCGTAGATCTCGAAAGCCAGGACGCCGACGATCGCCACCAGGAACGGCAAAAGCGTATAGATGATCCGGAATGCCAGGAGTGCGGCGATGGCGTCCGGGTTGCTGCCAAGCCCGAGGCCGGCGATCATCGAGGCCTCGAAGGCGCCCAGCCCGCCGGGCGCATGGCTGGCGATGCCGATGATGGTCGCCATCACAAAGACCAGCGTGAACACCGCCGGGCTGGTGGTGACCGTGTCGGGCATCAGGACATAAAGCGTTCCGGCAGCGGCGCAGACATCGACCAGTCCAGCGATGATCTGCGTCAGCGCGCCGCGTGAATTGGGCAGACGAATCGAGATCTTTCCAACTGTCAGCGTGCGCTCGCCGCGCGACAGCCAGCCGACCAGGAAACCGATCGCAAGGATCAGAAGAATGCCAAGCGCGAGACCGAGGCGCGGATCGAGCTGGTCGATGAACGGCGTGCGGGCGGGATCGAGCACCAGGCCAAGGGCAATCATGACGGTGAACGCGAACCAGATCGCCAGCCATGAGGTGCCGATGATCCGGCCGATATCGGACAGCGCAATGCCTTCGCCGGCATAGATGCGGTAGCGCAGCATGCCGCCGGTCAGCAGCGAGAAGCCGAGTGCATTGGAAATGGCGCAGCCGGCGGCGCCAACGGTTGCCGACACGATCCTGGGGATGCGGCCGGGCGCGATCGTCTCGACGGCCACCACGTCATAGAATGCGATGGCGGCAAAGCTGACCACCGTCAGCGCAAGCGCCGTCATGAGGTGCTTGCCGGGAATGTTCGCCGCCGATTCCAGCACATGGTCGAGCGAAAGATCGCTGAGGAATCGCTGCAACACGATGACGGTGATAGCCGCGATCACCACGCCGGCGACGGGCATGGCAAAATGCTGGTAACGGCTCCAGAAGCCAAACATCTGGCGGCGCGCTTCGGGCCCACGCAGCATATCGGCCTTCGGGCCCGGATCGCTCGGGACTGTCAGCTCGGTTTTTGACGTCATCTTGCGAAGTAGTTCCCTGGGTCTTGTCGAAAATGCAGATTGCTTAAGGCAGTCGACGGCAATTTCACTACATTATGAGCGGAAGCTAACGAACCGCCTGACGGTGGATAGCGCCGCATCTGTGTCGGCGGTGTGACCGAGACGCGGTTTCATTGAATTCGTCGGAACGTTTGTGCCGCCGCGAAGCCACTGTGCGAGGCGAAGCCTGCAGGATTGCAGGCCAATCGATGTGGACCATGCCGGGGAGGTTTATTTCTCCCGATCCAGCACGTCGCGAAGCTTTGCGTCCAATTGGTCGATGGTGAAGGGCTTGGCCAGGAAATGCACGTCGTGGTCGAGCACGCCATTGTGCACGACAGCGTTCCTGGTGAAGCCGGTGGTGAAGATCACCTTCAGTCCGGGCATCCGTGCGGTCGCCTCTTCGGCGAGCTTGCGGCCGTTCATCGCCGGCATGACGATGTCGGTGAAAATCAGCGCGATCGAAGGGTTCTCATCGAGCTTGCGTAGCGCTTCCTCGCCGCTGCCGGCATGGATGACGCTGTAGCCGAGCTCGCGGATCGCATCGGTGGTCGAGGCGCGGACGCGCTCGTCGTCCTCGACCACAAGGATGGTCTCGGTCGCCGGTCTGGCGGGTTTTTCGGCCGGACCGTCGGGCGAGGCTGTCCCTTCGGCACCGAAGAAGCGGGGCAGGTAGACGCGCACCGTCGTGCCTTCCCCAGGTTCGGAGTATATCTTGACGTGGCCGCCGGACTGCTTGACGAAGCCGAACACCTGGCTCAAGCCGAGGCCGGTGCCCTTGTTGACGCCCTTGGTGGTGAAAAAAGGTTCGAACGCCTTGGCCATGACCTCCGGCGACATGCCCGAGCCGGTATCGGTGACGGCGATCATCACATACTGGCCGGCGGTCACTTCCGTATGCGCGGAGGCGTAGTTGTCGTCGAGATGGCTGTTGGCGGTTTCTATCGTCAGCTTGCCGCCGTCGCCCATGGCGTCGCGCGCGTTGACGGCGAGGTTGAGGATGGCGTTCTCGATCTGGCTCGGGTCGGCATGGGTCTTCCACAGGCCGCCGGCCAGAACCGTTTCGATGCGGATTGTTTCGCCCAGCGCCCGGCGCAGCAGGTCGGACATGTCGGTCAACAGACGGTTGGCGTCAACGACCTGCGGAGCCAGCGGCTGCTGGCGTGAAAAGGCGAGCAGTCGCGCCGTCAGATTGGCGGCGCGCGTCGCGGCGTCGGTCGCCGCTTCGACGAATTTCAGGATGTCGTGCTCGCCGCGCGCCAGTTTTCGCTGGGCAAGGTTCATCGCGCTGATGATGACGGCCAGCATGTTGTTGAAGTCGTGCGCGATGCCGCCGGTCAATTGGCCGACTGCCTCCATCTTCTGCATCTGGCGTATTTGCGATTCGGCCTTCTCACGCGTCCGGATTTCGCTGGTGAGCGCGATGTTCTTCCTGTGCAATTCATCCTGGGCTAGAACGACTTCGCGAAAGCGGCGACGGGAATCCCGAACCGTGTAGACGCCGAGCAGGAAAATCGCCAGCAATGCGGTAAAGGAGCCAATGCGCAGCCATCCCTCGAGCTGATCCGTGCGGGCATAGCGGGCCTGCAGGGTGGCCCCGCCATCGCGCCTGATGACATCGAGGCTGGCCCGGATACGATCCATCGCGGCCCTGCCCTGGCCGCTGTCCACGATCGCCATGGCCCCAGCCTTGTCGCCGGCGTCATAAAGCCGGACTGTTTCGGCCAGTTCCGCGAGCTTTTGAGAGAGCGCGTCCTTGATGCCGATGATCTGCTGCATCCGGGCATCATCGCCCGCACTCATCTTGTCGATCCGGGCCAATTGCCCGGGCAAGGCATCGACAGCCTTCTGGTACGGCTCCAGATAGGGTTTCTCTCCGGTCAGCAGGTAACCGCGTTGGCCGCTCTCGGCGTCCTGAGCAAGAGACAGCAGTCCCGACAGCAATTGCTGGTATTCGATTGCATCGCGGGCAGCCAGCCCGTTGGCGCTCTGGTTCTCAACCAGGATCGCGCGCGAGCCGACGATCAATGCCAGAATGGCGAAGCCGATAATGAGTGGAAGCGATTGCCACCGCATGGCGCGCCGGAATCTCGCTATCATATGCCCTGAGCCAAAGGAATTTCCCCGAAGGATGCATGTGGTAAGCGGCGCCACGGCAGAACGCAAGGCACGGGTGCTTGTCATTGTCACGGGCTGATATGCCCCGGATTCGGGCTAGCCCGCTGATGAAGAAATTGGTGGTGCAACCGAAAGCAACCTTGGATCGGCTATTTCTGGAAATTGGTTGTTTTACGGGAGTTCGTGCAATATTTTCTGTATCCGTGAAGAGTTCTCACGATCAGGCGTAGGGATATGAAATACACAGTTTTTTAGAAAATTATTATCTTCTTTTAAGAATATGATTTCATCTGCGAATACCATCTCCTTCGGATAATCGTTCGGTCCAGAAACCTAATGCCTGCCTTGTTCGTATTTCCATGATGCAATCGGTGATGTGCCGGCTGCTATGCGCAACTACAACAGGGAGAGTGTTATGACCTTTACAATCAAAACAATCACCAGTGGGTTGGCAGGTGGTGCTGTTATCTTCATGCTTTCGATGCCCGCCAGCGCGGCAGGGCTCGGCGTTGGCGCGTCGGTCGGCGGCAGCGGTAGTATCAATGCAGGTGTGGGAGCCTCCGTCGGCGGTACCAGCGGCGTCAATGCCGGAGCTGACGCATCCGTGGGTGGCAGCAATGGGGTCAATGCCGGCGTCGGGGCAGATGTCGGCGGTGCGGGCGGCGTTACCGCCGGACTGGGTGCTGATGTCGGCGGCACGGGTGGCATCGGCGTCGGCGCGGGTGTCGGCGTCGGCAATGGCGTCGGCGTTGGCGTTGGTGTCGGAACAAATCCTGGCACCCCTGGAACGCCGGGAATTCCGGGTCGTCTTACGACTGCGGTCGCCCAGATGACGGATACCCAGGTGGCGCGCATGAAGAAGCGTTGCGCCGATGTGTTGAGCGACTCCGGCGTGTATGACCGCGACTTGCGGCAACTGTGCCTGCTGATCGCGCGTCGCTAGTGCATGGTGGGCGTCCTTTGCGCGTCCAACTCGACGCGGCGCGCTGAAAGACAAGAGGCGACGGAGACGGAAGTGTCGAACCAGCCGTGAGGCTTTGACAACGCTCTCCCGGCCTCCGGCCAGTCGGAAAGCCCGCCACGCAGTGGCGGGCTTTTTGAGCTTTGAGGCAAGTCTTCGCCGGGATGGAAATAACGTTCATACGAAGTCCGATGTCGCTCGCGCGAGGGAACGCTAACGCCTTCCAGGCGTTCACATTTCCAGCGACACGCGAATGGCCGCGATGTTGAAATCGGCGCGCAAGCGCATACAGGAGCGGGAAACCATGGGCTTAGGAACCATACTCATCATCATTCTGGTCATTGCGCTGCTGGGTGGCTTCAGCGGCCTTGGCGGCGGTCCATTCTACGGCACCGGCTACTATGGCGGCGGTGGCCTCGGCCTTGTGCTGCTCATCATCATTGTGCTGGTCGTTCTCGGACGAATTTAGCAACTAGGTCACGGACAGGAATCGAAATGGCAAATCGCCCCGGCCTGTCAGGCCGGGGCGATTTGCGTTCAGCAGTATTGGCACGGTCCGGCTGAAGCCATGCGTCGAGCGCAACCCCCGTTTGTTTTCTCACCGGAACGTGATGGGCGAGAACGCAAAACGTGATGCAGGACGGGCTAACTGGAAATGCATTCGGCTGCAACTACGGTAAAATGTATGCGGTCCACAAACCCCCCTGTGGAAAAAAGAGGACAAGGGTCCCACCTCGTGTCCTTCTCCAAGGCCCGCTCCGGCTTCGCCGGGCGGGCTTTTGCTTTTGCCGCTGAGGGAACCGGTTCGGGCTCGACATCGTTGACGTCTTGAAGGCTGCCAATGCCCGTGACGCTTCGGACCACGCTTTGCGAAATTCGAGACGGTTTGCGCGTCATGCGCAAGATCGTGGCGGCTCGGGGCCACATCGAGGCCATCCAGGGGCTTGATGCATTGATCGGCGTTGCCGAAGCCGAGGCTGTTAAGGCCATTCGGCGGATCGATTTGAAAACCTGAACGGAAAGAAGGATCGCGATGAACGTCAAGGACATGACGCGCCAGGACTGCATCAACTTGTTGAAGTCGGCGCGGCTTGGCAGGCTGGCCTGCGTCAGGGACAACCGGCCCTATGTTGTGCCGGTTCATTTTGCCTTTAACGACAACTTCATCTTCAGCTTCTCGCTGCCAGGCAGGAAGGTCGAGTGGATGCGCGGCAATCCTCGCGTCTGTCTTCAGGTCGATGATGTCGGCAGTGCCCAAGGTTGGAAAAGCGTTGTCGTCGAAGGTGTATTCGAAGAACTGTCGAAGGGGCCAGCCCTGGATCCGACGGTTCCCGCCCTGGAGCAGACCCCGGCTGAGGACCATGACCGTGAATTTGCATGGTCCCTGCTTGCACAGCACGCGAACTGGTGGGAGCCTGGAGCCCTCAAGCCGGGTGCTACCGCTACCGTTTCGGGGAACCATCTTTTCTATCAGATCCGGATCGAGACGATTTCCGGAAGACAGGCATCCTATGTTGCCGCATGATCGTGCGTCGAGACCCGCCGCTTTCCGCTAGGCTGCCCGCGGTACCTTTGAGGTGAATGTCGCCCTGGTGATGGACACGCTGGTGCCGGCGGTGTCGCTGATGACATCCACCTTGGCCTCCAGCTGTTTCACCAGCGCCTCGACGATTGCCGTTCCCAGACCCGTGCTTGGCACATCATTGGCGATTTTCCCGACGCCATTGTCTGAAACCGTCAGTTTCCAGTCGCTGCCCGCGGTCTCGTAGCTCACCTGGATGCGGGCGTCCGCCTTCTCCATGGGGAAGGCATATTTGATCGCATTGAGCACGAGTTCGGTGACGATCAGCCCCAGGCTGACAGCCCGCTGTGAATCCATCCGGCCACCTTCGGCCGTCACTGTAACCGCGATCGGCTGGGCTTCGCCGACCATCGACGATGCCAGGCTGCTGCACAGTTTCGGAAAATAGGATCCGACATCGATCTCGTCGACGCCGGACGCGGTGTGGAGGTGACGCTGCACTTCGGCGACCGACATCACACGCTGATGCGCATCCTTGAGGTGCTGGCGCGTTTCCTCCGAGGTGACGGAGCGCGCCTTCAGCAACAGGATGCTGGCTATGATCTGCAGGCTGTTTGCCACCCGGTGCTCCATTTCGCGAAGCAGCACATCCTTCTGGTGAAGCAGCTCTTCGGTGCGGCTGAGCAACTCTTCCTTTTCTTTCTCGATGACGCGCCGGGCGGTTATGTCGTTGAAGGCGAGAAGGATGGTGATTGCCGAACTGTGGTCGTAGAGCACCTTGCGGGCATTGAGCAGCATGGTGCGGCGGCCGATCTGCGGGAAGTCGTGTTCGACCTCGAAGCCGTCCATGGCTGTCTTCTCGGGGATGATCGTCTCCAGCAACAGGCGGAGTGCCGGAATGTCCCATTGGCCGTCGCCCAGAGCGTAAAGCAGGGAGCCGCGCGTCTGTTCGGGATCGACCTTGAAGGTGCTGTAGAACGAGCGGCTGGCTTCCAGAACGCGGAATTTCTCGTCAAGGACCAGAAACGGTTCGGCGATCGTATTGACGATGGCTTGCGCCAGCGTCTGCGCATCCTCGACATTCGAAATGGGGTAAAACATGGGCTTGAAGCCAATCTTGAGGCGTGTGGCCCTCTTACCCCAACTGTTACAGGATCGGGAGGGTCTTGTCGCGGATTGAATCCGCGCGACATGACAACGTGAACGAGGGCGGTTTGCGCAAGAAGTCGTTCATGCCAGCACGGCGCGTGGTGAAGGCAGGGATCACGAACCCCAGGTGGCGAACAGTCCGATCGCGGCGATCGCCATCACCGCCGTCGCCAGCCAGCCGACGATTTTCAGGCCGATATGCAGTTGGAAGTCACCCATCGCGGCCGACTTGCTGGACAGGTGCATCATGATGCCCATCACCGGAACAGCCACGACGCCGTTGATGACCGCGCTCCAGAACAGCGCCTTGATCGGATCGATGGGGCTGAAGTTGAGGCCGACTCCGATCAGCGTGGCAACGGCAATCGCACCATAGAAAGCCTTGGCCCGGCCTGGCTTGCGCGCCAGGCCCACATTCCAGCCGAATGTTTCGCCCAGCGCATAGGCTGAAGACCCTGCCAGCACCGGCAGCGCCAGCAGGCCGGTGCCGATGATGCCGAGCGCGAAGATGAAAAAGGCGAGGGGACCGGCAATCGGACGCAATGCCTCGGCGGCCTGGGACGATGTCTGGATGTCGGTGATGCCATGGGCGTTCAGCGTCGCCGCCGTGGTTATGATGATGAACAGCGCCACCGTATTTGAGAACGCCATGCCGATATAGGTGTCGATACGGATGCGGTTGAACTCGGGCTTTGCCTGCTCCGGAGCTCCTTTGAGCGGCTGCTTGTCGGCGTCTTCGCGAACCTGCTCAACCTCCTCTTCGGCCTGCCAGAAGAAAAGATAGGGGCTGATCGTGGTGCCGAGAATGGCGACCACGGCGGTGATGTAGGGCGCCTCGAACTTGATGTGCGGAACGACCAGATTGTAGCCGACCGTCGCCCACGGGACTTTCACCACGAAGACTATGCCGACATAGGCGAAAAGCGACAGCGTCATCCACTTCAGCACGGACACGTAGCGCGAGTAGCGGGAGAACACCTCGAGCAGGACGGTCACCAGGCCAAACAGCGCCACGTAAAGCAGGGCTGGCCCGCCGACGATCAGCTTCAGCGCCGCGCCCATCGCGCCGAGGTCGGCGCCGATGTTGATGATGTTGGCGATAACGAGCAGCGATACGATCGAAATGCCGACGCTCGCCGGGTAGTGTTTTTTCAGGTTGCCGGCAATTCCCTGTCCGGTGACCCGGCCGATCCGCGCGCTGATCTCCTGGATGGCGCACATCAGCGGCCAGCTGAACAGCATGACCCAACCCATGCCGTAGCCGAATTGGGCGCCAACCTGGGAGTAGGTGGCGATCCCGCTGGGGTCGTCGTCCGACGCGCCTGTGATCAGGCCTGGCCCTAGAATCTTTAAAAGCTTGGGCGTTTCGGGCTGTTTTACGGGGGCCGCTGCAGCTGCGGTTGCGGTCGTCGGCGATTGCGGCATGTCTTGCTCTGTTTGCTGGGGCCGCACGCCTGCCGTGCGCTTATGTGTCCCTTAGCTAAAACAACCTCCGACCATGCCTTTCGTTCCGTGACCGAGGCGGCGGTTTTTTTGCTTTCGATATGTCAAATTTGAATGACGAACCGTGGAGCGCGGTGCGATCCATAACGACTGTTGCTCGTCGCGGCCGGTTTCCGGATGCCCTCACCGGTCGCTCGAAGGGCCCGCCACCTCGGGGGGAGGTGGCGGGCTTTTTGCGTCTGGCGACGGTTCGGAGGTCTCGACCAGCGCGCCCGCCGAGAATCCTTGCGCCTGCAATTGATGTTCCGCCTCCTGCTGGGCCATGCCCACCAGCGAATCGATATCGCTCATGGTCTCGATGTGGCCACCGTCGGCGACATCCTTTCGTATGGTGCGCAGGCTGTGCCAGGTTCGGCGCAACGTATCGATCAGGCCCGACCCGCTGGGGTCTGGCTGGTTGGAATCCGGTGCCTTGGGCATTGGGAAAAACTCCTGTCGTTCCCAACTGTTACCGATGCTTTCGGTTCCGTCTCTCGAAGGTTTCGTGGCTCCCGGCCCTGTTGTCAGGAAGCGATCGGCATGATGAATGTCATGCGGGTCTCGTCGTCGTTGGACACTGCCTCCAGCGTGCCGCCATGCATCTTGGCGATCTCGGAGGCGATGTAGAGGCCGAGACCCAGGCCTTGCTGCTCCCGACCCTTGCCGCGCGCAAAGGGCTGGAAGAGATTGTCGATGATTTCCCGGGGGATGGGCCTGCCGGAATTGGCCACCGAAAACACGAAACGGCCCTCCGCGGTCGATGCGCTTATCCACACCGGCTGCGCGTCGACACCGTGCACGAGCGCATTGCCCAAGAGGTTGGAGAACAGCCTTGCCAGCCGCAAATGGTCGGCGGAGAAGGGTTGGGTCACATCGAAGTCAGTTTCGATGGTGCGTCCCGGATGAACAGAGCGCAATTCATCGACGATCTGGTCAAGCACAGGTCCGATCGACTGCAGATAGGGTTCCCGCAGGATGAGCTTCGAACCCATTCGGCTGCGGGCGAAATCCAGCACATTTTCGATCAGGCCGCTCATCCTGACGACACTGCCTTCCATCAGGGCAAGCAGATGCTCTTTCTTTGCCTCGTCGGGCGTGCGCTTCAGCATCTTGACGCCAGCCGCTATCGAGGCCAGCGGATTGCGCAGGTCGTGGCCGAGAACAGCGATGAACTGCTCGCGCAATTCCTTTTGCGAACGCTGCTGGGCGGCCTCGGTTTCGGCCCTGTCCAGCCGCTCGGCCGAATCCAGATGGGTTGCGATCAGGTCGGCGAAGAGCCGAAACATGTTGATGGTCTCGGGGTTCTTAAGCTGCGCGGGTCTTGGGTCGATGGCGCAGAGCGTGCCGAAAAAAGAACCGTCACGGCGCATGATCGGCACCGATATATAGCTCTGGAAGCCATATCTCGCCGGTGTGAGGTGGCCGCAATAGACACCGTCATCGGCAACGCTGTCGATGGCCACGGCTTCGTGGCTTTGCCGGATCTCGTTGCAGATGGTCGTCTCGACCGGCAACTCGCCGCCGGGTTGCAGGCCGAAGTCGATCTTGTCGAGCACGCTGCAGGCGATCCAGCGGTCATCGGTGACGCGGGCGACGGCGACAAAGCCCATGCCGGTCGTTCTGCAGACCACGTCCAGTATGGTGGGGATAGCATCGATGCGCGCGATCGCGTCGATGTCGGCTTGGAAGTCGTGGGGCACTCAGGCGCTTTCTGACGGTATTTTTGACGGCACGCTAGCCGAGCAACCAGGAATTGTCACCGTGCGCAAAAGATATAGGTTTTGGTACAGAAGCCTGACGACCCGCGGCTCGTTTCAGCGCGGCTCGCGCATCATGCTGAGGTAGGTCGGGTCGAACTCGGCGATTTCCTGCAGCCGGTGCCAGTCCAGAATGGTCACGGTGTGGCTCGACCAGCTGATCACCCCGACCTTGCGCAGCGCGCCGATGACGCGGTTCATGTGAACGACGGACAGGCCGAGCACATCGGCCAGTTCGGCCTGTGACAATGGCAGGTGGAAACTCATTCCGTTGGTGCGCTTGACGACCTGGAGCCGCACGAACAGTTCGCAGACAAGATGAGCAAGATGTCCGGCCTTGGATCGCCGGCCCATGGCCACGATCCATTCGCGATGGATGGCGCCGTCGACCAGCGTGTCGAGCCATAGCAGCCGGGTCAGGTGCGGGGCTTCCTCGGTGATGGTGCGAAGTTTGCTGTGGTCGGCAAAGATCACATGGCATGGCGAAAGCGCGACAATGCCGTGGTCCATGGTCTTCAGCAGGAAGGCATGAAGGTCGACGAAGTCACCGGGCACCTGCAGCGAGGTGAACTGGCGGCCGCCATCCTCCAGCACCTTGTAACGTGCCGCCAGCCCATCGAGGATCAAGGTGCTGTAGGTCGGGCGCGATCCGGACACGACGATGTCCTGGCCAGTTGCAAAGTGCTTTTCGGATGACATCGCGCCAGCCAACAGTGCCTTCTCCGCATCGGAAAGAGCGTCGTGCTGGCCAAGGTTCAGATAGAGGGATTCCAGCACCGCGATCTCCAGCAACAGGGCTTTAGAGCCGATCGCCAAGGGTTCTGTCGGAAGCAAGGGGCGGCTTCGGGACCTCTAGGCTTTCGAGCGATAACAGGCATTAACATTTGTTAGGGTGCGCTTGTTGGTCGGCAAACATCACAGCCAATGGAACAAATTGCGCGGGAGGAGCTTGAGTCTCCAAGCAAGCCCGCAACTTCAACCATACGAACCCCGAGTCCAATGCCTCGATATTACCTCGACCTCTATCACGGCGATGGCCTGACTGTTGATGAAGAGGGACAGGTTTTCGAGACGCGCGCGCGCCTGCGCCGCGAGGCAATGCGCATTCTTCCCGATGTCTTACGCGACGAAATGTTCGACGGCGATCGGGCGCGAATAATGGTCAAGGTCAGGGACGAAAGCGGACGTGCGGTCTTCGAGGCGTCGCTGACGCTGGATTCGGCTTGGAACGATTGAAGCCGTGCGGACGGAAAATCCCTTGCGCCTATCATTTGATAGCGCCGCTCCGATCTCCTTGCCGCATGCTCTTGAGACGAGGAGATGGTGAACATGGCCAGGACACCGGAGCAAAGCTTCAGGCATGCGCGACAATATGTCGACAGCCGAAAGACAACGGTCAGCCCAATATCGATGCGGCATGCTTTGCTGACCTTGAAAACGGTGATGCCGGACTGCGGCCTGTCCGACCAGGAACTCATCGATCTGGTTGCGGAGGTGGCCGTTGCCCGCGGCAGAAGTGTCCGCTTCGATGCCTTTTTGGAGTTGAACGGATGAACCGCGCCAAAGTCGATACGCAGCGCGATGAGCGAGCCAAGCGTGAATCCCAGATCGTGATCGAGGCCGAGCGTGTTGCGCGTGAACAAAAGACCGCCCGGCTGAAAGCGCTTCGTCTGGCGGCGCAACAGGCCGAGCCAGAACCGACCAAGCCAAAACGATCGGCGCGTCGACGCGATCTTTCATAGGATTGAGGTGATTGGCGCGCAGCCCGGTCCGGAGAGGAACCGGGCCGGGCTTTCCGCGATAGCAGGCAATTCTGATCGCCTGAGCCATCGCGATCAGGCTTGCAGGTTTTGCCGATCAGGCGAAATCAGGCGGCGAAGCCGCCATAGCCGCGCGCTACGGCGTGCGTGGGAAGCGCCGGTTCGACGTCCGGCCAGAGAATGCCGGCGGCTTCGGCAAAGGCAACCAGGGCGCGGCGCGCCTGTTCGATGGTGAGGTAGCCGGGGATCGCGAGACCGCAGGCCTTGACCGCATTCTGGTAGAGCGGCCCCCGCCGGGACGTCGACCATTCGGTCAGGAAATCATGCATCTCGGTCAGCGAGGCGATCTCGCGTTTGAAGCCGAGACCAACGGTTATCGCGACGGGCGAATGAAACAGTTTCTCGTGCATGAACAGGCTCCTGGGATTGTCGGAAAATTTCCGGAAATGGCGTCCGCGATTGGAGTTCGGGACGCATGAGAACGCCCGGTGCGCCCGGAGGTTCCCACGTCTTTGCCGTCGAGTCAGGATGAAGCGATATCTTGTTGTTAAAGCCTGATCTTTTCTTCGGTTAGACCCTGTCCTGATCGCGCTATTTCTTCCTGCTGGCCGCCTCTTTTGCGGCCTCATCCAGCAGCTCGATCGCGGACTGGCGAGCAGCCGCGCTCTCGCCACGGAGCTGATCGGCGACCGGAATGAGGCGAAACGCCTCGTCCAGCTTCTCTCCGGTCGCCGTGGCCTCCGGGTTGAGGGCCGCTGCGGCAACCTTGGCCAGTTTTCTGGCCTGCAGTTCCGTTCGAACATCGTTCTTCAGGGCTTTGCGGATGTCCGACAGTTCTTTGCGCATAGTGCCTCCCTGCGCGTTGAAAACGCGCGGCCTCTGAATCCGTCGTCGGCTTGGTCGTCTTACTTGTCGGCGCGTTTCGGCTTTCGGCCAGCCGGCTTGGCAGCATCCTTGAAGTGCTCGGCAAGGGCTGGGCCAGCTCCGGCCACCCGTTCGGCGGAGCCCGCCGTCGCCGGGTCGGAATGCGCGCCGGAACCTTCGGCGTCTTCCTTGTTGATATCAGCTGTCGCCTGTTCCCAGTGGCGCTCGTGCTGGTGAAACGGCTTTCCTTCCTCGATCCAGATCTGATGCGCGCGATTGCGAATGCGTTCCTGCCGGTCCGTTGTCACTTCCTGCCTCCGTCGTCCCAACGCCGCGCGATAACCCGACTTCAGAAAGCGCCTCCCGCGGCGCATGGCGCTTCCGTCTGCATCGTTCACTCGGGTTGCCGAGCAAGTGAACGGGTTCGGTCGATAAACGTTCCTGCGCCGGCAGCCTATTTCCACATGCCACGCATGCGCGCGCCAATATCAACACGAATCTCGGGCCGTGGCGACCTGCCTTCAGCAAGTTGAGCGATCGGCCATGTCGTCTGTTCGAAGGCGCCGAGGATCGAGGCCGGGATGAAGCGGGTGCGTGAGGCGTAGACGTGACGGTCGCCACGCGCCGCCTGGCCGTGGACAAAGAAGCGCTGCGGCATGACCATCTGCAGACCGTCCTTGGCGCGCGTCATCGCCACGTAGAGAAGTCGGCGCTCCTCGTCGATCTCGTCCTTGCTGCCGACGCCGAGGTCGATCGGGATGCAGCCGTCGACGGTGTTGAGCACAAAGACGTTCTTCCACTCCTGGCCCTTGGCCGAATGAATGGTCGACAGGATCAGATAGTCCTCGTCGAGATGTGGCGGACCGGCCTGGTCGCTGGTGGCGTCCGGACGATCGAGCGTCAGCTCGGTGAGGAAGCGCTCGCGCGAGGCATAGCCGGAGGCGATCTGTTCGAGCTGCAGCAGGTCCGCACGGCGTGTCGTCGCGTCCTCATGCATGCGTTCCAGATGTGGCTCATACCACAGCCGCACCTGTTCGAGGTCGGCCGGCCATTTTCCGGATCCGGCCCGGAGCTGCGAGAACATGTCGACGAAGCCCGGCCAGTCATCGGCGGCGCGTTGCGGCGGCCGGTAGCGTGCCAGACCCATGGTCTCGTCGAGCGCCGAGGCCATGCTCTCCACGATCGCGGTTGCCGCTGATGGACCGATACCCGGCAGAAGCTGCAGCACACGAAAGCCGGCGACACGGTCGCGCGGGTTTTCGGCGAAGCGCAGCACCGCCAGCACATCCTTGACGTGGGCGGCATCGAGGAATTTGAGGCCGCCAAACTTGACGAAGGGAATGTTGCGGCGGGTCAACTCGATCTCCAGCGGCCCGCTATGGTGGGAGGCGCGAAACAGCACGGCCTGCGACTTCAATGCCGTACCTGCCTCGCGCTCGGCCAGGATCGCCTGGCAGACATAGTTCGCCTGGTCCGCCTCGTCGCGGACGGTGACCAGTTCCGGCTTGCGCAGCGATTTGCGGTCGGACCACAGGTTCTTGGTGAAACGCTCGGAAGCCCCGTCGATCACCGCATTGGCGGCGGCGAGGATGGTCTCGGTGGAACGGTAGTTGCGCTCCAGCAGGACGATTTCGGCAGGCCTGGCGAACTGTCGGGGGAAATCGAGGATGTTGCGGACTTCGGCGGCGCGAAACGAATAGATCGACTGCGCGTCGTCGCCGACCACCGTCAGGCCGGCGCCGTCAGGCTTCAGCGCCAGCAGGATCGACGCCTGCAGACGGTTGGTGTCCTGGTACTCATCGACCAGCACGTGGTCGAACCGCTCGCCCAGATGACCGGCGATTTCAGGCTCGGCAGCCATCTGCGCCCAGTAGAGCAGGAGGTCGTCGTAATCGAGCACGTTCTGCGCCTGCTTGGCTTCGACATAGGCCGCGAAGAGCTGTTTCAACTCCTCGGCCCAGCCGGAGCACCAGGGAAACACCGATCCCAGGACTTCATTCAGCGGCGCCTGCGCGTTGACGGCGCGCGAATAGATGGCCAGGCAAGTGCCCTTGGTCGGAAAGCGCGCCTCGGTCTTCGACAGGCCAAGGTCATGGCGCGCCAGATTCATCAGGTCGGCGGAATCCTCGCGGTCGTGGATGGTGAAGGCAGGGTCGAGCCCGATCTCCAGCGCATAGTCGCGCAGCAGCCTGGCGCCGATGCCGTGGAAGGTGCCGGCCCACGTCAGCGCATCGGTGATAACAGCGGCATCGCGGCCAAGCACTTCACCGGCGATGCGCTCGACACGCTTGGCCATCTCGGACGCGGCGCGGCGCGAAAATGTCATCAACAGGATGCGCCGTGGGTCGGCGCCCCTGACGATGAGGTGGGCGACGCGGTGCGCCAGCGTGTTGGTCTTGCCGGAACCGGCGCCGGCGATCACCAGCAACGGTCCGGCGATGCGTCCGTCGCCATGCTCCACGGCCAGGCGCTGCTGATCGTTCAGCTTGGCAAGATAGGCTGGCTGCAAGGTCGAATCATGCGCGGCGAGGATCATCGCCCATCAAGCATCGTTTATGCTTTGTTCGCAATGTGCTCCGCTCCCGATGGAACCGGAAGCCAACCAAGCTCATTGCAAGAAGGGCACGGTTTGGGACCACAATGGCAACTTCATCGAAATCATCGGGCAAGCCAAAGTCGATCATCGATGACGACGCCCAGCGTCGCGCCGCACGGTCGAAGCAGAACAGCAAGGTCGTGCTGGCCACGGAGGAGGGCGATCGGGGCCGCGACGCCGCGTGGCCATCCGAGATCCCGGCGCTCGGGTGGAAAGATATAGGCTGGCGGCTGTGGGAAGAGTTCAACAAGGACCGCGTACCGCGTGCTGCTCGTCGCGGCCGGCGCGACCTTCTATCTGCTGCTCGCGTTGTTTCCGGCGCTGGCCGCCTTTGTCTCGCTTTACGGATTTGTCGCCGACCCGAGGACCGTCGCCGATCATGTGGCGTATCTGGGAAGCCTGTTGCCGTCCGCCGGGCTCGACCTCATACGCCAGCAATTGCAGGCCCTGGCGAAACAGAACACCGGTGCGCTGGGCATCGGCTTCTTCGTCGGCCTGGGCATCGCGCTGTGGAGCGCCAACAGCGGCATGAAGGCGTTGTTCGACGCGATGAACATCGCCTATGAGGAGAGGGAGAAGCGCAGCTTCCTAAGACTCAATTTGATGTCGATCATCTTCACCATGGGCACCTTGACCGCCGGTATCCTGCTGTTCCTGATGGTGGGTGTGGTTCCGGCGCTGCTCGCTTATCTGTACCTCGATGCCTGGAAGGAGACGCTGATCACGGCTGCTCGCTGGCCCATCCTGTTGGTGGCCATCGTCACGGGCATCTCGTTGCTCTATCGCTTCGGGCCCAGCCGGGAAAAGGCGAAATGGCGCTGGTTGAGCTGGGGCGCGCTGATCGCGACGGTGGTGTGGATCGCCGCCTCCTGGATGTTTTCATTCTATTTGCAGCACTTTGCCAATTACAACGTGACCTACGGCTCGCTTGGCGCTGTCGTCGGCCTGATGATGTGGACATGGATTTCGGTGATCATCCTGATCTCGGGTGCTGCCATCAATGCGGAAATGGAGCATCAGACGGCATTGGACTCCACGACCGGTCCACCGCTGCCGATGGGCGAACGCGGGGCCGTGGTGGCCGACACTTTGGGAAAGGCTTCCGACTGACGAGAGGATATGTGGTCCGGCGTTGTCAAAATGAATCCGGTCGGGAATCCATCCTGTTGTTTTACAGGGAATTTTCGCGCCGGGCCGCCCTATGAAATCAGCTGGCGGATAGTGGCCGCCACCTTCTCGGGCGCGTAGGGCTTCGGCAGGAAGACGCCACCATCGGGCAGGGCGCCGCTGTCGGGCCTGCGCTTGCCGGAAGTGACGATGATCTTGACCGGCGGCCAGCGATCCCGGACGGCAGCCGAAAGGCGCAGGCCATCCATCGAACCAGGCATGTCGATGTCGGTGAACAGAATGCTGATGTCCTGATGCGTCTCCAGAAGCATGATTGCCTGATCGGCGTTGCTGGCTTCAAACACGGTGAATCCCACCTCGCGCAGTTCATCGGCTATGGCAAACAGCAGGAACGCTTCATCCTCGACGACAAGAACGGTTGCGGGATTAGGGGGCATTGGCATGAACTCTATGTAGTCAGTAAACCGATGTTGGCAACTGTGGTTGTGGAGCGGTCAACACACACTCGACTCCATCCGGGTGGTAGTCGATCCGAACCGATCCGCCGAAATCCGTGCCGAAGACGCGTTCGATCAGGAAGCGGCCGAACCCCTTGCGGGTTGGCGAGGTGACAGGCGGGCCGCCGGCCTCGCGCCAACGCCAGACCAGCGTCGCGGCGCCTTCGGCTGACGGCACGAGCGCCCATTCGATTGTCACCGTTCCATCCGGTGTCGACAGTGCGCCGTATTTCAGCGCGTTGGTGCCCAGCTCGTTGACGGCCAGCGCCAGCGTCAGCGCCATCTTTGGATTGATCGGCAGCGCCGGCCCGGAAACCGAGATCTGCGCGACGGGGAAGGCGGCGATGGTGTTGTCGATGACCTGGCGCATCGAGGCGCTGGTCCAGCGGGTCTTGTTCAGGATGTCGTGCGCATTGGCGAGCGCGCGCAGACGTTCGTTGAAGGTGGCGCTTGCCGTCGCGATGTCGGTGTTGCGCAGGGTTTGCGAGGCGATGGCCGCGACCATGGCCAGGATGTTCTTGATCCGGTGCTCGAGTTCATGCGTGAGCAGTTCCTGCCTTGCCTGTGCCTCGCGCCGGTCGGTGATATCCTGCATGACGCCGAACATCTTGATGGGCTTGCCGGTTTCGTCGTGGACGAAGTCGATGTGGCGGGAGAGCCAGCGCAGTTCGCCATTGTCGGGCCGCCGGATGCGGTATTCGACATTCGGCACCGCCGAACCCTGTTTGCGGGTCTCGGCGGTGGAGCGGACATCCTTGTCCTCGGGCAGCACGATGTTTTCCAGCACGCTGATGTGGACGCTGTCGCGCGGCGACAGTCCCCAGAGGTCCCAGAACCCCTCGGAGCCCACCACGGTTCCGGTGGCGATATCGAGTTCGAGCGCGGCGATGCCGGCCGCGTTCTGCGACAGTTGCAACCGGCGCTCGCTTTCGTGCAGTGCTTGCGCCACTTGCTTCTGGTCGTCGATATCGGTGTTGGTGCCGATCCATTGCAGGATCTTGCCGCCGGCATCGTGGATCGGGACAGCGCGGGCAATGTGCCAGCGATAGGCGCCGTCATGCCGTCGCAGCCGGAACTCGGTCTCGTAGGATAGGCCGGAAGACAGGGCGTCAGCCCATTTCTCGGCGGCCGAACCGATGTCGTCGGGGTGCACGATGACGGCCCATGCCTGGCCATCGAGTTCGCCGGGCGCTGCGCCTGAGTATTCATAGACGCGCGGATTGAACCAATCCAGCATGCCCCGCGGCGATGCGGTCCAGACATGGTTCGGCATCGCCTCGGCGAATGTACGGAACTGGGCCTCGCTCCGGCGCAACGCGCTTTCGGCAATCAGGCGATCCGTGACGTCGACGCCCTGGACGAAAATGCCGATGATGTCGCCGCCGGGATTGCGAACGGGCTGGTAGACGAGGTCGATGAAACGCTCTTCCTTCGGCGCGCCGGGCGTGCGCTGCAGTTCCGCTTTCAGGGCATATCCGACAAAGGCCTCGCCGCTGGTGAAGACCTGGTCGAGCAGTTCGAAGAAGCCTTGGCCCGCCACTTCCGGCAGGGCTTCGCGAACCGGCATGCCGATGACGTCGCGGTGGCCGACCAATTGCATGTAGGCGGCATTGGTGAGTTCGAAGACGTGGTCAGGGCCGGACATCATGGCCATGAAGCCCGGAGCCTGTTCGAACATCTGGCGCTGCCGCTCGCGCTCACTCTTCTGCCAGCGTTCGGCGGCGACCTTCTCCGTCGTCTCGACTACGATCGCGATGACACCGGCAGGCCGGCCGCGCTCGTCGAGGATGGGAGAATAGTCGAGATTCATCCAGACCTGTTCCGGCTTTCCCGACCGGTTCAGTGTCAGTTCCTGATCGCGATAGGCCAGCGTGCCACCGGCCAGAACGACCTTCATTACATTGTCGTTGAAGTCGGCAACCTCGGGCCAGCCTTCGCGGACTTTCGAACCGAGCAGTTGCGGGTGGCGGCCGCCGGCGAATACGGAATAGGCGTCATTGTAGATCATGACGCCGTCCTCGCCCCACAACATGACGATCGGCACCTGCGAGCGCAGGATCAGGGATACGGAGGTCTTGAGGCTTTGCGGCCAGGTCGAGATCGGTCCGATCGATGTCTGCGCCCAATCGAAGGTCGCGACAAGACACCCCAGATCGCCACCGCCAGCCAGGAAAGCAAGGTCGTCGGTTTGGATCGGCTGTTCTGCTAGCATAGGGTCTCGTCTGGCCATCTGGAGAGAATTGCGGGGCGCCTGTCGAACAGGATCGAATGAATCAAGCCAGCTCCAGCGGCTGGACCGCTAGACTGAACGCGAAAGTACCCGAGCCTGCTCTTCAAACCACTTACGGAAAATGTCACGACTGACCACCCCGATCGCCCAACATCCGGCGAGGCGTTCGGTTCCACGTCAGGCGATTCTTTTGCGCTGGCAACAGGCTATGCTGGGGCGGACGCGAAAGACCAACCCGCGCGTCGGGTTCAGGGCCGCCTGCTGCTTTCGGGCGCACTGCACGAGATCGCTCGACGCAGATCTTCGAAGGCAATTTCAACGCTGTTGCTCATCGCAACAACGCGTCATCGGGCCGAGCAATCGGCCCTGAGAGCGCTAGTGAGGCAAGCGGCGGTCGGGAGAGATCGCCGCCATGCCAGAGCCATCCTCGACGGCAAGATGGCCATTTTCCGATGGGAGGGGGCCGGCTCGCAAGGGGAGGTCGATCTCGAAACTTGTCATGTCGAGACCGGCCACGCCGTCGAATTCGATGGCTGCGCCGAAAAGTTGAGCGGCGTGCATCACCAGATACTCGATATCTTCGAGCGCGACATTTTCGGCGAGATTTTGCAGCCGCACCTCTTCAGCGACAACGCTGATGTTGACGATGCCCTTGGCATGCAGCGCGGCCTGAACCCTGGAATTGACGTCTTCGCGCAGTTGGGTGGAATATTCGAATCGCATGGGAAACCTTCCTTTCGGGAACGTTCTTCCGCCGATATCCACAATGCGCCGATGCCTTGCATCATGCAAGCGATATTTCAAAAAATGACAAGTAAATCAATTAGTTAGCATAATGCGCCAGTTGTGCATCCGGCGGTCTTTGATCATCATTGGTGTCCTGCGTCAGCTGCACATCAGCGGGTCTTGACGTCGTTTGAGCGCTACCCTAATTTTACTCCTAGTGAGACACATACTAACTCACCGTACTTTTGGTCTTTAGCGGCTGGAGGCGCAGATGGCCGAACTTGAACGTCCGGAACGATTGCAGATCATGTTGAATGCCGACGAACTCGCCGCGCTTGAGAACTGGCGGTTCGAAAAGCGTATGCCCAGCCGCTCGGCGGCTGTGCGGGAATTGCTGCGGCGCGGTCTTGCTTCGGACGGCTTCCTGACGGCGGAGCAGGGGATCAAGTCCCAGGATTTTGGAATTCTGCCCGGCGCGGGAAATGGCGATGGGGCTGCCGGCGGCTCGTCGGATTAGTTTCGGCTGGCGACGCCGGCACGCAACCGCTGCAGGGTTGGGTCGCCTAAAGGAAAAAGGCGGGCACCAGGCCCGCCTTTTCCTTATTCTGTTCCCGGCATGCTGCCAGAATGGAGGTGCTTAGTTGGCGCCGCCGAGCTGCTTGGTCTTGGCGCAGAAATTGTCATGCGACTTGCCGATGACGTTGTCGCCGCAGTCCTTCAGCATCGAGGCACGGTCTTCTTCTTTCATCGCCATCCAGGCAGCCTTGAATTCCTTGTCGGACCGCATCGTCTTCATGCCGGAATCCGTGTAGAAGGGAGCCATCTTTTCTGGATTGTCGAGGGCTGACGTATTGCCGCCGGCGGCGGCAAGCGCTGAGCCAGTCATCATTGCAAGCGCCATCGCGCCCATCGTGAGCATCTTGAAGTTCATCTGAGTATTCCTCTCTTTGGAGGTCATTGGAACAAACGACCCTAAGCACAACGGGCCGAATGGAAAACAGTTCCGCCTCAGAAGTCCGGATTAGTATTTCGTTTTAATTCGATCGGGGCCTGGATGCAGATGTCGGAACGATCTGGGTGACAATATCGTTGTGTTTGTATGAGCACGGAAAGCGAACGTCAGACAAAATTCCAGCGCACCGACCGGGAGGCGCGACAGGCAATTCAGCTTGAGGCGGCGTCTCGCGCGGCCAAGACGGAAAGGCTACGGCAGCTGCGCCTGGCCACGAAGGCCGCGGAACCAGAGTCCATCATCCAACCAGAGAGGATATTGCGCCGGCGCACCCGCCCGTAGCGTCACTCCATGTCGGGTACGTCGCCGCTGACGAAGAGTGTTCTTGGCGGACCGTATTCGCCAAGTGAAGGATCGGCATCGCGGCTCCAGGCGATGACACCTGCATGTTTTGCCGCCAAGGCCTTGGCGGTGCGGATGGCGCGATCCTCGCTCTGCTGGTCGGCGGGCCCAAAGGCGGGGAACAGTTCCCCGTCGTCGCCGCGATCGAACGCGATCACGACGATCAGTTTCGGATTTTTCTGGCTATTGGACTGGCTATTGGACTCGGACATCTTGCACCTTCCGCACGGAACCTATCACATCATCGGGAATTGAAGGCCGCGAATCGAGACGTCGACTTCGGGGAGATGGGCTGTGGTGCAAGATCAGCGTTTCGATGAGCCGGTCAAGGTGGCGCTTGGCCGATCCGGAAACACGATTTTCAATGTGGAGCGGGTGGCTCAGGCCGCCGATATCCTGATCAACCGCTGGCCCGTGGTGACCGGACAGCGGCACATGGTGGCCCGCAAGGCATGCCTGGCCGTGCTGGAAGGCACGCGGGAAGCCTGGGTGGCGCGGGCGGCCTTCATCAACGCGGCCATCGAGGCGGATATATTGGTCGAGCCGGGCAAGATTCCGAACCGGTAAAGGCCGCCAGCGTTTCGCATTCCACCCGTAATTTCCTGCATGTCGTCGCTAGCTGAGGGGGCAGTCGTGACCTCGCGCCACCATTGACAACGCATTTTTGCCTCTTTATTGAACAGGACTGCACAGGTTTACTGAACAGGTACCCATATGAAGCGCGGCGCGGTTCAATTGTCTCCCGGCACGGGCAAGCCCGAGCAGATCGCCACCGTTCTGGAGCATGAGATACGCTCCGGCGTCCTGGGCTTCGGTGACCGCCTGCAGAGCGAGAACGAGCTCGTCCAGCGCTTTTCCGTCAGCCGCAACACCGTCCGCAAAGGCCTGGAAGAGCTGTCCAGCCGCGGACTGATCACCACCAAGGTCGGCATCGGTTCCTTCGTCACCTTTGACGGCAAGCCGGTCGACGACTCGATCGGCTGGTCGCGAGCTCTGGCCAATGCCGGCGCCAATGCCGAGACCCGCACGCTGCGGCTGGAGGTGATCGAGGACGCCGATCTTGCCGCGCTGCTTGGCATAGAAAGCCCGTTCTTCATCGCCGTCGACCGGGTGCGTACCAATGCCAGCGATGGCCACGCGATCTCCATCGAGCGCAGCCGCCTGCCGCTGTCGCCGGAACTCGAAGACGTGCCGCTGCGCGGCCTGCGCGAGGGATCGCTGCACCAGACGCTGCGCGCCGCCGGGCTGGTGCCCGATCACGGCGAGGAATGGATCGAGATCGAGATGCTGAATGCCGACGACGCCGCCATCCTCGGTTGCCCGCAGGGCACGCCGTTCCTGCGTGGACGCCGGTTGACCCGCGCCGCCGACGACCGGCCGATCGAATATGTCACCAGCTTGCTCAACCCCGCGCATTTCGCGCTGCATATGAGGTTCTGAGCGATGTCGAACAAAGCCACGGATACGCTCGACCGCGCCATGGGCGCATTGATCGGCGGGGCGCTCGGCGATGCGCTGGGCATGCCGACGCAGCTTCTGTCGCCGGCCCGTATCGCGGCTGTTTACGGCCATGTCGAGGATTTCGTCGCGCCCTTCGCCGACCATCCGGTGTCGAAGGGGCTGGTGGCCGGCACCATCACCGACGATACGGAGCAGGCCTTGCTGCTTGGCCGCATCCTGATTGAATCCGGCGAGCGCTTCGACCACACGCGCTGGGTCAACGCACTGCTCGACTGGGAGCGCGAGGTCAAGGCGCGCGGCAGCTACGATCTTCTGGGTCCGTCGACCAAGCGCGCCATCGACGCCATCAACAACGGCACGCCGGCCGAGGAAGCCGGGCGCAGTGGCGACACCAACGGCGCGGCCATGCGCATCGCGCCGGTCGGCATCATGATGCCGCTGGCGCCGCTCGACGCTCTGGTCGCCAAGGTGGCGGAAACCTGCCGCGCCACGCACAACACCTCGATCGCGATTGCCTCCGCAAGTGCCGTTGCCGCCGCCATAAGCAGCGGCGTCGCCGGTTCGGACTGGCGGGCTGCTTGCCAGCAGGCGATCGCGGCGGCCGAACTCGGGACAGCGCTTGGCAACTGGGTCACCGGCGGTGATATCGCCGCGCGCATCGGCTGGGCGCAGGCGCTAGTGCGCGGCAAGGGCATGAAAGAGGCGATCCGCCTGATCACCGATCTGGTCGGCACCGGCGTCGCGAGCCAGGAATCGGTGCCCGCGGCCTTCGCCGTGCTGGAGGTCGCCGAGGGCGATCCCTGGCAAGCCGCCGTCATCAGCGCCAATCTCGGCGGCGATACCGACACGATCGGCGCCATCGCCGCCGGCATGGCCGGCGCCTGCACCGGCTTTTCGAAACTGCCGCAGCAGCACATTGCCAGGCTTGTCGGCATCGACATTGCCGAAGTCCGCGCGCTTGCCGGCGACCTCGTGGCCGCGCGGCTGGCGAAAGCCGGTTCCGGCAAGGACGCGGCGGCATGAGCGGGCGTCTCGTCCACATCGGCAGCGCGGTGGTCGACTATGTCTACCGCATCGACGCCTTGCCGGCGCCTGGCATGGAGAAGACGGCGTCGAGCTATGCCCAGGTTGCCGGCGGCGGCTTCAACATGATGGTCGCGGCCACCCGCACTGGCATGAAAGTGGTGTTCGGCGGCCAGCTCGGCAGCGGCCCGAATGGCGACTTCCTGCGCGCGGCCTTCGCCGCCGAAGGCATCGAGACGCTGACGCCGCCATCGCCTGTGATGGACAGCGGCAATTGTGTCGCCATGATTTCCGGTGACGCGGAACGCACCTTCGTGTCGTGGCCCGGTGCCGAGAGCGTACTGAGCCTGGAGATGATGGCGCCTGTATCGGTAACGCAGGGGGACTGGGTGTTCGCCTCCGGCTATACGCTGAGCTATCCGGGCAGCCGTGACGCGCTCACCGACTGGATCGAGGCACTGCCGGAGCAAACACCTTTCGTCTTCGATCCGACGCCGGTCATTTCAGACATTCCGCGTCCCGTCCTGTCGCGGGTGCTTGCCCGCACCACCTGGCTGAGTTGCAACACGACGGAAGCCGCCGACATTGCCGGTCCGGGCGATGTCGAGGTGCTCGCGGCACGGCTTCTGGCTGAACATTGCCCGAAGGCCGATGGCGTCGTCATCCGCGCTGGCGCCAAGGGTTGCCATGTGCGGCTGGCCGATGGCAGCGCCCGGACCATTCCGGGCTTCAAGGTCGCGGCCGTCGATACCAACGGCGCCGGCGATACGCATATCGGCGCCTTCGTCAGCGCGCTTTCGCGCGGCGTGCGGCCTTTCGAGGCGGCTCGTCACGCCAATGCCGCGGCGGCGCTTTCGGTCACCCGCCATGGTGGCTCATCCGCGCCGACCGACGCCGAAATCCAGACATTCCTGAGCCATGCCGCAGCCAGCGGAGGCCGGAACCAAGAGGCCCATCTTACAGCCTGACAAGCCCGGGAACCGGGCGAACCAAAGAGAGGAACGAACCATGCGCATGCCCAATCTGACTGCCCTGTTGACGGCAACCGCCGTCTTCACCTCCGCACTGGCCTTTGCCGCCCAGGCCGATGAAGTGCATGTGCTCAACTGGAAGGGTTATGGCGCCGACGAACCCTGGGCCATCGCCGCCTTCGAAAAGGCCACCGGCAACAAGGTGGTCAACGACTTCTTCAATTCCGAACAGGAAATGCTGACCAAGCTCCGGACCAATCCCGGCCTCTACGACGTCGTCATGATCAACGCAGCCTTCAACGACCAGGCGATGTCGGAAAAGCTGATCCAGCCGATCGATACCTCCAAGCTGCCGAACTACGCCGATATCAGCAAGGACAAGGCGGGCTCGCCGATGCTCGACCATGACGGCAAGGTCTATGGCGTGCCGTGGGTCTGGGGCCTGACCGCGCTGGCCATCAACGAGAAGTCCTTCGACAAGCCGCCGACGAGCATTGCCGAAATGTGGGATCCCGCGCACAAGGGCCGCGTGGTCATTCGCGACGACGCTGTCGAGGCGGTGCAGTTCGGCGCCATCGCCACCGGCCAGAACATCAACGACATCAAGGACATGGGTGCCGTCAAGGCGAAGCTGACGTCACTGATGCCGCAGATCAAGACCTTCTGGAGCTCGGAGAACGACTGGAACCAGATGGTCGCCTCCAACCAGATCGACATCGGCACCTACTGGAGCGGCTCGGCCGACCGCGCCAAGACGCATTTCAAGCTGCCGGTCTCGCTGGTCATTCCGCAGGAAGGCGCCGTCGCCTGGCTCGATGCCTTCTCCATTCCGGTCGGTTCCAAGAACGTCGCAGGCGCACAAGCCTTCATCAACTACATGATCGACCCGAAGTTCTATGTCGAATGGGTCACCAAGGTCGGTGCTCCGGTTTCGGCCAACACCAAGGCGGTGGAAGCGCTGCCCGAGGACTCCTTCAACCGCAAGGTGATGGGTGATCCGGCGGTGGCCAAGCGCATCCAGTTCCAGGCGCCGATCACCGACGCCCAGCGCGAAGCCTATCTGGCGCTCTGGCAGCAGCTGAAGGTCGACGTGAAGTAAGACGCACGTCCGAACCAGCCGGCGGTTCGCGCCGGCTGGTTCTTCAATCCTGGGGAGGAGGGTATCATGGCAGAGGGTGCGACCGCGTCGCGTGGCGGACTGAGCAAGGCGTTGCCGTTGCTGGCGCCAGCCTATCTCTGGCTGACGGTGGCGATCTTCCTGCCGCTGTCCGCCATGGTCTTCTTCTCCTTCATGACCGACCTGCCGCTGTCGGGAAAGCCGTGGGCCTTCACGCTCGGCAACTATGCCGCCTTCTTCTCGCAAAGCCTCTATCTCAAGCTGCTGCTGGCATCGCTCCGGCTCGGCCTCGAGGTGACGTTGTGGTGCATCGTCATCGGCTATCCGGCGGCCTACGTGCTGGCCAAGGTGCTGAAGGGACGCAGCCGCGAGGCGATCTTCCTGCTCGTCATCCTGCCGTTCTGGTCGAACGGTCTGGTGCGTATCTTCTCCTGGGCGATGGTGCTGCGCGAAGGCGGCATTCTGGATACGGCGCTCAACGCGGTTTTGCCGTTCAAGATCAACATCGACCTGATGTATTCCTACCCAGCTGTCATCATCGGGCTGGTACATTCCTACGTGCCCTACATGGTGCTGACCTGCTACCTCACGCTGCAGGCGATCGATGACTCGCTGATCGAGGCGGGCCGCTCGCTCGGCGCCTCGCGGCTGCAGGTGCTGAAGCGGGTGATCATCCCGCTGTCCATGCCGGGGCTGGTTGCGGGCGCAGCACTCATCTTCGTTCCTGTCGTCGGCTCGTTCATGGAGCCGCGCATCCTCGGCGGACGCACCGGCACCTTCTACGGCACGGTCATCGAGGACCAGTTCGTCGCCGTGTTCAACTGGCCGCTGGGCGCCGCACTCTCCTTCATCCTGCTGGCCGTCGTGCTGGTCATCCTGGCGGTCGCCTCGCCGGTGTTGCGGAGGGCTGCGTGATGATGACGACCCGCATCCTCGAATGGCTGGGACGCCTCTACATCTGGCTGCTGCTTGGCTTCCTCTATCTGCCGATCATCATCATGGCGCTGATGTCGTTCAACGTCTCGCCCTTCTACCAGCTGCCGTTCGAATGGACGACGGAGTGGTACACGTCGCTGTGGCAGAACGATCAACTTATATCGGCGACCCGGAACAGCATCGAGATCGCCGTCATCACCACCATCATCTGCACGGTGCTGGGATCGGCGGCGTCGCTGGCGCTCTACCGCTATGAGTTTCGTGGCAAGAAGATCCTGCAGGCGCTGCTGTTCCCGCCGATCGCCATTCCGTGGCTGATCACCGGCACGGCGATGCTGATTTTCTTCTACGGTGTCGGCATTGGGCGCGGCCTGTTCGCCATCCTGCTCGGCCATGTCGCGCTGGCGCTGCCCTATGTCATCGTCGTGGTCTCGGCGCGGCTGCAGACTTTTGCGCCGGAGCTGGAAGAGGCGGCGCGCTCGCTCGGCGCCAACCAGTGGCAGGTCACGATGCGGGTGACGCTACCCTGGATCATGCCCGGCGTCATCGCCGGCGGGTTGTTCGCCTTCGCTGTGTCGTTCGACCAGTTCGTCGTGTCCTACTTCCTGTCGACGCCCGGCCAGACGACGCTGCCGGTCGAAATCTACGCCGCGATCCGCAAGGGGTTCACGCCCGAGATCAACGCGGTCTCGACGATCATCATTGTCGTGTCGATGGCGCTCATGCTGCTCACGGCGCGGTTCTTCAAATTCGGCGGAGAGAAATAATGGCCGGCGTGCAGGTATCGAACGTCTCCCGCAGCTTTGGCGCGCACAAGGCGCTGGACGACGTCTCCATCGATTTCGCCGATGGCGGCTTCTATGCGCTGCTCGGGCCGTCCGGCAGCGGCAAGACCACACTGCTCAGGCAGATCGCCGGCTTCGACTTTCCTGACTCCGGCCGCATCGCCATTGGCGGCGAGAGCGTCGAGCGGGTGCCGGTCGAAAAGCGGCGCATCGGCATGGTGTTCCAGAACTATGCGCTGTTTCCCAATATGAGCGTTGCCGACAATGTCGCCTTCGGCCTGTCGGTGCGCGGCGAGGCCAAGGCAGTGATTGCGACGGAAGTGCAGCGTGCGCTCGATCTCGTGCAACTCGGCAAGCTCGGCGGCCGTCGCCCGCATCAGCTCTCCGGCGGTCAGCGCCAGCGGGTGGCACTGGCCCGCGCGATCGTCACCAAGCCGCGCGTGCTGCTGCTCGACGAGCCGCTCGGCGCGCTCGACAAGGCACTGCGCGTCGACATGCAGATTGAGCTGAAGCGCATCCAGCGCGAGATCGGCATCACCACCATCTTCGTCACCCACGACCAGGAAGAAGCGCTGACGATGAGCGACCGCATCGGCATATTGCGCGACGGCAGGCTGGTGCAGGAGGGACCGCCGGAAGAAATCTACGACCGGCCGCAAAGCGAATTCGCCGCCACCTTTCTCGGCGACGCCAACATCTTTCGCGGCGACTCGACAGGCAATGGCATCCGCCTGCCGGACGGCACGGCAATTGCTGCCGGCGCCGGTCCGACGCTTGCTGCCGGCGCCAAGGCCAGCTGCGCCGTGCGCCCCGAGCGCATTCGGATTGCCACTGATGCGGGGGCTTCAGACGGCCATGCCAACACATTGAAGGGCCAGGTTTCGAAGCGCATCTTCGCCGGAAATAACAGCACATATTTTGTCGAGCGCGCCGGCCAGACGCTGAAGGTCATCGTTCAGAATACCGGCGCCGACAGGCTGGCGGAAGGTCAGGATGTGGTGCTGAGGTGGTCGCCGGAGAGCACGGTGTTGATTGCGGCGGGGTAGGGCAACGCTCACTCGTTCACAGATTTGATTGTTCCGGGTCGCCCGGCCGATCTTGCCGTTTCTCTGGCGGTGATGCGGTGCATAGCACCATGACGCCGGCGAATGCGATCAGCGCCATTCCAGTAACTGTAAGTGGGCTTGGGACCTCGCCAAAGAACACATAGCCCCAGAATGCCGCGAAGATCAGATATGCGTAGTCGAATGTCGCGATGATCTGGGGTTTCGGTGACTGGTAGGCTCGGGCCAACCCGATGCTTACGCCGATGATCAGCGCTGCAAGAACAGCGATGATTTGCCATTCCCGCGTGCCCATGGCGGCCCAGCTGCCGAACAGGAAGGGATAGGCGGGCAATGGCGCGGCAAAGCCAATGGCAAGGCTTGCGATGGTTCCGGCGATCAGCAGGGTCACATTCAACCACAGGGCCATGGTCATCGGTGTTTCCCGCACACATTTCGCGCGCGTGACAATCGCGGCGATCGCGTAGAGGAACGCGGCGGCAACAGGTATCAACGGTAATAGTGAAAAGCCGGAAGCTGCCGGGCGTACAATCAATAGCACACCGACAAGCCCCGTCACGATGCCTGTCCATTGGTACCGCGCGATCGGTTCGCCAAGCACGAGCGACGAAAGCAGCACAATGAACAAGGGCGCGGTGTAGAGCGAGGCCGCGATGACTGAGAGATCAAGGATGGGGATGGCGGCGTAGATCGCAAGATACATCAACAGGAGCGAGGCGCTGCGCAGCGCCACCCACCCGGGGGCCGATGGCCAGACCGCGCGGCGCGTGAGCAGCAGCAAGGCCGGTATCGCGATGACGGAGCGCAGGACATAGATCTGCCAAAGCGTCAGATTCGCACTGGAGAACTTCACAAATGCGTCGGTCAACGCCATCGCAAACACGGTGATGAGAATGACAATCACGCCGGTCGCCGGCAAAGCGCGTTCGTTCGGTAGGATGGTCATTGATCGCCTCCAGCGGTGATCCGCAGCTTTGCAGCTGTTGATAATTTCGGCTAGGCGGCATAATATTATCAATATGGTTTGTTTTCTTAATCAATGGCTCGGATAGAGCTCTCGGGCCTCCAGACTTTCCTTGCCATCGCCGAGCACGGATCGCTGCGGTCGGCGGCACGCGCGCTTGGCGTAAATCCGCCTGCGGTCTCGCTTCAGCTCAAGGCTTTTGAAGATCGGCTCGGCACGGCGCTTTTTACCCGCAGCACTCGTTCGGTCACGATGACGGATGCCGGCCGGACGCTCTTTCTCAGCACGCGTCATCTGATCGGCGGCATCGAAGAAGCACTGGACACAGCGCGGGAAGTCGGCAAGGCCCGGTCGGGACAATTGCGCATCACTCTCCCGTACCGGGCGTGGCAATTGATCATCGCGCCCCGATTGACTGCGTTCCAAGCTGCCTACACCGATGTGGTTCTGGATCTTTCGATAGACGAGGGGTTGGTCGATATCGTCTCCCGGGGTTTTCATGCCGGAATTCGGCTAGGCGATTACCTTCAAAACGACATGATCGCGCGGCGGCTGACGCCGCCACTGGACGGAGCCTATGTTGCCTCGCCCGACTATGTGAAGCAGCACGGGAATCCGATACATCCGAGTGATCTGCTGTCGCACAGCTGTATCCGCCATCGGCAGGTTTCTTCTGGACGGATCGCCGAGTGGCGCTTTCTGATGGAGGGGGCAGAAGTTTCGGTTGAGGTAGCCGGGCGACTTGTCCTCAACGATCTGCGGACTATCGTGGAAGCTGCCAGACAAGGCCTGGGTATCGGCTGGTCGCTACGCGCAGGCGTTGCGGAAGATCTGAGGCGAGGGGATCTTGTGGAAGTCCTGCCTGCATACAGCGCGCTTCGTCCCGGTTTCTTTCTGTATTTTCCGAAGCCATTGGCGCGCCTCGGACTCCTCCGGGCCTTTATTGATCACTTCGGGACCGCAGGCCTGGTGTCTGAGGCATCCTCCAGCTTGCCAGGCGGACTGCAATCTCGGAATGTTCAATGGGGAGCTGACGATGATGCTTGAACTGACGGCGCGCGACCAATCCATGCTCGACGGCGAGCAAGGCCCGTCCGCCGCCGCTGCGATGAAAATCCTCGTCGCCTTTTCCAATGCGGTCGGGGCGTGCAGCCTGTTCGACATTGCCGGCGCTCATATCGACGGCTGCCTCTACCACGGCAAAGCCGGGCTCGATTTCGTCGAACGGCTGGTCGAGGGCGGTGGTCGCGTCCAGGTTCCGACGACGCTGAATGTCGGCTCGTTCGACCTCATCCATCCCGGCATGGTGAAAATGCCGGCGGAGGAAGAAGTGCCGGCGCGGCGGCTGATGAAGGCGCATATGGAGCTCGGCTGCCAGGCGACCTTCACCTGCGCGCCTTATCAGACGCGGTTCCGGCCAGCGTTCGGCCAGCAGATCGCCTGGGGTGAATCCAACGCCATTGTCTTTGCCAATTCGGTGATCGGCGCGCGCACCAACCGTTACGGCGACTTCATCGACCTGTGCTGCGCCATGACTGGACGCGCCCCCGCCTGGGGCCTGCATCTCAGTGAAAACCGGCGCGGCCGCGTCCTGTTCGAGCTGGCCTTCGAACCGGAGCCGAGCGACAGCCTGTTCGTCGGTGTCGGGCTGATCATCGGGCAAGCCAGCGGCGACCGTATTCCGGTGATCTCAGGCCTGCCTCGGCCGCGCGACGAAGACCAGCTGAAGGCGCTGGGTGCCGCGGCGGCAACGACCGGCGCGGTGGCGCTGTTCCATGCGGTCGGCATCACCCCGGAAGCCGGGACAATCGATGAAGCGTTCCACGGCCATCCGCCGGAAGAGACGATCCGCATCACGCGTGCGGACATCGATCATGCGCTAGCGGGGCTGTCGAGCGTGCCGGACGGCGCGCCGCTCTCGGCCGTGTCACTGGGCACGCCGCATTTCTCGCATGAGGAATGGATGCGCCTGTTGCCGATGCTGCGCGAGGCAGCACCAGGCAGGGGCATCCCGATCTATGTCAACACCGGCCGTGCGACGCTGACGCGACTGCAGGAGGAGGGGGCGCTGGCCGGCATGGAGGCGTTCGGCCTGATCCCGGTTGCCGATACCTGCACTTATGTCACCTCGATCCTCGAACGGCTCGACGGCGTGGTGATGACCAATTCCGGCAAATGGGCGCACTACGCGCCAGGCAATATCGGCGTGACCGTGGCCTTTGCCGAGATGAAGGACTGCGTCCGCTCGGCGGCTGTCGGGCATGTCACGCGGAGCGCATCATGATGCTAGCGCTGGATGCCTTTGAAAGAGCTGGCAGCTTCCAGCTGGCCGGGGAGGCGGAGGGCGAGGCGCTGGTGTTTTCGCAGCCGCTCAGCTTCTGGGGCGGCATCGATGCCGAGACGGGCGACATCATCGACCATTCCCATCCGGGCCTTGGCCAGAATGTCGCTGGCAAAATCCTGGTCATGCCGAGCGGGCGGGGGTCGTCGTCTTCGTCGTCTGTCCTGGCCGAAGCGATCCGCCGGGGCACGGCGCCGGCCGGCATTCTCATGGAACGGCCGGACCCGATCCTGGCGGTCGGCGCCATCGTGGCGGAGTTTCTTTACGCGATCAGCATGCCGCTGGTGGTGTGCGACATTGGTGGGATTGTTTCCGGTGACCGGGTTGCGATTGGTGTTGGTGGGGATGGTCGGGCGGTCGTCAGTAAAGTCTGAGAAAATCGTTCAAAATCAGCGCTGCCCCTCATCTGCCTGCCGGCATCTTCTCCCGTATAGGGACGGGGAGAAAGGGCTTGGCCGCAACGCCGGCATCCTTCCTGCAACTTTGATGATTGGCGAAGGCGGTGATGACAGCTGTCCAGCCGATAGATGGGTAACAGATTGAACCGAATACATAGGTAACAGTTCTCCCCTTATGCGTCCGCCGCAGCGCCAAGCGGCGCTGCGCTGCGCTGCGGCGGACAAGCTTCATGCGCCTTGTATCGATGATGCCGACAGGCAGGTGAGGGGCAGCACCAGCGCTTCTCAATTCTCTCTCCCCATCAGACGCGCTTCAACCCGCCATCAGCCCCGCCGCACCACGCCGCCAATAGGCTGCCGCCAGCGTCTCGTCGCGGCCGAGCCCCAGCGTTCCCCGCCAGTGTTCGCGCATGACTTTCGCGGCGGCGGCTTCCGCCGCGAACCAGCCGAAGGTCGAAACGTCCTTCGGCCAGGCCACCGCGCGGACGGCATCGGCCAGCCGCCGGTCCTCGCCCGCCGGCACGCCGTTTCTCGTCAGCCAGTGCAGCTCAATGCCGGTGGCGTTGGCGATCTCCTGCCGTTCGCCATCATCGGCGATTTCGACGAAGGCGACGCCCCGGGTCTGCGCGGGCAGGGCTTCCAACATCCGCGCCAGTGCGGGAAGACCGGTTTCGTCAGCGCCCATGACGTACCAGCCCGCTTGCCGCACCGGGCGGCCGACCGGACCCATGATGCCGATTTTCATGCCGGGTGTTGCCTGCATGGCCCAAGCGGCACCGACGCTTTCGCCGGAATGGACGGCGAAATCGACGTCGATGATGCCCTTGTCCACGTCGAGCGCTCGGATGGTGTAGACGCGCGCAACCGGTCGCCGGTCATCGGCGGGCCACACTGGCAAGCCGTTGCCGCCCAGCACCGGCCACAGTGGATCGGGAACATCCCTGGTCGGAAATAGCATGCGGATATGCATGCCGCCGAATTTGGCGAAGCGCGAGAGATCCTCGCCGGCAAAGCGGATGCGACGCATATGCGGGGTGAGGTTGCGAACCTCCGTCACCGTCATTTCGCGGAACTGGGCGAGGCTGGTCTCGCCCGAGAGATCGCCGGTCCAGACGATCTCCGGGTTTTCCTCCCTGGCATAGACCTGGACCGCGGTGGCCAGCAGGTCCTTGATGCGGGCGAGACCGTCGCGGTCGGCCGCATTGGCCCGCATCACCAGCCGTTCCATGTCGAAGGAAGCGCCGCCAAAGGCGAAACGGAAGTCGATGCGCCAGCCATCATGCGAAGCATCGGCTTCGAAACTCTGCAGCCTGTCCGTGATGCGGTCCATGTAGTCAGGCAGGTTGCGCAGGTTCAACCGCGCCTCGCAGACCAGTTCGTTCGCCGATGCCTGGCTCATGCTCAGCCTCCTATCCTGCCGGTGAGCGCCACCTTGAAGGTGCGGCCCTTGCCCTGTTCCGTTGCCGCCGTGGTCGACCATGCGCTTTGCGGGTCGGTGTAGGCAGTGTTGAAGACGTTATCGATGCCGAAATCGAGCTTGGCGTTGTCATTGATGCGCCAGTTGGCGAAGACATTGACCAGTTCGAAGCCGTCATCGACGACCGGCGCCAGTTTCGGATTGGTGCGGCTGGTGCGCGTGATCTCGCCGATGCCGAGATATTGCGCGCCGATGGTGAGCTGGTCCTCCAGCATGCGGAAGCCGATGGTGGCCGAGAAGCGGTCGAGCGGCGTGTTGTTCAATGGCTGGCCGGAATAGATACCGCTGACGACCTTGGCGTCGATCAGCGCACCGGAGAGGTTCAGGAAGCCCCAGCCATAATCGTAGACGGCCTCAGCCTCGATGCCCTTCAGCCGCGCGTCGCCGATGTTGATCGCGGTGCGTGGCGTGACGGTCAGGTTGGTTTCGATGTAATCCTCGACATCGGTGTGGAAGACGTTGAGCTTGGCGCGCAGCCGGTCGCCCGCCGTCAGCACGTCGTCGTACTTGACGTTGATACCAGCCTCCCAGCTCTTTGCTATTTCGGGCTGCAGCAGCAGATTGGGCCGATAGGCATCGCTGCCGCCATGCGCGCCACCGCCGCGGAAGACGTCCTGCAGGCCCGGCGCCCGGTAGCCCTCGGCATAGGTGCCGTAGAGCTGAAAACCTTCAAACGGCGTGACGCCGACAGTGAGACGCGGCGACCAGCGGTCGCCGGAGATCGAGGCCTGCTGCGGCAGCGGCACGCGGGTTTCACCATCCAGTTCATAGCCGTCATAGCGCATAGCGGCGATGACCTGCAGCCACTCCTTGTAATCGCCCTGCCATTGCAGGAAACCGCCATAACCCTGCTGCTTGCCGGCGCCGAAATGCGCTGCTTCCGAGGATCCTTCGAGGAAGTAGTAGTCGAGACCGTAGGTCAGCGTGTGGGCGATGTCCCAGGCGTCGAAGCGCGAGGAGTTCTTCACGTTGAAGCCGGTCGTGGCGACGTCGTAGAAGCGGAAATTGCCGATCATGTTGGCGGGCCAGACCTGTGTCTGCTCGGCGCGGGTGCGATTGTGATAGGCATTGGCGCTGAGGTCGATCAGGTGGTTGTCGTCAGGCTTCCAGGTGTAGGCGGCAGTGTAGGTCTGGTTGGTGGTGTTGGTGTCGTAGCGGCTCAACGTCGGCGAGGTCGAGCCGCTGGAGCCGGTGATCTGGTCGTTGTAGCGCTGCAGGATGGCGCCGAGCTTCAGCTCATGGCCGTCGGCTGGGCGCAGTGTCGTCTTCAGATAGCCGCTGGTCACGCGCTCACCGGTCCACGGCACCGTGGCGCCATTGCCGTCGGTGTAGCTGTCGCGGTCGCGATAGATGAGGTTGCCGATGACATCGGCGTCGTCGCTGAAGCGATAGGCGCCGGTGGTGCTGGTGGTAAAACCCTTGCCGTTGCTCTCATAGCCGAGCTTCTCGCTCAGCGCCCAATGCTCCTGCGGCTTGAGGAAATCGCCGGCGTCCTTGGTTTCGAAGGACACGACGCCGCCGATACCGCCCGAACCATAGGCGTTCGACACCGGGCCGCGAATGACCGTGGCTTCCTTGATCAGATCCGGCTCGACATAGAACGAGCCCGAGCCATGGCCGACGCGCCAGTAATCCTGGCGGGCGCCGTCGAGGGTGACGACGACGCGGCCGTATTGCTCCAGGCCGCGAATGTTGATGGCGGTGGCGGGATCGTCGCCATTCATCGAGGCGGCGACGCCGGGCGTGGTGCGGAAAATGTCGGCGGCGGTGTCGGGCTGGATGCGATCGAGATCGTCCTGGTCGACGGCGCTGATGGCGGCCATCGAGTCAATGACGGCGGTCTTGATCATCGTCGCCGAGATGGTGATCAGGTCGAGCACCGTCGTCGGCTGATTCTGGGCGGTCGTGGCCTGGCCGATTCGATCGGTCTTGGCGGCGGCTCCCTTCTTCTCCGGCTCCTGCTCTTGCGCATTGGCGAGCGGTGCGGCGCACAGGCCGAGTACGAAGGCGAGCGCCGTGCTCGCCATCAATGCGGTGTTGGTCGTCGTTCTCATGAAATGCAGCCCCCAGGCAAAGCAAGATTGCTGGCGGTGGCCGAAAGACCTTGGCTGGCATGACGGAAATCCCTCGACCAGCGGGTCGGGGCAGGGGTCACTTATTAAAACATGATGACATAAGTCAACTTTAAATTTATAGGCCAACCATCATTGAAATCAGCGGCATAGGAGCGAGAGCATGATGAGCGGCGAGAACGGGTTCGGGCGGTCAGGCTGGTTCCAACCCGGCAAACTGGCGGCGATACTGCTGTTGTCGCTGTCGGTGCTTGCACCGTCCTGCGGCTTCAAGGCGATGGCTGCCGACACAGTTGTCGACGCTCTGGGGCGAACTGTCGCGCCGGGGCCGGCGATGAGAATCCTGACACTCGGCTCCGACGTCACCGAGATCGTCGACGCGCTGGGCGCCGGCGAGCGCATCGTCGGCGTCGATCGCGGCAGCAAGTATCCGCCCTCCGTCACGCAGAAGCCCAATGTCGGCTACCGTCGCCAGCTTTCCGTCGAAGGTCTGGCCGGGCTGCGCCCCGATCTCATCCTGGCGGCGGAGGACAGCGGGCCGCCCGAGGCGGTCGAGGTGCTGAAATCCCTGTCGATCCCGATCGTCTTCGTTCCCGAGGACAACAGCGGGCAGGGCATCGAGCGCAAGATCACGCTGATCGCGGCCACACTTGGCGCCGAGGACAAGGGCAGGGAGCTTGCCGGCGGGGTGCTCTCCTCCTTCCAGGCCGCCGCCGAGCTTTCATCGAAAATACCGCAGGAGCGGCGCAAGAAGGTGGTGTTCTTCCATGGGCTGGTGCGGCTGAGCGCCGCCGGCGCGGGTACCTCGGCCGACGCCATCATCCGCTATGCCGGCGGCATCAATCCGATGGCGGTCGTTGATGGCTACAAGGCGGCCTCGGAGGAGAAGCTGATCGAGATGGCGCCCGACGTAATCCTGATGATGAACGACGGCAAGGGCGGGCCCACCGCCGATGAGGTGTTCGGCAACCGTGCGCTGTCGGCCACGCCGGCAGCGAAGACCAAGGCGCTGGTCGTGCTCGACGGCGCCTACATGATCGGCTTCGGCCCGCGCACCGCCGATGCGATCCGCGACTTGGCACAGGCGCTTTATCCGCAGGCGAACAGCGTCGACTAGGGTTGGTTGGGCCTTGCTCCAGCTCGCCGACGGATCAAGCCAGGGCTACGCCTGCCACGTCCCATTGGCGAGCGCGGTATTGAGCATGTCCGCGTCGATGCCCAGCGGCCTATCCTCCTTCAGCGGCTGCACCAGTGCGCGCACCGCGCCATGAATAGCGGCCGTGGCCGGCGCCAGCGTCAGCCCGTCGCGCAGGTCGACCGCCTGGGCGGCGGCCATCAGTTCGAAGGCGATCAGTCGCCGCCACAGCACGATCATCTCGGCGCATTTCGAAACGGTGAGCGGTGTTTGCGTGGCGTGGTCCTCGACGCCTTCCGAAACCGGAAGAAAATCGAGCATCACCGGATTGGCCTTGTGACGGATAGCCCCGACAATGGCGGTCACCGTCTTCTGCAGCGGCACGAAGCCGGCGGACGCGCCGCCCACCGGCGACAGATATTTTGGCAGGCCATTGCGGCCCGACCCGGTGAGCTGGATGAAGCGGGCGGCACAGGCGGCGGCACTTTGGGCGATGGCAAGGCCGAGCATCTCGAAAGCCAACGACAGCGAGGCGGTGTGGAAATTGCCGGTCGACATCACGACGCCGTCTTCGCCCAGCACCAGCGGATTGTCGGCTGCGGCGTTGAGCTCGATCTCGACGGCCTGCCTCGCCCGGTCGATCGCCTCGATCAGCGCGCCATGGATCGACGGCATGCAGCGGATCGACAGCGGATCCTGCAAGGTCGTCGGCGCCGGCGCCTCCGCGCGCGCCAACAGGCGGTTCAACTCCTTGGCGGCTTCCTGCTGGCCGGCGGCCGGCCGTGCCATATGCAGGCGCGGATCGAGGATGGTGCGGTTGGCACTGAAGCCTTCCATGGTCAGCGCGCCGGCCTGCTGCTGCTGGACGAAAGCGGATAACGCATCGGCGATCGCCAGCGCGCCGCCGCCGGTCGAAGCCGCCGAAGCGTTGATCAGCGACAGGCCGTCCTTGGGCGCTAGGTCGACCGGGGCGAGGCGGGCCATCATCAGCGCCTTGGCCGCCGGCATGCGCCGTCCCTGATAGTCGGCCTCGCCTTCGCCGATCAGCATGCGCCCGATGGCCGTCATCATGACCAGGTCGCCGGCGCCGATCGAGCCGAGAGACGGCATCACCGGATGGACGCCGGCATTGAGCGCGTCCGCCAGCGCGGCGTAGACGTTGGGCGACAGGCCTGAGCCGCCGGCCGACAGCATGGCGACGCGGGCCAGCATGGTCGCGCGGACGGCGGCCTCCGAGAGAGCATCGCCGACCGCGCCGCTGCGCCCTTCCAGCAACTGGCGCTGGAAGGCTGACGCGTCGCCTTCGACCGATGTGCCGAGATTGGCGCCAAGCCCCGTATTCAGGCCGTAGATCTGCTGGCCGGAAGCGGCGGCCTCGTCGAGCACTTTTCGTGCCTGTTCCAGCCGTTCAAGGACGGCGGGCGTGACCTCGACCTTGCGGCCGCCACGGGCGACGGATGCGACATCGCCAACACTGACGCCGGAGCCGGTGAGGACGAGCGCGTTCATGCGAAGCGCAGCCTCTGCCCGATGCCTTCTTCTCCTGCCTTGGCCAGCATCGCCTTGCCGAGCGCGATGTCGGACAGCGACAGGCCGCGATGCCAGAACAGGATCGTTTCGTCGTCGCCTTGGCGTCCCGGCTTGAGGCCGGCGGCGATCTGGCCGAGTTCGGCATGCAGCGTCTTTTCGCTCAGCCGCCCGGTCTCGACATGGGCGCGCAGCGAGCCGAACTTGCCGCCCTTGCACTGGCCCCAGTCGTCGACGACCATCTTCTGCATGATGTCGGTGAGCGACAGTTCCACCGCGCTCATCGTGCCGTAGGGAACCACCAGAGCACCGGGCTTGATCCATTCCGTTTTAAGCAGCGGCTGCGGCTCCGGCAGCCGCGATGCCTCGACGACGATGTCGGCGCCCTTGACACAGCTTTCCCAGTCGGCGACCGCGGTGACCGGTTTGCCGAGATCGGCAGCCAGCTTTGCGGCAAAGCCATCGCGGCTTTCCGGGCGGCGCGAATGCACGCGGATATCGTCGAAGTCGAAGAGATGGTCGAGCAGCCGCACGTTCCAGTACGCGGTGCCGCGCGCGCCGATATGGGCCAGCACCTTCGAATTCTTGCGCGCCAGGTGTTTGGCGCCGATGGCGGTGACGGCGCCCGTTCGCATGTCGGTGATCACGGTGGCGTCGAGGATGGCGCGCGGCGTGCCGGTGCGCGGATCGAACAGATTGAGAATGCCGAATTCCGACGGCAGGCCGTGCAGATAGTTGTCGACATAATCGCCGACGATCTTCACGCCCGCCGTATCGAGCGGCGCCACGTAGCCGCGCAGCACGTTGAAATGGCCGTGGAAGGATGGGTCCGGCTCCAGATGGACACGGGGCTCGATCACTGTCTGACCCTTGCCCTGCGCCACAAGTCCCGCCTCGACCGCGTCGATGATCTCGCCGTCGGTCATCGCCAGCGCTTCGATATCAAGAGCGTTCAGATAGTCGATATAGATGGGTTTCATGCGCAAGGGTCCTGCTCGAAAGGAGCGAAACGAGATCGCTGGTGTCATCAGCCGGTTCGGCGGCGAGGCTGTATTCATTACACAACAGGGCGCGCCACAACAGGAAGGATGCGACACGAAAGTTTGTTGACCCGTTGTCTGGACGGCTCCCGCCGAATGCTGTTCAAACCGCTTCGTCGTCGCCCGCCGACCATTCCGGCCGTGGTGCCACGGCCGGAATTCCCTTTCGGACCATCCACCGCATGAACGTCACGCCACAAAAAGAAGCCTTCTCGAAGCCGGACACGGCGAATGCGCGACGCGTGGCGCTGATCGTCGCCATCGCCTTCTTCATGCAGTTCCTGGATTCGACGATCATCTCCACCTCGCTGCCGCAGATGGGGCAGTCCTTCGGTGTGCCGGCGGTGGCGATGAGCATCGGCATCACCGTCTACATGCTGACCATGGCGGTGTTCGTGCCGCTGTCGGGCTGGCTCGCGGACCGCTACGGCGCGCGCAACATTTTTCTCCTGGCCATCGCCATGTTCACGCTGGCCTCGCTCGCCTGTGGCTTCTCGCAGAATTTGACCGAGTTTGTGGTGGCACGCGCGGTGCAAGGGCTGGGCAGCGCGCTGATGACGCCGGTCGGGCGTATCCTGGTGTTGCGCAATGCGTCGAAATCCGAGCTGCTCAACGCCACCGCGCTGATCACCTGGCCGGCACTGTTCGCGCCGGTGATCGGGCCGGTGCTGGGCGGCTTCATCACCACCTATCTGTCCTGGCACTGGAACTTCTTCATCAACATTCCGCTTGGGCTGGCTGGGCTGGCACTGGTCGCGCGCTTCATCCCCGGTGACCGCGAGGCCGACCCCAAGCCGCTCGACTGGCCGGGGTTCTTTCTCACGTCACTGGGCCTCGCCTTGCTGCTCTACGGCCTCGAACGCATCGCGCATCCGGAGGACGGCATCCTGCCGACCCTGCTGCTGATCGCCGCCGGTATCGTCATCGGCTGGCTGGCGGTTCGGCATCTGGCTGTCGCCAGGCATCCGCTGCTCGATCTCTCATCGTTCAAGGTGCTGACCTTCGCCATCTCGACGCTTGCCGCCGGCACCATCTTCCGGGTGGCGATCAACGCCACGCCGTTCCTGTTGCCGCTTCTGTTCCAGGTCGGTTTCGGCCTGAGTCCTGTCGATGCCGGCATGATGATACTCGCCTATTTCCTCGGCAATCTCGGCATGAAGGTGGTGACGACGCCGACGTTGCGCCGCTTCGGCTTTCGCTCGGTGATGGTCGTCAACGGCGTCATCGCTTCCGCGTCGATCATGGCCTGCGGTGCGGTCTCGCCGCAGACGCCGCAGCCGCTGGTGTTGGCGCTGCTGCTCATCGCCGGCCTGTCGCGTTCCATGCAGTTCACCGCGCTCAACACGCTGGCCTTCGCCGACATTGCCGCCGAGCAGCGCAGTTCGGCAGCGACACTGTCCTCGATGCTGCAGCAGGTGGCGATGCTGTTCGGCGTGGCGGTGGCGGCGGCGATCCTCAATTTGTCGCAGATCGCGAGGGAACAGTCAGCGCTCGATCTCGCCGACTTCCGAATCGCCTTCATGGTCATCGGCGGCATTGGCCTCATCACATCGTTTCGCTTCCTGGCATTGCCGCGGAACGCAGGCGCAGAGGTTTCCGGCCACAGCCCAAGGAATTGAAATCGGCTTTTCGCTGAGAATGCGGAGACAAATTCCATGGCTCGCCCTGGCCATGGAGCGAAGCTTTCGCGAGGCGTCCGATCCGCGCAACCAATTGCCAAAAGTGCAGGATTTTCCGGGCATTGCGCCAGTTCCGGCAATCAATCCGGCCACCCCTGGAATATCGCCGCAAGCCAGGCTTGTTGAACGCGGATTCATTTGACGAACCGGCGTTGCGCCGATTAGCTTTCATCCGGGATGGCAGCGCTGCCATCGGGGTGAAAGACATCAGCAATGAACACGACCGGCTGGCCGAGTTGGAGGCGCCTGAACCAGGAAGGCATTGTCTTTGCCATCGCGGTCATCCTGTTCGTTGCCGCTGCCATAGGCTTGCCCGGCTTCATCGATCCCAACAATCTCGTCGCCATCGTGCGCTCGGTGTCGGTGCTGGGCATTCTGGCGCTCGGCATGGCCGTCGTCATCATCGGCCGGGGCATCGACCTGTCGGCCGTAGCGATCATGGCAATGTCGGTCGCCTGGTACCTGCAGCTCCTGAACACCGGAACGCCTGACGGGCTGGCCTTCGCCTATGTGCTGGCCGGCGTGCTCGCCATCGGGCTGCTCAATGGCTTCCTCGTCGCCTATGCCGATGTTCCCGCGATCTTCGTGACGCTGGCCACCGGTTCCTTCGTCTTCGGCTATGTGCGCTCGCAACTGATCACGCAGGATGCCGTGCCGGTTCCCGAAGGGCATTGGGTCGAGCTTCTGGGCGGCCTGCGCTTCCTCGACATTCCCATCGAGGTCTTCGTCTTTGCGAGCTTGGCCTTCGTCTTCTTCCTATTCCTGCGCTACACCAAATGGGGCCGCTACATCTATTTCGCCGGCGACAATCCGGTGGCGGCGCGCAACATCGGCATTCCGGTGCGGCCCATGCTGGTGCTGCGCTATGTGGTTTCTGCCATAGTATCACTGGTCGCCGGCCTGCTGACCGCGGCCAGCCTGCATTCGATCAACACCCGCATCGTCAATTCCACGCTGCTCTACGACATCGTGTTGGTGGCGGTGATCGGCGGCATCGGGCTGTCCGGCGGGCGGGGCGGGGTGCGCAACGTTCTGGTGGGTGCGGCACTGATCGGCATCCTGCTCAACGCCATGACCATCATCGACATTCCGCTGCTTTATCAAAACCTGATCAAGGCGGCGATCCTGCTCGGCGCCATCATCGTCGACGGCATCATCAATCCACGCGACGAGCAGACCGCCCAGCAGGGCGACATTTAGGGGGTACCCGGTTCGATCCATCCCGGTCGGCCGGCAATGAACACTTGAAACGAGAGGATCTGACATGAAATTCATCAGGACATTGATGGCCGCGGCCACGGCCCTTGCCGTCACCGCCTTCGTGGCGCCAACCTTCGCCGCTGACGATCCAGGCCCGGCGGCTTACGCGCAGGCGCTCAAGGGCAAGCGCGTCATGCTGGTGCCGCTGGCGATGGGCTTCGACCTTGCACAGGGCTGGTCGCATTATCTGAAGAAGGAAGTCGAAGCCTGGGGCGGCGTGTTCGAAACGCGCGACCCGAACTGGGTGGTCGATGCCGGCGCGCAGGCGATCACCGACGCCATCTCGTCGGATACCAGGCCTGACGTGCTGATCATCCACGCGCCCGACCTCAATTCCTATTCCAAGCTGATGAAGAAGGCGCAGGCCGCTGGCACCTATGTCATGCTGGTCGACAATCCCGCCAACTTCCCGGCCGATGCTTTCGTCGGCAGCGACTGGGACCGGCTCGGCCAGCTCGAGGCCGAAGCGGCGATCAAGGGCTGCGGCCCGAATTCGTCGAAGAAGATCGGGCTGGTGCAGGGTGACCAGGCGAACTCTTCCAGCCTCTACCAGTATGCCGGCATCATGAAGGTGCTGGACAAGAATCCCGACTTCAAGGTGGTGGCCAAGCCCGACTCCAACTGGGATGCGACGACGTCGCGCAACGTGACGACGACGATGCTGCAGCAGAACCCGGACATCTGCGCCATCATCGACTTCTGGGATGGCGACGCCACCGGCGCTTCCGCCGCGATCCGCGATGCCAAGCTCGACGGCAAGGTGTTCCTGGTCACCACCGGCGGCGGCGAAAAGGCAGCCGATTGCGACAAGCTTGAAGACGGCACCTATGGCGCGGTGGTCATGACCGACCTTGCCCGCCAGTCGGGCGACATGAACGCCATCATCAAGTTCCTGCTGCAGAGCGGCCAGCCGGCCGGCACGTCGCACACCTACATCTACACGCTGGAGAAGGCGACGACCAAGGCCGACCTCAAGCCCGACAGTTGCTGGGATTTGAAGGCGCTGCAGGCCGAAGCGGCGGCGAAGTAAGCCGCCACCCCAGCCTGATATCAACGGGGTGGCCGGATTGTCCGGCCACCTCTTTCTCTTGAAACAGCAGCGGCCGATGTCCTTTCGCGAACGCCTCCAGTCCTGGCGCTACAATCTCGTGCCCGACCATGTCGTCGGCGAGATCCTGACCAAGCGCTGGACCGACAATGCCATTCCGTTCCTGGCGCTGGTGGCGACATTGGCGACCTTCGGCTCGATCATCCCCGGCTTCTTCAAGCTGACGGCGCTGCAGGAATCGACCCGTCAACTCGGCGAATTCTCCATGGTCGTCACCGGCATGACGGTGGTGATGCTGGGCGGCGGCATCGACCTGTCGGTCGGCTCGATCTTCGCGCTGTCCTGCTTCTCCGCCGTCTATGTCTTCTTCATCCTGGAACAGTCGATATGGCTGGCGCTGGCGGCGTCGCTTGTCACCGGCCTCGTCTTCGGCGCCATCAACGGCTATCTGGTTGGGTATCTCCGGTTGCGCGCCTTCCTCACCACGCTGGTCACCTTCATCTTCGGGCGCGCGCTGTTCGATATCCTCGTCACCACCTATGCCGCCGATGTGCAGCTTTCGACAGCCACTTCCAAAGTGCTCGACTTCATCGGCGACACCACGTTCTGGGGGCTCTCCGTCTCGGTATGGCTGGCGATCATCCTGGCTATCGTCACCCATATCGCGCTGACGCGCTCGCGGCCCGGTTGGCATGTGCTGGCGGTCGGCGGCTCCAGGCGCTCGGCCCACAATGCCGGCATCCGCGTGCGCCGCACCGTGTTCATGACCTATGTGTTCTCCGGTTTCTGCGCCTCGATCGGCGGCTTCCTCATCGCTTGCCGCTTGAGCGGGGCAGGGCCGGGCACCGGCCTCAACCTCGAGATCATGGCGCTGACGGCGGCCGTGGTCGGCGGCGTCAGCCTCGGCGGCGGACGCGGCTCGGTGATCAAGGGGCTGATGGGCGCCATCATCGTCTTGACCATGACCAACGGGCTGATCCGGCTGGGCTACGGTACCGGCACCAATCAGATGGTGCTGGGCATCATGCTGGCGGTGGCGGTCACCATCGACATTCGCTGGCTGAAGAACCGCCACAAGGTGCTGAACGAAGTCTATGTCGCGCCAGTCTATCTCAAGATGGGCGAAACGCAGTCCGCCGCGCCCGGCTCGGGCACGCCCTACGAACTCGACAACCGGCTGTCGGCGGCCGACCATATCGGGCTTGGCGAGCTGGAAGGACCGGAGGACGTCATCCTCGACCGCGACGACAACCTCTATTGCGGTACACGCCATGGCGAGATCGTCCGCTTCTTCGCGCCGGATTATGTGAAGTCGGAAGTCTTTGCCCATATTGGCGGCTTTCCGCTGGGCCTCGCTTTCGACAGATCAGGCAATCTGATCAGCTGCGTCGGCGCCATGGGGCTCTATTCGGTGTCGCCGGAGCGGGAAGTGAAACGCCTGTCGGCCGAGACATCGCGCTCCTGGACCTCGATCGTCGACGATGCGCGGCTGCGCGACCCCAATGACTGCGACATCGCGCCGGACGGCCGCATCTACTTCACCGACTCGACCAAGCGCTACGACGCCCACGACTGGGCGCTGGATTCGATCGAGAACCGCGCCACCGGCCGGCTGCTGGTCTACGACCCGAAGGATGGCTCGACGAAAACGCTGCTCGACGGCTATCGCTACACCAACGGTGTCTGCATGGCGCATGATGGCAAGTCTCTGTTCTTCGCCGAAAGCTGGGCCTGCCGCGTGCATCGCTACTGGCTGGAAGGGCCGAAGGCCGGCACCGCCGAATGCGTCATCCGTGACATGCCGGGCTACCCCGACAACATCAACCGCGCGTCGGACGGCAATTACTGGATGGCGTGGCTGGGCATGCGCACGCCGAGCTTTGATCTCTCGCTGCGCCACCCCGACATGCGCAAGCGCATGACGCGCCGGCTGCCGCAGGACGAATGGCTGTTCCCCAATATCAACACCGGCGGCGTGGTGAAGTTCAACGAGACGGGCGGCATCGTCGAGGCGATGGGCGACCTTTCGGGCGGTGCGCATCCGATGGTCACCTCGATGCGCGAGCACAAGGGTTATCTCTTCGTCGGCGGCATCCTCAACAACCGGATCGGCCGCTACAAGATTTCGGGCGCCGACCCGAACTGGACCAGCCCCGCTTCCTATTGGGGAGCGAAGTCATGATCCTCGATCCGATCCTGGATATGTTTCGCGGCAAGGCCGTCACCATCCCGCCGCTCGATGGCGCCTTCCGGCCCAACACGCGGCTGGATGATGCGCCGGCTTTCGCCAGCCTGGCCGAACCCGACAATCTGCTGCTTGCCGATGGCCGCCTGCTCGCTTCCAGCGGCAACGTCATCTACGTGATCAAAGTCGGCGCGGAGCCCGCCGTGATCGAGACCTTTTCGTCCCCGGTCACCGCGCTGGCTTTGTCGCCTACGGGCGAGCTGGTGGTCGGGATCGAAAGCGGCAAGCTGCTGATTGCAGGCAAGGAGGTTTCGCTGCCGGCGGAAATCCGCTGCATCACCGCACTTGCCTATGCTGATGATGGTGCGCTGTGGCTGGCCAATGGTTCGGCCGAGCATACGCCGTCGCAATGGGCCGCCGACCTGATGAAGAAGGGTGCCTCCGGTTCGCTATGGAGATGCGGCCGCTCCGAGATTCGCTTCCAGAAGGTCGCCGGCGACATCGCATTCCCATACGGTCTTCACACCATGGGGCGGGATGTGCTGGTCAGCGAAAGCTGGCGTCACCAGCTCATCCGCTTCGATGGCGCGACCGGCAATCGTTCGACTGTGCTGACGCATCTCCCCGGCTATCCGGCGCGACTGTCGCCGTCGGGTGATGGCGGGGCATGGCTGACCCTGTTTGCGCCACGCAACCGGCTGATCGAGTTCGTGCTGCAGGAAACGCACTACAGGCAGGACATGATCGAACAGGTGCCGCCGGCCTACTGGATCGCCCCGGCGCTGGCCTCCAACCGCAGCTTCCTCGAACCGCTGCAATGCGGCGGCATCCGTACCATGGGCATCCACAAGCCGTGGTCGCCGAGCCGCTCCTATGGGCTGGTGGTCAAGCTCGACCCAAAAATGCAACCGCAATTCAGCCTGCACAGCCGCGCCAACGGCACGCGCCATGGCATCTGCAGCGTGGCGGAAAAGGACGGCCAACTGTTTATTGCCTCCAGGGGTGGAGACCGCGTTCTGGCCGTCGACCTCGTATCGGGAGGTTTGTGATGGACCCGATCGTTCGACTGGAAAACGTCACCAAGAATTATCGCGGCGTGCCGGCGGTGAAGAACGTCACCTTTGAGCTGCGCAAGGGCGAGATCCACGCGCTGCTCGGCGAGAATGGCGCCGGCAAATCGACGCTGACCAAGATCATCGCCGGCGTCGTCGACGCCACCTCCGGCAAGATGATCCACAAGGGCCGGGAGGTCGCGTACGCCTCGCCGCATTCGGCCCTTGAGGCCGGCATTGCCATGGTGTTCCAGGAGACCAGCCTGGTGCCGTCGATGACGGTGGCGCAGAACCTTTATCTCGGTACTGAAAAATTCCTCAACCGGCTGCGCGGCACGTATATTTCAGCACAGCAGTTCCTGCAGTCGCTGAATTTCCCGGTCGATCCGAACGCCATGGTGGCAACGCTGGGGGCGGCCAAGCGACAGATGGTCGAGATCGCGCGCGCCGTCCACCACAATGCCGAGATCATCATCTTCGACGAGCCGACGGCGACGCTGACGCCGGAGGAGAAGCGCCACTTCTTCGCGTTGATCCGCCGGCTGAAGGCGAGCGGTGTTTCCATCGTTTTCATCAGCCACGCGCTGGAAGAGGCGCTTGGAATCGCCGACCGCATCACCATTTTGCGCGACGGCGAACTGGTGATTACCGACGACACATCCGCCTTCGACCGCGACAGGATCGTCGCCGCCATGGTCGGGCGTACGCTGTCGGGCCAGCTCTACCAGCAGCGCGACGAGGCGAAGCTGCGCAAGGCCGGCAGGAAAGTACTGTCGGTTCAGGACATCTCGATGAGCAATGTCGTGCGCAACACGTCGTTTTCGATCTTCGAGGGTCAGATTACCGGCGTGTTCGGACTGATCGGCTCGGGCCGCACCGAGACCTTCAAGATCATCTCCGGCATCTACAAGCGCGACTTCCTGCGTGGCGGCGCCATCGAGCTGGACGACAAGCCCGTGCGCTACCTCGTGCCCAGCGAAGCAGTGGCCGACGGCATCGTCTACATCACCGAGGACCGCAAGAGCGAAGGCATTTTCGAGACGATGGGCATCGCCGAGAACCTGTTTGGCGGGCTGTTGGCGGCTGGCCGCGAAAAGGCCTGGGTGATCAACCAGCAGGAGATGCGGCAGCTTGCGGCCGAATGGACGAAGACGCTGAACATCAAGGCGATCAACGACAATGCGCGCGTGGTCGAGCTTTCCGGCGGCAACCAGCAGAAGGTGGTGATCGGCAAGGGGTTGGTGCAGAAGCCGCGCATCGTCATCTTCGACGAACCGACGCGCGGCGTCGATGTCGGCGCCATTGCCGAAATCCACCAGATCATCAACCGGCTGGCCGACGAGGGCCTCGCCGTCGTCGTCATCTCGTCCTACCTGCCGGAAATCATGAACCTGTCGGATCGGATTCTCGTCTGTCGGCAGGGCCGGATCGTGGAGGAGTTTTCACCGGCGGAGGCGACCGAGGAGAAGATCATGTACGCGGCCGTGCATTAGATTCAGGTGAGGCCGGCCTGCAAATGGCGGCTTCCTGCGCTTCCGGTGCTCACGTACGAAAAGTACGCTCCGCTCCGGTTCTCGGGACCCACCATTTTCGACTCGGCCTGACCTGAACCTCGACGCCGGCCTGGAAAAAGTGAATCGGACAAGTGGATTCGCCGCAATTGCTCAAGATCTGATTCAATTCACGCTACGATCCAACGAAGGAAAACGCCATGGCCACCACAAGACTCCTCACCGATGCCGAGGTCGAGCAAATCCCAGCCGTGAAGGCCGTGTTCGACGACATCCGCGCGACGCGCAAGTCGGATTTCGTCAACAATTTCTGGCGTGGGCTGGCCAACGATCCGGGTTCGCTGAAGCGCACATGGGAACAGCTCAAGACGGTGATGGTGGCTGACAGCGCCATCGATCCGCTGACCAAGGAGATGATCTACATCGCAGTCTCGACCGCCAATGGCTGCTCCTACTGCGTGCATTCACATACGGCGGCGGCGCGGGCGAAGGGCATGACCGACGCGCAGCATGGCGAGCTGGTGTCGATCATCGGGTTGGCCGGCCAGACCAACCATATGGTCACGGCGCTGCAGATCCCGGTCGATCCGCAGTTCGAGGTGAAGTGAGGTGTTCCCTTCTCCCCCTGTGGGAGAAGGTGGCCTCGCGAAGCGAGGTCGGATGAGGGGTGTTGGAAGGATCGGCACGTTGCAGAGCTAAGTGCTTGATATACCTATATCTTGTTCGCGTTGCGTTTCTTCCAGAACCCCTCATCCGTCTCGGCGCTGACGCGCCGATCCACCTTCTCCCACAAGAAGGGGAGAAGGCAAAGGCGCCTCACACCAGCCGATAAACTTTCTCCGCCGTGTTCCAGAAAACATCTGCCTCAGCCGCCGCGCCATGCCTGGCCACCGCATCCCGATGCGCCTTGATCAGCTCGGCGTGGCTGGTCCACAGTTTTTCGATCGGAAAGTTCGAGCCGAACATCAGATGGTTTGAGCCCAAAATATCGACTGCGTTGTCGACGATGTAGGCGATGACAGCCGGATCGTTGCGGTGGATGAACGTCCCAAGCCCTGAAAGCTTGGCGTAGAGATTGGGCGCGGCCGAGAGCGCGCGCAGGCCGGCTTTCCAGGCTTCGGTGGTTTCTGGCTCCATGCCGGTCAGCATGCCGGCATGGGTGAGGACGAAATTCGTCTCAGGGTTCTCGCCGACCAGTGTCACCCCGTCCTTCATCTGGGCTGGGAAAAGCTGGAGGTCGAAGGACAGGCCGTAATCCCTGAGCCGGGCGACATTGGCGCACACCTTGGGGTCGATGACCTGGTCGGCCGAGGCGGCGAAACGGAAGGCCGGCGTTTCGTGCCAGTGCAACTGCATGCGCACCCCACGCAGCAGCTTGTATTTCATCAGCCGGTCGATCTGCGGCCTGACATCGTCCACCATCATGTCGGCATAGCCGACGATGGCGTTTGGCCAGCCGGTTTCGTCGGCGGTCTTCTGCAGGAACGCGACTTCTTTCTCGAAATCCTCCTTGGCCCAGTTGGTCTGGACATAGACGGCCTTTTCGACGCCCGAGCCCTTCTGGTCTTCGAGGAATTCCCCGATCGGATAGTCGCGGCGGATCGGCTCGTAGGGGCCGAAGATGCGCGGCACCATCGGACCGACCAGCCAGGGCTGATCCTTTTGGCGCCAGATGTGGAAATGTGCGTCGATGGCTTTCTGCATCACGATACCCTTTTCCACATTGTCGCCGCCGTCGGAGCCGGGCGGGCAAGCGACAGGATGAAATCGGTGAGGCCTTTCACAGAGGAGCCGTCGATGAGATCATCGAGCACCGGCAGGATGGCGGTGAGTGCTGCTGTCGCAGGGCGGAAGCGCGGATCGCCGGCCAAGGGTGTGGCCAGCGACAGGCGGAAGGCGCAGGCGCTCAGCCGGCGCATCGCCGCCTCCAGTTCTGCATGGTCGCCACGCTCCAGCGCGTCGGACAGGATGATCACGGCGGCACCGCGCGCAAAGGACGAGAAGCGCGGTACCGAAAGGAAGGCGAGCAGCGTCGGCCCCATGCGGGTGCCGCCGTCCCAGTCGTCGACCTGGGCGGCCGCGCGAGCCAATGCCTGGTCGCGGTCGCGGATGCGCAGCGCTGTGGTGATGCGGGTCAGCCGCGTGCCGAAGGTGAAGATCTCGGTTCGATCCGCGCCTTGCACGGCGGCATGCGCCAGCTTGAGATAGCCCGCCGTGTGCAGCTTCATCGAGCCGGAGACGTCGATCAGGATGAGCAGCTTGCGCGGCACGGTCTGGCGGCGGCGCAGCAGCGGCGAGGGAACGTCTCCGTCGGCGCTGACGATTTCTCTGAGCGAACGGCGCAAGTCGAGCTTGCCGCGCGAATGGGTGCGCACGGTGCGGAAGGAACGGCGGGCGGGCAGGGCGGCTGACAGTTTGCGGCGAAAGGCGGTCAACCCATCGTCGTCGCGCTGGAAATCGCGCGCGCTCAGCTGTTCCAGGGCCGAGGACAGTTCACCGCCTTCTTGCCTCTGCTCGGCTTCGATCCGTTCGTCGTCGGCGCCGCCATCGTCCTTGATGCGGGTTTCCTCGTCGGCGTCGCCTTCGACCACGGCCGATGTGTTGCCGTGGAAATGGCTCTGGAAATGCGCTTCGAATTCATCGCGGCGGTCGGCCGGTGGCGCCAGCGTGGCGAGCGCCGCCTCACGGATGTCGGCCATCGAGCGCGGACCGAGCAGCGTAACCGCCTGCATGAAGCCGGAGACTTGCTCGGGCGCGACGGCAAAGCCGTAACGGCGCAGCAGGCGGCCGAAACCTAGCAAGGGTGCGGCGGCACGGGGTAAGCTCTCCTCTCCCCGTTCACGGGGAGAGGATGCCGGCAGGCAGGTGAGGGGTGGCGCCGGCCTCTGGCCACCATGGCGCCGCCCCTCATCCGCCCCTTCGGGGCACCTTCTCCCCGTAAACGGGGAGATGGGATTGTCGACATCGCGCGTCACGCCAGCGCCTCCTCGACGATGCGGCCGAGTTCCGGCGCGATATAGGACAGGTCTTCCTCGTCCTTGATCAGCACGCCGATGGCGCGGCGGAAGGCTTCCGGCCACGGACTGCCGCCTTTTTCCAGAATGGTCGCGGCATTGGCCCATTCGACCGCCTCGGCGATGCCGGGCGGCTTGGCCAGTGGCCGCGCTCGGATGGTCAGCACGGCGGCCGCCACGGCGCGTGCGGTGTCTTCAGCGACATCGCCGGCACGCAACATGATGATATCAGCTTCGCGCGCGGCATCGGGATAGCCGATCCAATGGTAGACGCAGCGACGGCGCAGCGCCTCTGCCAGCTCGCGTGTGCGGTTCGAGGTCAGGATGACGATCGGCTGGGCGGCGGCGCGAATGGTACCGCGCTCTGGAATGCTGATCTGGAAGTCGGAGAGGAATTCCAGAAGCAGTGCCTCGAACTCGTGGTCGGAACGGTCGATCTCGTCGACCAGCAGCACGCGCTGCTCTGGCGCTCTCAACACCTGCAGCAGCGGCCGGGCGATCAGGAATCGGTCGTCGTAGATATCGATCTCGTGTTCGCCGGCATGGCGGATGGCGAGCAGCTGGCGCTGGTAGTTCCATTCGTAGAGCGCATGCGCGGCATCGATGCCTTCGTAGCATTGCAGTCGCACCAGATCACGGCCGAGCATTTCAGCGATCGCCTTGGCCGCCTCCGTCTTGCCGACGCCCGGCGCGCCCTCAAGCAACAGCGGCTTGCCCAGCCGGATCGCCAGGAAGATGGCGGTCGCCAGGCTTTCGTCGGCCAGATAGCGCGAGGCGGCGAGCTGCTGCGCCACCGCCTCCGGCGAGGTCGCTAATGTCTCGGCGTTCACCTCGGCCATGTCCTCAGTTCGCCGCTTGCGCCTTGAGCGCGCGCAGGATGCGCTCCGGCGTGATCGGCAGCGTGTCGATACGTACGCCGACAGCGTCGAACACCGCATTGGCGACGGCGGGGATCTGCGGGTTGGCGCACATTTCACCCGGTCCCTTGGCGCCATAAGGCCCGTCGGCGGAAGGCCGCTCCAGCACGATGATCTCGGTTTCGGCGAGATCGCCAGGGCCTGGCATGAGATACTGGTTGAAGTCGGTGCCGCCATGATCGCGGTTGGGATAGTAGGGCTCGGTCGTTTCGTAGAGCGCGTGGCTGATGCCCATCCACGAGCCGCCAACCAGTTGCTGCTCGACCATTTTGGGATTCAGCGCGCGGCCGATCTCGAAGACGTTCTTCATCGTCAGAACCGTGACTTCGCCTGTCTCATCGTCGACCTCGACCTCGGCCACGGTGCAGGCATGCGCGTAGCAGGTCGACGGTTTCATCGCGCCGGTTTCCTTCTCCGGATAGGAGCGCGGGATCAGGAACATGCCACGTCCCGAAATCGAGCGTCCGCGCTTGAAGTGCGCCGATAGAGCGACATCGAAGATCGAGATCGACTTCTGCGGCGCGCCCTTGACCAGGATGTTGCCCTGACCGTCGGTTTCGAGGTCGGAGGCATTCACTTCCAGCTCTTCGGCAGCCACTTCCAGCATCACCTGGCGGGCTTCCTTCGCTGCCTGGATGACGGCGTTGCCGGCGCGGTGCGTGCCGCGCGAGGCGAAGGTGCCCATGCAGTGCGGGCCAGTGTCGGTGTCGGCGGTGTCGACGACGACCCGGTCGGTCGGCACGCCGATGGTCTCGGCGCAGATCTGCGCCATGATCTGCTTCATGCCCTGGCCGAGATCGACGCTGGAAAGCGTCACCATGAAATTGCCGGTCGGTGTGGAATGCACCAGCGCCTGGGTCGGATCGCCGCCGAGGTTCATGCCCGTGGGATAGTTGATCGCGGCAACGCCGCGTCCGCGCCGGATCGCCATCTCAAGCTCCCTTCACGTAGGACGACATCGCCATGTACTTTTCCGCCACCGGCCAGTTGGCGGTGCGTGAGGCTTCCTGCATGCACTCGATGAGTGCAGCCCCCTCCGTCGGCTGGCGATGCGCCTTCATGTCACCGTCGCGGTAGGCGTTGATGAAGCGGAATTCGAGCGGGTCCATGCCGATCAGCCGCGCCAGCTTGTCCATTTGCACCTCCAGCGCGAAGTCGCCAATGGTGACGCCGAAGCCGCGCATGGCGGAGGAGGGCGTGCGGTTGGTGTAAACGCAGTAGGTGTCGATCCAGACATTGGGGATGGTGTAGGGGCCGGGATAGTGTCCCGCACCCTTCTGTGCGCCGTAGGGCGAGTGGCGGGAATAGGCGCCGGCGTCGGTATAGCCGGTGACTTTTCGCGCGATGATGCGGCCGTCCTTCATGACGCCGTCCTTGATGACGACCTTTTCGGCGGCGCGGGGCGAGGATATCTGCATCTCCTCCTCGCGGCTGTAGATGAAGGAAACGGGACGGCCGGTTAGCTTGGCGCCGAGGACGGCGATCGGCTCGACGATGACGTCGACCTTGCCGCCAAAGCCGCCGCCGACGGTGCCGCCGACGAAATGCAGCTTGCTGCCGGGCATCTGCAGGATGATCGAGGTGTTGTCGAGGGTGAAGAACATCGCTTGCGTGTTGGTGTAGCAGGTGAAGCGGTCATTGCCCTCGGGCGCGACGACGCAGCCGGTGGTCTCTGTCGGTGCGTGCTCTATCGGTGAGGACTGGTAGCTTTGCTCCAGCACGTGATCGGCCTCGGCAAAGCCTGCCTCGACATCGCCGAAGCGCACCTTGCGGCACGCGCCGCTGTCGTAGGAATAATAGTTGTGGCCGTGGTACTCGTTGACAAGCGGCGAGCCGGGTTTCAGCGCTTCCTCCATGTCGAAGACCGCCGGCAGCACCTCGTAGTCAACCTTGACCTTGGCGGCGGCTTCCTGTGCCGCACGCTCGGTCTCGGCCAGTACCGCCACCACGGCCTCGCCCTTCCAGCGCACCTTGCCGTCGGCCAGCACGGTCTCGTCCTCGGGTCCGATCTGGATCAGGGTCAGGATGGTGTAGACATTGTGCGGCACATCCTTGGCCGTCAGCACCTTGACCACGCCCGGATGCTTTTCGGCCTCCGAAGTGTCGATCGAGCGGATGCGGGCGTGATGGTGCGGGCTGCGCACCATCTTCAGGTGCAGCATGCCGGGAAAGTTGCGGTCGGCGAAATAGGCGGTCTTGCCGGTGACGTGGCCGGGCGAATCCGAGCGCGGCCTTGGCTGGCCGATCTCGTGCAGATCGTCCTTGCGGACATCGGCGAAGTAGCTCTTGCGCAGTTCCATTCTTTTGGTCCCTCAGGCCGCGTTCTGCGAATTGGCGCGGGCCGCAAGCAGCACCGCCTCGATGATCGGCTCATAGCCGGTGCAGCGGCAAATGTTGCCCGACAGCGCCTCGACCACGTCATCACGGCTGGGGTTGGGCGTGTGGTCGAGCAGCACCTTGGCGGCCATGATCATGCCCGGCGTGCAGAAGCCACATTGCGTGGCGAAGGTGTCGAGGAAGGCGCGCTGCAGCGGATGCAGCACACCGCCTTCGGCAAGGCCGGAGAGCGTCTTGATGTCGGCGCCGTTGCAGGTCTCGGCCAGCGTCAGGCAAGAAAGCCGGATCTCGCCGTCGATGATGACGGAGCAGGCGCCGCAGGTGCCTTGATGGCAGCCGCCTTTCGGCGAGGTGTCGCCGATCTTGTCGCGCAGAGCATTGAGCAGCGTCGTGCCGCCATCGACGAATTCGGCCTTTTCGGACCCATTGAGCGTGAACTGGACTGGGATTTTTGCCATTCTTCCTCCTTGCGCGCCTGCCCGATCGATCGGACAGGCGCGCGCCCCCCGATGGGTGTTTCAGCCAAGCAGCAACCGGCCGAGATGGACCGGCAGGACTTCGGTGCGATACCAGGCGCTGGCGATCGGATCGGTGATCGGCGCGATGCCTTCGGTGGCGGCGGCCAGCGCCACTGCGATGCCGTGCTGGTCAAGCGTCCTGCCCAGCAGCGCCTTTTCTGTCGCCTTGGCGCGCATTGGCCGGTCTGCCATGCAGCCCAGCGCAATCCGGGCCGAGGAAACGGTGCCGTCTGGAGCCAGCAGCAGGACGGCGGCAATGCTGAGCACGGAGACGCCCTTGGGTTTGACCCGCGACACTTTCAGGAAGCGGAAGCCGTCAGCCTGCGGCAGCGTGAAACTGACCGAGGTGATGATGGCGCGGCTGCCGTCCCGCCCGGCCAGGAAGGCCTCTATCGGCATCTCACCATCATCGGTGCTCACCGTGGCGTCGAGCGCCAACAAGGCAACCGTGAAATCGCCATAGGGCGCCGGCGCGAACAGATTGCCGCCGACGGTGGCCATATTGCGGATCGCCGGGCCGCCGACGGCGCGTGCTGCCTTGGTGAGCGTGCCGAGGTTCGGATGGCGGGTAATCGCCGCCATCGTCACCGAGGCACCGATGCGGACATTATCGCCGATGATCTCGATGGCTGATAGCGCCGGGTCGGTCGAGCGGATGAGGCCGGAAACCGAGACATCGCCTTCATTGGCGGCGCGCACCACCAGTGTGCCGCCTCCGAGATAGCGTGTGCCAGTCGACCTCAGCGCCGCATTGGCGTCCTTCACGGTTGCAAAAGTCTGCAGTGCCAGCGCCATGGCCCGCTCCCTCAGCCCTGTCCGGCGAAATGGTCCTTCAGGGCGTTGAAGCCACCCTGGAAGACATTGGCGCCCATGCCCGCGGCCAGCTTGTCGGCCTCCTCGGGTGCCGCGTCGAAGCTGGCGGTCCATTCGGCATAGGTACGCTCGCCGTCGGTTACGCGCCGCAGCTGCAGCGTTGCCTTATGGTTTGTCAGAGGCTGCGGCGTCTCCAGGATGGAGTAGCTGACAAGGAAATTGTCGTCGGAGAAATCGAGCAGCTTTTCGCGGATGCGCGCCCCGCTGGCGAGTTGGAAATTGCGCACACAGCCGATAGCGGTGGCATCCTTGCCGTCCTCGATATGGCTTTCGACCATACGGGGATGCCAGCCCGGCAGGCCGTTAAAGTCGCGGATGCGCGCCCAGACCTTTTCGACCGGCGCGTCGATGACGCTGGAGATGGTGACTTTGGCCATACCGATGTTCCCTTGCGAATGATCGTTGCGGCAAGGGTAGGGCGGTGGTTCCGACGATGCTTATCAATGCGTCTTGAGCGCGTATCAAGGAGTCTGAAAAAGCGAGCTCGGTAGGCCGGCTCAGGCGGTCGCCCGTGCGGCTTCGCGGTAGAGCGTCGGCGGTACGCCGACATGGTCGCGGAAGAAGCGCGAGAAATTGCCTTGCGTGGTGAAGCCGAGATTGCAGGCGACAGAGATCAGCGGCTCCCGCGACCATTGCAACTGGCGCACCGCCTCTTCCATGCGCAGCGTGTTCCAATAGACATTGGGCGTCAGATTGGTCTGTTCCTTGAACAGGGCGAAGAAATGCGGTCGCGACAGGCCGACGCTGCGCGCCACGTCATCGAAAGAGATGCGCTCGCAGACATTGGCCCGCATCAGCTGGATCGCCTTGCGCACGCGAAAGTCCTGCATGGTGTTGATGCGGATGCGCGCCTCCTGCGGCGCCGAGGCGTCGGCGGCATCGAGCACCGAGTCGATGAAGCGCTCGATCTCGTAATTGGCGACATCGTCGACGCTTTCATTGTCGCTCAGATGGTCGAGCAGGCTGACGGCGGCCTGGTGTAGCCACGGCTCCAGCGTGATCGCAGCCTGTGAAAACAGCGGCGCGGAGGAGGGCAGGTCACGACGGCGGCGTGCCCAATCGGGATCGATGTAGAAGGCCAGGAACAGGCCCGGTTTGCCCTGAGACAGGACGTGGCTGTGCGGCTGAAGCGAGTTGATGCCGGCAGCGGTGCAGGGTCCAAGCTGGACCGTCTCGCGGCCGATGGTCATCTCGCCGGCGGTACCTTCCAGCCAGATGATCAGATGCGCCTCGACATGGGCATGGGTGACGAAGTCGCTCGCGACATTCAGGACAGAAACATGTCCGAACCGGCCCCAGTAGAGCCTGATCGCTTCCGTCATGGGCATATCCTCCCGCAAGCGACTGGCCTCCCTTCGCCTGCATGGGGATTGTGTGGCTGAGTTTGGGGGGGCGTCAAGGCGCGGGGCGAGGGCGGGCGTCCTGAATGCGGCGTGGCGGTGGATTTTCAGACTGAGCGATAGGCATTGAAATGAATAGCGGTTGGATGAGACGCGCCGGCGTTGGTTCTCCCTTCTCCCCCTTGTGGGAGAAGGTGGATCGGCGCGCAGCGCCGAGACGGATGAGGGGTGCTGGAAGAAATGAGGCGTTGCTGACCTGTCTCCGCACGCCGGATATGGACGAAGGTGTGTGCCAAGCTGGAGCACCCCTCATCCGACCGAGCTCCGCTCGGCCACCTTCTCCCACAGGGGGAGAAGGAAAGAACGCCAAGCTTCACACCGAAGCCGTCATGCCGCCGTCGACATACAGCGTATGGCCGTTGACAAAGGACGAGGCATCGGAGGCGAGGAACACGGCGGCGCCGATCAGTTCGTCGACATGGCCCCAGCGCCCGGCCGGTGTGCGCTTTTCCAGCCAGGTGGAAAACTCTGGATTGTCGACAAGCGCCTGGTTCATCTCGGTGTGGAAATAGCCGGGCGCGATGGCGTTGATCTGCAGGCCATGCCTGGCCCAATCGGCGCACATGCCCCTTGTCAGGTTGCGGATCGCGCCCTTTGTCGCGGTATAGGGGGCAATGTTCGGCCGGGCGAGCTCGCTCTGCACCGAGCCGATGTTGATGATCTTGCCCTTGCCGCGCGTGATCATGTGGCGCGCGACCGCCTTGCCGGCGTGGAAGGCGCCGGAGACATTGGTCTTGAACAGGCGTTCCCACTGCTCCTCGGGAAAATCCTCGAGCGGGGCGCGGAATTGTATGCCGGCATTGTTGACCAGGATATCGATGGCGCCAATCTCGGCCTCGATGCGGGCGACGTCGTCATGAACGGCGTGAAAATCGGTCACGTCGAAGATCGAGGCATGTGCCTTGAAGCCGGCATCACACAGCTTCGCGACGGCACCTGCAACCTTGGCCGGATCGCGGCCGTTGAGCACCACGCTTGCGCCGTGTTCAGCGAGGCCTCGCGCCAGCGCAAGGCCGATGCCTTGGCCCGAGCCGGTGACCAGCGCCAGCCGTCCATCGAGGCTGAACAGGGAATTTGTCATCGCATCATCCCGCATCGTCGGCCGGCTTCTCGCCGGCTTCAGTCGTTGCGCCTGAAATTGCGGATACGGTCGAACAGGACAGCAAGCAAGATGGCGCCGCCGATGAACACGCCTTGCCAGAAGGCGTTGATGCCAAGCAGGCCGAGACTGTTGCGGATCACCTCGATGAGGGCAGCACCGACGATGGCGCCGAAGGCGGTGCCGACGCCGCCGGCGAGGTTGGCGCCGCCAATGACGGTGGCGGCGATGACCTGCAGTTCCATGCCAGTGCCGATGTTGGTGGTGACGGCGCCCAGCCAGCCCGTCTCGATGATGCCGGCAATGCCGGCCGACAGCGCCGAGATCATATAGACGGCGACCTTGATCTGGCGCACGGGCACACCGGTCAGCGTCGCCGCGTGTTCGTTGCCGCCAATGGCGAAGATGTGCCGGCCGAACTTGGTCCAGCGCAGGGTGAAGCCCGTGATCAGCGCCAGCACGATGGTGTAGAGTACCGGATTGGCGATGCCGAACACCCAGGCGCCGCCGCCCAGCGCCAGAAGCTTGTCGTGATCCGGCCCGAACTGGAAGATGACGGTGTTGTTGGAGGCGACCATGGCCAGGCTGCGGGCGATCGACAGCATGCCGAGCGTCACCACGAAGGGCGGAAAGCCGAGATAGGCGATCAAGATGCCGTTGAAGGCGCCGATGGCGAGCGCGGTGGCGATCGAGGCGAGGATGCCGATTTCGATCGAGTAGCCGGCATGCATGGTGACGGCCAGCACCATCGACGACAGGCACAGCACCGAGCCGACCGAGAGGTCGATGCCGCCGGTGATGATGACGAACGTCATGCCGAGCGCGATGATGGCGACGAAAGTGACGTTGCGGGTGATGTTGTAGAGGTTTTTCGACGTGGCGAAGGCGTCGGTGGCAAACGACAGGAACAGACAGGCCAGGATGACGGCGATCACCACCCAGAAGGTCTGGCTGGCAAACAACCTTGTCAGCAGCGACTGCTGCTTGTGTTCGATCGGCTGGTCAATTGTCAGTGCCATCGTCGGCCCTTACCTGCTGCAAACGTTTGGAATGCCGGTCATCATACCTGTTCGATCGCGCCGGTGATCAGCCCGGTGACCTCCTCGGGCGAACTCGATGCGATCGTCTTGTCGGCCACCTTGCGGCCGCGCCGCATGACGATGACGCGGTCGGCGACGGTGAAGACATCGGGCATGCGGTGGCTGATCAGCACGACGGCGATGCCCTGGTCGCGCAAATGGCGGATCAGGTTCAGCACCTCTGCGACCTGTCGCACGGAGATCGCGGCCGTCGGTTCGTCCATCAGCACGATCTTGGCCTGCGACAGCATGGTGCGGGCGATCGCCACCGCCTGGCGCTGGCCGCCGGACATCTGCTTGACGAGGTCGCGCGGGCGGGTTTCGGATTTCAGCTCGGCGAAGATCTGGCCGGCGCGCCTGTACATCGAGGCATAGTCGAGGATGCGAAACGGGCCGACGCCGCGGCGCAACTCACGGCCGAGATAGACGTTGGCCGCCGCCGTCAGATTGTTGCACAGCGCCAGGTCCTGGTGGACGATCTCGATGCCGTGCTGGCGCGCCTCGACCGGCTTGTGCAGGATCAGTTCCTTGCCGTCCATGTGCATGGTGCCGTGGCTCGGGCGGAAATTGCCGGCGATCATCTTGACCAGCGTCGACTTGCCGGCGCCGTTGTCGCCCATCAGGCCGACCACCTGTCCGGCTTCGATCGACAGCGACACGTCGTTGACCGCCTGGATGGCGCCGAAATGTTTCGAGATATTGGTGAGTTCGAGAACCGCCACCAGCCTTCTTGCCTCCCCATGATGCAGCCGCTGTTCCCGTCGTCAATGCGGGTTAAGCCCTGGCCTTCGCTCTCCCCAGCTCCTCCCGGGAAACAGCGACGACTTCATTTACGCAAATGCCCACGCAGCCGTCAATTGTCAGACGAATAAGAACCGGCAATTGTCGGATGAATAGGATTTCACGGTTTTGAAAAATCCGTTTTGTAGGACAAATGGCATTGACGTCGGCGGCGCGCCGTTATTAGCTGAGACTTGGAGGAGTAACATGCCGATCCCCATGTTGCCGGTCTGCAGGGCGGGATCAGATCATGCCAGCTCTGGTTGGAGCCGACACGATCGCATCTGAAAATGCTTATCGATCTGGCTTGGCGACACGAGCGCTCGCGTAACGATCCTCTGTCATCTCGCATCCGGGTCGGTCTGTGTGGCGGGCACGCCGTGTCCGTCTTGTTTCAAGGGAGGACTGACATGAGGAAATCACTTCTGCTCGCTGCCGCCGCCATGATGGCGCTTGGCGCCGGGCCGGCTTTGGCCAAGAAACAGCTCGTCATCGTGGTGAAGGGGCTCGACAACCCGTTCTTCGAAGCCATTCACCAGGGATGCGAGAAATGGAACAAGGAAAACGCCAGTTCGGAATATGAATGCTTCTACACCGGCCCGGCGTCGACCTCGGACGAGGCCGGCGAGGCGCAGATCGTGCAGGATATGCTGAGCAAGGCCGACACCGTCGCGATGGCGATCTCGCCGTCCAACGCGCCGCTGATCGCGCAGACGATCAAGACCGCCAAGCCGACGATCCCGATCATGACCGTCGATGCCGACCTGGCCAAGGCGGACGCTGCGCTGCGCAAGACCTATCTCGGCACAGATAATTACCTGATGGGCAAGAAGATCGGCGAATACATCAAGAAGGCCAAGCCGAAGGGCGGCACGATCTGCACCATCGAGGGCAATCCGGCGGCCGACAACATCCTGCGCCGAGCGCAGGGCATGCGCGACGCGCTGACGGGCAAGGAAGGTCTCGCGGCGCTGGCCGGCGAGGGCGGCTGGACCGAAGTTGCGGGCTGCCCGGTGTTCACCAATGACGATGGCGCCAAGGGTGTGCAGGCGATGACCGATATTCTCGCCGCCAATCCCAAGCTCGACGCGTTCGGCATCATGGGTGGCTGGCCGCTGTTTGGCGCCCCGCAGCCCTATCGTGATCTGGTCGGTCCGCTCAAGGACCGGCTGGCAAAGAACGACTTCGTCATCGGCGCTGCCGACACGATCGGCGATGAGGTGGCGATCGCCAAGGATGGTCTTGTGACCGCGCTGGTCGGTCAGCGGCCGTTCGAAATGGGCTACAAGGCGCCTGCGGTGATGATCGATCTCATCAAGGGCAACAAGGTTGCCGATCCGGTCTTCACTGGCCTCGACGAGTGCACCAAGGACACGGTCGACACCTGCATCCAAAAGTAGGCCGAAATTTTCGGGGCGTCCGGTTAGCGGCCGCCCCGTCATATCGTTTCCACGAGAAAGGCAGCGTTGTTCGGGGCAACAGGCCCCCGCTTTGGCGTGCCCATCGTTCAGGGCAAACGGCAGACGCATTGGAACATTTATGCCGGACAGAAATTCAAGCAAGGAAGGCGTAGGGGCGGAGCAACAGGCCGGCATTCCGGCCACCCTTCGCCGGGCCGATGCGACAAGGTTCGCCGGCTCGAGCGTGCATGCGTCGCTCGCCAGCGAGATCGGTCTCAGGATCGTGCGCGGCGATTATCCGCCGGGCACGATCCTGCCGAATGAGACGAAATGGGCCGAGACCTTCAATGTCAGCCGCTCGGCGGTGCGTGAAGCCATCAAGATGCTGATGGCCAAGAGCCTGTTGGCGTCACGCCCCAAGATCGGCAGTTGGGTCGAGCCCAGGGAGCGCTGGAATCTGCTCGATCGCGACGTGCTGGCCTGGTACGCGACCGCGCCGGACCGCGAAATGTTTCTCAGGACCGTGCAGGAGTTCCGCCACATCATCGAGCCGGAGGCATCGGCCTTTGCCGCGATGCGGCGCACCGACGCGCAGATGGCCGAGATCAGCCAGGCGTGCCGAGAGATGGGAGAGGCGGCGAGCCTGCAGGAGCGCACGCACGCCGACACCCGCTTTCATCTCGCCATCCTGCGGGCGGCCGGCAACGATCTGCTGGTGCCGCTGGGCGTGCTGATCGAATCCGCGCTTGATCATCTGTTTGCGTTCACGACCGTTCAGGTCAACGACCATGACCACGCACAGAAGCTGCATGAAGCGATCGAGAAGAACATCCGGTTGCGACGTCCGGCGGCGGCGCGCAATGCCGTGCATAAGCTGCTTGAGAATACCGATCAGGGGATCGGTCGGTGGCGGCGATAGTTGAGGCCTCTTGAATCTTTACAAGTAGCCTCCGCCGGTCCTTCGCAGGCTCCCAGCCTTAGGGCGTTCAGTCCCTTCAAAAGGTCCACTGGACCTTTTGATCCGCCCGAAGGCGGATCGGGCCTTCACCGTTCGAAACTCGAAAAGCCAAGCAATTGGCTTTTCGTCCGCTGCGCGGACCGTTTCTCACCCTCAAATCGTCTGCTTCTTCCCATCCTTCGTCGGCATCAGATCCACGCCATTGACCTTGCCGATATGCGTCGCCAGCATTGGCACGAACTGCTCCTCGGGTCCGGCGGCGAAGGCACCCGCGAACGCGTTCTTCGTCGCGTTACCCAGCGGGTTGGCGATGCCGGCGGCACCGGCCATCGATTCCAGATAGGTGAGGTCCTTGAAGGCATTGGCGATGGAGAATTTGTGGGCATCGCGGTCGCCCTCCAACGTCCAGCGCATGAAGGTCTGGTAGAAGGGACAGTCCATGCGACCGTTGCGGATGACGCTGTCGAAGCGCGGCGGCGAGATGCCGACTTTTTGGGCCAGCGCGAGCGCTTCGGAATAGATCGCGGCGTAGCCCAGCGAAATGAAGTTGTTGAGCAGCTTCATGCGGTGGCCGTCGCCGGTGTCGCCGATATGGACGATGCGTCCAGCCCAGGTGTCGATCACCGGCTTCACCCTGGCGAAGACGGCGTCGGGCGCGCCGACCATGGCGTCGAGCGTGCCTTCCCAGGCTTCCTTCGGCGTGCGGCTCAGCGGCGCGTCGACATAGTCGACGCCTATCGCCTTGAGTTCAGTCGCCAGCGCCACCGTCGAGACCGGATCGGAGGTCGAGCAATCGACGACGACCGAGCCCTTTTTCAATCCCTCCTTGAGGCCGCCAGGACCGCGAATGATGGCTTCCACCTCACGCGAGCCGGTGACGCAGATGAAGACGATATCGGATGCCGCTGCCACCTCGCGCGCGGTCGCCGCTTCCTTGGCCCCTCGGCCCAGCATATCTTCCGCGGGCTTGCGGTTCCTGCGGCCAAGGAAGGTCAGGCTGTAGCCCTTGTCGACGATATTCTTCGCGATGCCATGCCCCATCAGGCCAAGGCCAATGAAGCCGATCTTTTCGTTCGCGGCGGTCGTGCTCATGTCTTCAAGTCCTGTTGCGGTGATTGATATTCGGCGCTGCCATTTTGCAGGCGAGGATGGTTGCGGAATGCCATATTGTCTGACAATACACATAAATCCCAGGCATTGGAGGGCAAAATGACGAAGCGGATCATGTTCACCGGTGGCAGCGGCAAGGCCGGACGCCATGTCGTGCAGTATCTGGTCGAGCAGGGTTGCCAGGTGCTCAACATCGACACCAAGCCGCTCGACAATCCCAAGGTGCGCACGCTGATCACCGATATCACCGACAGCGGGCAGGTGTTCAACGCGCTGTCGAGCTATATGGGGTTGCACGAGTTCGACCCGTCGTTGCGCGCCCAACCGGTCGATGCCGTCGTGCACTTCGCCGCGATCCCGCGCATCATGATCACGCCCGACAACGAAGTGTTCCGCATCAATGCGATGGGCACCTACAATGTCATCGAGGCGGCGGTGAAGCTCGGCATCCGCAAAGTGGTGATCGCGTCCAGCGAGACAACCTATGGCCTCGTGTTCGCCAACGAGCCGCGCAACCCCACGCATTTCCCGCTCGATGAGGACTACGATGTCGACCCGATGGACAGCTATGCGCTGTCCAAGATCGTCAACGAAAAGACGGCCCGCTCGTTCGCGCTGCGCAGCGGCATCGACATCTATGCCTTGCGCATCGGCAACGTCATCGAACCGCACGAATATTCGCTGTTCCCGAAATGGTTCGCCGACCCCAGTTTCCGCAAGCGCATTGCCTGGAGCTATGTCGATGCACGCGACCTCGGCCAGATCACGCTGCGCGCCATCGAAAAGGATGGGCTCGGCTTCCAAGTGTTCAACGCCGCCAATGACGACACCTCGTCCGACCTGCCGACCGCCGAATTGCTGAGGCGGTTCTATCCGGGCGTGCCGGTCAAGGGCGAACTCGGCGAATATGAGACGCTGCTGTCGAACCGCAAGGCCAGGGACATGCTGGGCTTCCGCCCCGCTCATAGCTGGCGCAAATACGTCAAATAGGGCCCGATAGCGGGCAAATCCGGGTTGATCTGTGCACAGCGGCCGGCTTTGCGGGTGAAGCCGCCAGCCGCGCTTGACAGCTTGCTGAAACCGGACTTTCTGGAGCCCATGCGGGACGCAAAGCCGAACAAGGAAAAATCGCCGAAGAAAACGGCCGCCACCGAGCGCCCGGCCGGTGTTCGCCGCGCCGACGCGGCGCGCATTCCGGGCGCCAGCGTGCATACGTCGCTGGCCAGCGAGATTGGCCTGAGGATCGTGCGCGGCGACTATCCGCCGGGCACCATCCTGCCCAATGAAGCCAAATGGTCGGAAATCTTCAGCGTCAGCCGTTCGGCGGTGCGCGAAGCCATCAAGATGCTGATGGCCAAGAGCCTTCTGGCATCGCGCCCCAAGATCGGCAGCTGGGTCGAGCCGAAGGAGCGCTGGAACCTGCTCGATCGCGATGTGCTGGCCTGGTACGCGACCTCGCCGGACCGCGAGGTGTTCCTCAAGACCGTGCAGGAATTCCGCCACATCATCGAGCCGGAGGCGACGGCCTTTGCCGCCATGCGGCGCACCGACGAGCAGATGGCCGAGATCAGTCGGGCATGTCGTGAGATGGGGGAGGCGACCAGCCTGCAGGAGCGCACGCGCGCCGACACGCGCTTCCATCTGGCGATCTTGCGGGCTTCGGGCAACGACCTCCTGGTGCCGCTGGGCGTGCTGATCGAATCCGCGTTCGACCATCTCTTCACCTTCACCACACGAGCCGTTGACGATCTCAACCATGCGCAGAAGCTGCATGAGGCGATCGAGAAGAACATCCGGCTGCAACGGCCGGATGCGGCGCGCAACGCCGTGCGCAAGCTGTTGGCCAATACCGACACGGTCATTCGGTCGCGCTAGATTTCCGGCTTTCGGCCTATGCTTCGCCCGTTGCGATGGATCTGTTGAAGTCGCCGCGAGTCCCTTGCCACCGCCCCGTCGAAGCCGGCTTCGCGCATCGTCTCGATGGCGGCGGTTCGGTCCAGCCGTAATTTGCCACCCTTGGCGGGGGAGGCGATGCGGCGCCAGTGTGGCGACAGTCAAAAAAATCCGATAGCCGTGTCGGATCAGCACCGTGCTGGCCGTCCTTGGAACATCGACCAGAAAGCACAAAGGAACATCGAAATGCCAAGCACCGTACGTCTGCACCGCGTCCTCACGACCAATCCGCAGAAGGTCTATCGCGCGTTCATCGAGGCCGATGCACTTGCCAAGTGGCTGCCGCCGAACGGCTTCACCTGCACGGTCCATCATTTCGAAGGCAAGGTCGGCGGTACGTTCAAGATGTCGTTCCGCAACTTCACCACCGGTAACAGTCACTCGTTCGGTGGCGAATATGTCGAACTCGTTCCGGGCGAACGCCTGCGCTACACCGATCGTTTCGACGATCCCAACCTGCCGGGTGAGATCGAGGTGACTGTGACGTTGACGAAAGTGTCCGTGGGCACGGAAGTGAACATCACGCAGGCCGGTATTCCGGATGTCATTCCCGCCGAAGCCTGCTATCTCGGCTGGCAGGAATCGCTTCGCAACCTGGCCAAGCTCGTCGAACCCGAGATCAATCAGTAAGTCCGCCGCCAAGGCATACCCAGGGATGGCGCCGTTCTTCCCAAGCGATGCGAGTCGGGGCCGGGAAGGTCGGGTCGGCAAAGCAGCCGACCGCAACGGCGATCCATTCCGGTTTCTGCTCCGGCTCCCAGAAGACGCTCGAGCCGCAGGCGGCACAGAAATGGAAGGCCACTTGGCGGCCGCTCTGTGCCGATCGGCTGTAGATGCCGGCCGTGCCTTCGGCCGCCGCCTTGTCGCGTTCGAAGAACGCGGCGACGCCGTATGTGCTGCCCGTCCGCTTCTGGCAGTCGAGGCAATGGCAGAGCGCGACCAGTGCCGGCTCTCCGTCACATGAGATCTTCAACTGCCCGCAGGCGCAGGATGCGGTTCGCATGGCTGTCCTTTTCGATGATGTGATGCATCACTCGCCTTGTCGGCGGTCGGCATATCGGAGTTTTCGGGGAGGATTGGCCCTGACGGCTGCTCGTGCGCCGACCGAGAGGCCGCCATTGTTAAATGCTGTGGCCGGTTGCTTCAACCACGATCAGCGGAACATGCCAATCATCGGGTTGAGACGCTGCTTGCGATAGGGCTGGAGCCACGGATTTGCCGGCCGTGGCGCTGCTCGGCGCCACGAATACGCCGATAGTGGCGGAAACGGTCGCCGATTTGCTGAGCCGCCGACAGGAAACGCCTTGACCCAAACCGCTTCCAGCCAGGCCGGCCCTGGCATCGACAGTGCCTATGCATGGATGCGGCTGGGCATCTCGATGGTGTTGGCGACCATCGGTGCCGTCGGCATGTGGGCCGTCGTCGTGGTGCTGCCCGCAGTGCAGGTTGAATTCGGCGTCGACCGCGCGGCGGCATCGATGCCCTACACCGCGACCATGGTGGGCTTTGCCTTCGGCAATGTGCTGGTTGGCCGCGCCATCGATCGCATCGGCTACTGGATCCCGGCGCTGATCTCCTCGGTCGCGCTCGCCGCCGGCCTCCTGCTCGCGGCGCTGTCGACCTCGATACTGCAATTCAGCCTTGCCCAGGGGCTGCTGATCGGTGTCGGCACGTCGGTGATCTTTGGACCGCTGATCGCTGATATCTCACACTGGTTCAACCGTCGGCGTGGCGTTGCCGTCACGGCGGCGGCAGCCGGCAACTATCTTGCGGGAGCGATCTGGCCGACCGTCATGCCGACGCTGATCAAGACGGAAGGCTGGCGCTTCACCTATGCGGCAATCGGCATCTTTTGCCTGGTCACCATGGTGCCGCTGGTTCTGATGCTGCGGCGCGGCGCCCCGGAGGCAGCCGCGGTCGGCTCGCCCGGAAGCCGGCCGGTACAGCCGATTTCGCTGTCGCCGGCGGCGCTGCAAGGGCTGCTGGTCGTCGCCGGCCTTGGCTGCTGCGTGGCGATGTCGATGCCGCAGGTCCATATCGTCGCCTATTGCATGGATCTCGGCTATGGCATGGCGCATGGCGCCGACATGCTGTCGATCATGATGGCGGCGGGCGTTGTCAGCCGGCTTGCCTCGGGCTTTGTCGCCGACCGCATCGGCGGGGTGAAGACGCTGCTCATCGGTTCCGTTCTGCAATGCCTGTCACTGCTGTTTTACATCCCGTTTGACGGGCTCGCCTCGCTCTATGTCGTGTCGCTGGTGTTCGGCCTTTCGCAGGGCGGCATCGTGCCTTGCTATGCTATCATCGTGCGCGAATACCTGCCCGCCAAGGAGGCGGGACAGCGCATCGGTATCGTCATGATGGCGACCATCTTCGGCATGGCGATCGGCGGCTGGATGTCAGGCTGGATCTACGACCTTACCGGTTCGTACGCAGCCGCCTTCCTCAATGGCATTGCCTGGAATTTGCTCAACATACTGGCGATCGGGTTGTTTATCTGGAAGGCCAAGCACAGAGTTGTCGTGGCAGCCTGAGGCAAGGGGCGGGCGCGGCCCCGGGGCACACCCCCGGCTTGACAACCGGCAGGCACTGCGCGACGCCAGAGGCCAAGGGTGCGGCAACAGGCCGGTGAGATGGCGACAGCTGGGATGATCGTATTGCGGGCATGCTTCGGCGGCCACGCGCACGGGCCGCGGTCTTGATCAAGCCGCGTCCGCGCCGTGGCGGCGGCCGTCCGACCATCGCCGATGTCGCCGAGAAGGCGGGCGTCGGCGCCATCACCGTGTCGCGTGCCCTGCGCGAGCCGGGGCGTGTCTCCGAAGAGTTGCGCCGCCAGATCCAGGCCGCCGTCGACGAGCTTGGCTATGTGCCGGACCCCAATGCGCGGGCGCTGGCCTCGGCGCGCGCCGAAGTGTTTGGCGTGCTGGTCCCGTCGCTCACCAACAACGTCTTTGCCGAAGTGGTGCGCGGCATCTACGACAGCCTGTCGGACGGCCCGTTTCGCATCCAGCTCGGCAACACCCATTATTCCGGCCTTGAGGAAGAGCGGTTGCTGCAAGTGTTCGGTTCGCAGCGGCCGGCGGCGCTGATCGTGGCCGGCATCGACCAGACGCCATCATCGCGAAAGCTGCTGGAGACGGCGGGCTGCCCGGTGGTGCAGGTGATGGAGACCGGGCCTGACCCGGTCGACATGATGGTCGGATTCTCGCATTTCGACGGCGGCAGGGCGGCGACGGAACATCTGATCGAGGCCGGCTACCGCCGCATCGGCTTCATCGGCGCGCGCATGGATCCGCGCTCACAACGGCGCCTGGCCGGCTATCGCGCGGCGATGGAGAAAGCCGGCCTGTTCGACCCGCGCCTGGTCACCACCACGCCGGTGCCGTCCAGCGTGTCGCTCGGGCGCGAACTGTTCCGCGACGCGCTGGCCAAGATGCCGACGCTGGATGGCGTGTTCTGCAACAATGACGACATCGCGCTCGGCGTGTTGTTCGAGTGCCACCGAGCCTCGATCGCCGTACCGAAGACGATCGGCATCGTTGGCTTCAACGATCTCGACATGATGCAGGTGGCGTTTCCGTCGATCACCAGCATCCGCACCCACCGCTATGAGATCGGCCGCCGCGCTGTGGCCATGGCACTGGCCGCGATTGCCGGCAACAGGCCGGAGCAGCGTGTCGTCGATCTCGGCTTCGACCTCATGCGCCGCGAGAGCACGGCGCGCTGAACACGCTTTCGAGACCCCTTGCAAATGCCGCTTTACACTGCGTCATGGTAGCGCTACCATTTTGCTTGAGCAGGCGCTGAGGCAAGAGGCTAGGGCCTGTTTATTATATATAAGCGACAGCTCAAGCTTGTTTATTATATATAATATGATAATTTTCCTCGACGGGGCGAGGCGACAAGGGAGGGATCGGGTTGGCGGTTTGCCAGCCTGAAAAGGTGTGACCGGGCAGGCGGGAAGTGCCGGCCGGGGGCGCCAGATTTCACAGCGTGAAACGACAATTCAGAATCGCAAATGGGAGGAATATCGATGATCAAGTCACTTGTTGGTGGCATCGTTGCCGCCAGTGCATTCGTCATGCTCAACTCCGCCGCCATGGCCGCCGGCCCGGAGGTCGTATCAGGCCCCGCCGCTCAGGCGGACTGCTTCGCGCCATGGTCCGCCGACACCAAATTCTTCAAATACCCCAAGAAGACCGGTCCGTTCCGCATAGCCTTCGCCAATGGCTATATCGCCAACACCTGGCGCATCCAGATGGTGCAGACCGCCAAGGCCTATGCGGCGCAGCCCGACGTCAAGGCAAAGATCAAGGAATTCAAGGTGGTGTCGACCGGCGAGGATGTGCCGGCGCAGATCTCGGCGATCAACAACTTCATCGATTCTGGCTATGACGCGATCGTCACCGACGCGCAGAACCCGACCGCTTTCGGCCCGGTCATCAAGCGTGCCAAGGAAGCCGGCATCGTGCTGGTTGCCTTCGACAACATCCTCGACACCAAGGACGCCATCAACGTCAATGTCGACCAGAAGGGGCTTGGCGAATTGTGGGCCAAGTGGCTGGTCGAAAAGGTGCCGAAGGGCGGCAAGATCCTCGAAGTGCGCGGCGTCGCCGGCACCTCCGTCGACACCGATCGCCACAACGGCATCCACGAGGTGTTCGCCGCGTCCGGCAAGAAATGGGATGTCACCGAAGTTGCCGGCAAATGGGATGACGGCGTGGCGCAGAAGGTGACCGCCGACGCGATCGCCACCAATGGTCCGTTCGACGGCATCACCGGGCAGGGCGGCGACACGGGCATCGTGCAGGCGATGATCGACGCCAAGCATCCGTTCGTGCCGTTCGGCGGCGAGACCGAGAACGGCTTCCGCAAGTTCTGCGCGGCGCATTCGGCCGATGGCCTGAAATGCACTTCCGCCGGTTCCGGCCCGGCCCAGGTCGCCGTTGCCATCAAGACCGCGATTGCAGCACTCGAGGGCGAGGTGGTGCCGCAAGAGGTGAAGTTGCCCCTGGCTGTCGCCACGGATCCCAACATGAAGGAAGGCACGGATTACTTCCCGAAGGAATCCGACAATTTCTTCGTCGGCAATTCCTTCCCGACCTGCGGCATCAACTTCAGCGCCCAGGAGATCATGGGCCAGTCTAAGGAAAACCAGTAACCCGCCCCTGGATATCGCAGGGCGTCGCGTCTCATCCCGCGGCGCCCTGCCATGAATGAAAACGCCTTGGGAGGGTTGATGGACGGTGCGGCTCCACTCTTTCGCATGGAAGGCATGTCCAAGCGCTATGGCGGCGTGCGGGCGCTGGAAAAGGCCGAACTCACGGTCGAAGCCGGGAGCATCCACGGCATCCTCGGTGAAAACGGCGCTGGCAAGTCGACGCTGATCAAGATCATGGCGGGCGTGGTGGCGCCCGACGAAGGCTGCATGACACTGGACGGGCGCGAGGTGACGTTCGCTTCGCCTGGCGCGGCCAACAAGGCCGGCATCGTCTGCATCTTCCAGGAATTGTCGCTGGTTCCCGAACTCAGTGTCGCCGACAACATCGTTATTTCCGATCCGCCGACGCGCTTCGGCATGATCGACCGAAGGGCGCAGCGCCGCATCGCCGAAGAAGCGCTGGCGCGCGCGGGCGCTGAAGACATCCACCCGCTGGCGCTGGTCAAGGACCTGCCGCTGTCGCGCCGCCAGATGGTGGAGATCGCCAAGGCGCTCGCCAGGAGGCCGCGGATATTGATCCTCGACGAGGCGACCTCGGCGCTGACGGCGGCCGATGTCTCCAAGATCTTCGGCGTGCTGAAGCGGCTCCGCTCGGAAGGGCTGGCGCTGCTCTACATCTCGCATCGCATGAACGAGATCGCCGAGCTTGCCGACCAGTGCACCGTGTTTCGCAACGGCCGTAACGTCGCCAGCTACAAGGCCGGCTCGAAGAGCGACAATGAAGTGGTCGAGCTGATGATCGGCCGTGAATACAGCCATATCTTTCCGCCCAAGCCCGTGCTGGCACCAGCAACTGCCGCTCCAGTCCTCGAAGCCCGCAAGCTCAGCTGGACCGACCGGCTGGATAACATCTCGCTGAGCGTCAGGGCGGGCGAGGTTGTAGGTCTTGGCGGCCTCGATGGGCAGGGACAGCGCGAATTGCTGCTCGCCTTCTTCGGCGTGCTGCGCGGCCTCACCGGCGAGGTGCTGATCGACGGCAGACCGGTCAAGATCACCAGCCCGGCCGTCGCGCGCGAAGACGGCATCGGCATGGCGTTGATCCCGGAAGACCGTAAGACCGAAGGCCTGATGCTGCCGATGACGGTGCGCGAAAACCTGTCTTTCGCCGCGCTCGACCGGTTGTCCAAAGGCGGCATCATCGACCGCGCCGCCGAACAGCAACTGATCGACGACATGGTGGGCTTGCTGGCGATCAAGACGGCGGGTCTGGATATCCCGGTCGGCGCGCTGTCGGGTGGCAACCAGCAGAAGGTGGTCATCGCCAAATGGTTGATGCGCCAGCCACGCATCATCCTGCTCAACGATCCGACACGCGGCATCGATGTCGGCACCAAGCAGGAGCTCTACCAACTGATGCGCAAGCTCGCCGACGCGGGTGCCGCGATCCTGTTCTATTCGACCGACTATGACGAGCTGATCGGCTGCTGCGACCGTGTGCTGGTTCTCTATGACGGGGCAGTCAAGCGCGAACTGGTCGGCGCCGAGATCACCGAGCGGGCGCTGATTGCCAGCGCGCTCAACATTCACGGCGAAGGAAACCCGATGAGCCAAGGAGTGGACGCGTGAAGGATTGGCGCTACTGGCTAGCCGAACAGCGCGGAACGCTGCTGGCGCTCGGCATCTTCATCGTCATGTTCATCATCTACACCTCGAACCATCCGGCGGGTTTTACCGCCAACGTCGTGCAGACGGCGGCCAACAAGGGCGTGCTGCTTGCCTTCGTCGCCATGGCGCAGACGCTGGTGGTGATCACCGCCGGCATCGACCTGTCCGTCGGCATGATTTTTTTGCTCACCAACTGCCTGGCCTCCTGGCTGGTGGTGGGCACGCCAACGCAGACGGCGCTGGGCGTCATCGCCGTGCTGGCGGTCGGCCTCCTGTGCGGGGCGATCAACGGCGCCATCGTCATCTATGGGCGGCTGCAACCGATCGTCGCCACCATAGCCACCGGTGCCGTCTATTACGGCATCGGGCTGCTGTTGCGGCCGTTTCCCGGCGGTTCGGTCAATGAGGATTTTGCTGATGCGCTGACCGGCCGCGTGTTCGACGTGGTGCCGGCGAGCCTCGTCGTGCTGTTGGCCGTCGTGCTGGTGGTGTGGGTGCCGTTCAGCCGCTCGGTGCTCGGTCGCGCCGCCTACGCCGCCGGGTCGTCGGAGACGGCTGCCTATATGTCGGGCGTGCCGATCCGCCGGGGCAAGTTCGCCGCCTATACGCTGGCCGGGCTGCTGGCCGCCATCGGCGGGCTGTTCCTGACCTTCTTCACCTATACGGGGGAGGCGGCCTATGCGAGCGGCAACTCCTACACGCTGTTTTCCATCGCCGCCGTGGTGCTCGGCGGCGTCTCGCTGTTTGGCGGCAAGGGCAGCGCCATCGGCGCGATCTTCGGCGCGCTTGCCTTCCGCACCATCGGCGACCTGCTTTTCGTTTTCGATTTCGATCCGCTCTGGCAGCCGCTGTTCCAGGGCGTTATCCTGCTGATCGCCGTCAGCCTCGGTGCCTTCGCGCTGTTTCGGGTCCGCAACCGGCTGGAGTGGTTCCTGTGAGCGAGACGACATTGGGCGGCATCGCCGGACATATGCCAAAATTTTTGCGCCGCGCCGATCCGGCGGTGCTGACCGCCTTTGCCTGCATCGTGCTGCTGCTGTTCCTGGGCAGTCTCTATTCGCGCAGCTTCCTGTCGCCTGAATATCTGCTGCAGCAGCTCAAGGTGGCATCGTTCCTGGGGGTCATCGCCACCGGCATGATGCTGGTCATCCTGCTCGGCCAGATCGACCTGTCGGTGCCGTGGGCGGTGGCTGCGGGCGCGATGATGGCCTGCGCGGCGGCGGCATATGGTCCGGTCGGGGTGGCGCTGGCCATTCCCTTCGGCATTTTCTGCGGTGTCTTGATCGGCGTCGTCAACGGCATCGGCGTCGCCTATCTGCGGATACCCTCGATGATCATCACGCTGGCCACCAACGCGGTCGCGCAGGGGCTGATGGTCGTCTATACGGGCGGCTTCTCGCCACAGGATTCGGCCACAACAGCCATGCGCTACCTTGCGACAGGTTTTACCATTCCCGGCGTCCCCAATGCCGTCATCATCTGGGCTGTCATCGGCGCAGCAACCGTGTTCGTGCTCTCGCGAACCAGCTTCGGCCGCACCGTCTACGGCATCGGCAATCGTGAGCGCGCGGCCTATCTGTCAGGCATCGATACGCGCCGCGTGGTGATGATCGCGTTTGCCGTGTCCGGCGGGCTCTCGGCCTTCGGTGGCGTGCTTCTGGCCGGTTATGCCTCCAAGGCGGCACAGTCGATGGGGGATACCTACCTTTTGCCGTCGATCGCGGCGGTGGTGCTCGGCGGTACCTCGATCCTTGGCGGGCGCGGCTCCTATCTCGGCACGGTGGCCGGCGTCATCCTGATCACGCTCCTGCAATCCATCCTGTCGGTCATGCAGATGCCGGAGGCGGGGCGGCAGATCATCTATGGCGTGGTCATCGTCGCCATGCTCCTGCTCTACGGCCGCGCGCCGGCAAGCCGCTGATCCGTATCGTGGGCGAAGACACAGCACAGTCGCCCGCGGGTGCTTTCGGTTCGCCACCGGCCATCGTGGTGATGGGCGTCGCGGGTTGCGGCAAGTCGATCGTCGGCAAGGGACTGGCCGCCACGCTCGGCGCCACCTTCATCGAGGGCGACAGGCTGCATCCACCCGAAAACGTCGCGCGCATGGCCAGCGGCGAGCCGCTCACCGACACGTTGCGCGCGGGCTGGCTCGACGCCATCGGCCAGCAGGTCGCGGCATCCGTGAGCAGCGGACTGAGCGTGGTGGCAACCTGCTCGGCGTTGAAGCGCGGCTATCGCGACCGCCTGCGCGGCTTTTGCCGCGGCATTGTTTTCCTCTATCTGGAGATCGACCCCGCCACGGCGCGGCGGCGCGTGGCCAACCGCAGGGGGCACTTCATGCCGGCAAGCCTTGTCGACAGCCAGTTTGCCATTCTCGAAGCACCGGAAGCGGATGAGGCGGCATTGACGCTCGATGCGAAGCGCCCGGTCGCCGACATCGTCGCCGAGGCTGCCGGCCTATTGCGAAAGCCGTAAGCCGGCATCATTGCCGGGTGCGACGCTGTCCTGTCTCTCGCTAAGCCCCTCATGGCCGGACCATGACATCATCTGCTCGGGATGCAGCTTCAGCGCCTCGAGCAGGCGGTCACGCTTGAGCAGGATATATTCAGCCAGCAGCGCCATGTTCTTGGCTTCCATCGCCGGTGTTTCGGACGCTTGCCTCGCCGCCGGCACCAGTTCGGGGCTGATGACCGCGCGATATTCGCGAAACGCGATGGTCTCGAAGGTCGACATGGCGAACAGCGCAGTGCCGGCCCTGGCGGCGAAATTCGCCGGCGCCGAGGCAAGATGGGTCCAGCCGCTCTCTCCCATCGCCGCCTCCGCGAAGGTCGAACCAGCCTGGATGGTGTTGGTCATAAGCACGACGCCGTTGTTCTTCAGGATCTTCTGGATGCGGGCGGTGACCTGATAGGTGTCGTTGCGATCGAAGACGATGCGGCTTTTGAGGTAGCGGTTCTCGACCTCGACCAGCGCCGGGTTCAGGAAGCGCAGGCCGAATATCGTGTCGGAGATGCCGTGAAAGTCGATGCTGACCTGATGCGCATCGATGCCGGCTTCGTGCAGTGCGCGCTTGCCGATGATGGTCTGGGCGGTGAACAGATCGCACCAGAGGATGGCGCCGCGACCGCGCAGCAGCGCGGCTTGCAGGCCGTGCGCACCTTCCAGCCGGATCAGCGGCGACCAGCGCGTGCGGCACAGATGCGCGGCAAACGTCAGGCGGCGGCGATGGTTGGCGGCGAGCAGGCCCATGAACAGTGCTTCCGCATCGATGCCGCCGCCGAGCACGGCACGCACTGCCTTGGCGTAGCGCGCAAAGTCCTTGCGGATATGGCGCTTCAGGCGGAGCCTGGACACTTTCTGGCAAACAGGTGCCCACCATTCGACGGGCAGCAATGCCGCCACACCGAGATAGAAGCCGAGCAGAAGGCTCTCGCGCGGATCCCTGTTCGAGAACCCCCGCAGCCTTGCTGGCCTTATCAGCTTTCGGCTGAAGAACAGGACCGACTCTTCACGCCCGGGAACCGGGGCATCGGCGATGATCTCGGAGCGATAGCGGTCGCCGGACGGTCGGTTCCGATGGGCTGTCCGGGATCTTGTGAGCCACGTCAGCCTCATGCAGGCCGCTATATCTGCGAGGTCAGTTCGACCGGGAAATCGTCATTGTCGGCATCGCGCATGGCGGCAAGGCTGCGATTGTCGAGCACTTCGGCGATCGCCTGCCTCACTTCCAGCATCATGTGCCGGACCTGGCAGGTTGCCTCGTCGCAGTCCTCGCAGCGCTGGTACTGCGTGCGGCTGGCGCAGGGAATCGGCGCCAGCGGCCCGTCGAGCACCCTAACGACATGGCCGATCTTGATCTCGGCAGCTGGACGGGCGAGGCGATAGCCGCCTTCCTTGCCCTTGCGGCTCTGGACGAAGCCGGCATTGCGCAACTCGCCCAGGATGGCATCGAGGAATTTCTTCGGGATATTGTTGGCCACCGCGATGTCGTTGACGAAGGCCAATTGGCCAACCGGCAGGCCGGACAGATGCACGAGGGCCTTGAGGCCGTATTTGCCTTTTTTTGTCAGCATGCCCAGATCAACCCATAAAGCCCCAACCACTCGCATCTGGCGACTGTTTGTGTGCAAATAATGACGTTTTGATCACGCGATGATGTTTCGCGAAAACAAGCCCGCCCAACGGCACGTTAGGCACAAACGCGTTGATTCTTCGTAACGTTTTTCACAGATGAAGCCGATATTGCTGTGGAGACCGGGTTGCCGGCGCATGAAATGGAAAAAGCCGGCAAAGCGCCGGCTTTCTCATTTCTAGCGGATGATGCAGATGTCAGCGGCTGCCATAGGCCTGGTCGAGCAGGCCGCCGGCGGCAAAATGCTCCTTCTGCACCTTGTCCCAGCCACCGAACACGTCTTCGACCGTCAGCAGCCGGACATCGGGAAACTGGTCCTTGTACTTGGCGGCAACGGCGGCGTCGCGAACGCGGTTGCCATTCTCAGCCAGGATGTCCTGTCCCTGCGGCGTGTAGAGGAAGTCCAGATAGGTCTTGGCGAGATCGCGCGTGCCATGCTCGTCGGCGACCTTGTCGACAATCGCCACCGGGAATTCGGCGAGCAGGCTGACCGAGGGTGTGACCTGTTCGAACTTGTCGTCGCCATACTCCTTGCGGATGCCGCGCGTCTCGGACTCGAAGGTGATCAGCACGTCGCCGATCTCGCGCTGCACGAAGGTGGTGGTCGCGGCGCGTCCGCCGGTGTCGAAGATCGGCACGTTGTTGAACAGCTTGGTGATGAACTCCTTCACCTTGGCATCGTCGCCCTTGAAGGCTTCCTTGGCGTAGGCGGTTGCCGCCAGATAGGTGTAGCGCGCATTGCCCGACGTCTTGGGGTTGGGGAAGATCACCTGCACGTCGTCGCGCACCAGGTCGTTCCAATCCTTGATGTGCTTGGGATTGCCGGCGCGCACCAGGAAGGATGGCAGCGAATAGAAGGGCGAGGCGTTGTCGGGAAAGTCCTTTTGCCAGTCGGCGGAGACGAGGCCTTTCTTGACCAGGAAGTCGACATCGGTGACCTGGTTGAAAGTGACGACGTCGGCGGCGAGCCCTTCGGCGATGGCGCGCGCCTGCGCCGAGGTCCCGGCATGCGACTGGTCGACGGTGACGCCAGGATGCTCGGCGACGAAGGCCTTGTTGACCTGCACGAACAGTTCACGGCCGACATCGTAGGATGCGTTGAGCAGCTTGTCGGCTGACCAGGCTTGGGAGGATGCCAGGAAGAGGCCGGCCAAGGTTGCCGTGGCCAGGAAAAATCGCTTCATGAAAATGGGTCTCCAGTGCAATTCGTTTATCGCGCGAACATAGCCGTGGCGCGCGGTGCGCGACGAGGCACGCGCAGGGGCCGTGTGACCCTTCGGCGAGAAAAGTTATTGCCGGAACAGGCAGTTGTTAGGATTTTCTTCCAAGATGAATCATTCTGCATCCTTTGGCGGCGCGTTGAAGGCATCTGGGTGCACAATCGTTCCAGAACCGGCCGATGCGAATGTGACCGATACGGCGCACTTCGCGCCGAGCTGGAAGGCATGGACCAGGCCATCGGCCATAACGACCTGTTCATTGGTGACGGCAAACACGGGTGAGTTCAGCCGGATCAAGGGCCTGAAGGTCGAGAACTGGCTGGTATAGGCCGACCGAGGATCAGGTGGCCGGAAACAGCTTCCAACGACCGGGCCGGAACGCCACGCGGCTCTTCTGTGCCGCCGGATGGTTGACCGGCAGTTCGATCTCGACGCGCTGGCGGTCGCCGCCGATTTCGAGTTCGACGCGCCTTGTGCCTGCGACGCGACGGCTGGCGGCGACCGTGCCGGCGATGCAGCCGCTGCAGCCGTCCATCAGTTCGACATCGTGCGGGCGGAAGAACAGCGTCGCATCGCCCGAGGGTTCGTGCGGCGCGAAAAGCCCGATCGGACGGTCGGCAAGCCAGATTTCGCCGTTCTCGACCTTGACGGGAAGCGAGCTCGATTCCCCGATGAAGCCGTAGACGAAGGGCGAGTTCGGGGTGTCGTAGATGTCGTCGGCGGTGCCGACCTGCTCGATCCGGCCCTGGCTCATCACCACGACGCGGTCGGCAAGCTCCAGTGCCTCTTCCTGGTCGTGCGTGACGAAGACGGTGGTGTGGCCGGTGGCGTCGTGGATCTCGCGCAGCCAGCGGCGCAATTCCCGGCGCACCTGCGCATCGAGCGCGCCGAACGGTTCGTCGAGCAGCAGCACCTTGGGTTCGATGGCCATGGCGCGTGCCAGCGCCACGCGCTGGCGCTGGCCGCCGGAAAGCTGCGCCGGATAGCGCTTTTCGAGGCCCGAAAGCTGGACGAGGTCGAGAAGCTCCGAGGCACGGCGGCGGATTTCCGCAGCCGGCGGACGCGTCGATCCGTGGCGGACCTTCAGGCCGAAACCGATATTGTCGGCGACGGTCATGTGCCGGAACAGCGCGTAGTGCTGGAAAACGAAACCGACATTGCGCTCCTGGATCGACTTCTGCGAGGCGTCCTCGTCGCCGAAGAAGATCTTGCCGCGCGTCGGCCGCTCCAGCCCGGCAATCAGCCTGAGCAGCGTCGTCTTGCCGGAACCGGATGGCCCCAGCAAGGCGATCAACTCGCCCGACTTGATGTCGAGCGACACGTCGTGGAGCGCGGGAAACCGCTCAAACTCCTTGCGCACGTTGGCAACGCGAACTTCCATCAATAGTCCCTTTGTCGTGGATGCATGTGGTTATCCCAAAACCGGTAGCCACTTTTGGGCGATATGCATTTTTCAGTGTCCGCGCGTCGCGGCGAGTTCGGCGCCGTAGCGCATCTCGAGAAGTGTTTTCAAGACCAACGTGACGAGCGCCAGGCCCGCAAGCAACGAAGCCACAGCGAAGGCGCCAACCGCGTTGTACTCATTGTAGAGGATTTCGACATGCAGCGGCATGGTGTTGGTCAGGCCGCGTATATGGCCTGATACCACGGACACCGCACCAAACTCGCCCATGGCGCGCGCGTTGCACAGGAGCACACCGTAGAGCAGCCCCCATTTGACGTTGGGCAGCGTGACATACCAGAAAGTCTGCCAGCCATTGGCGCCGAGCGAAAGTGCTGCTTCCTCATCGCCGTTGCCCTGTTCCTGCATCAGCGGGATCAGCTCGCGCGCGACAAAGGGGAAGGTGACGAAGACGGTCGCCAACACAATGCCGGGCACGGCGAACAGGATGACGATGCCATGCGCCTTCAGCCAACCGCCGAGCAGCCCCTGCGCCCCAAACAGAAGCACGTAGACGAGGCCGGAAATGACCGGGGAGACCGAGAAGGGCAGGTCGATCAGCGTGGTCAGGAAGGCCTTGCCCTTGAACTCGAACTTGGCGATCGCCCAGGCGGCGGAGATGCCGAAGACAATGTTGAGCGGCACCGAGATCGCCGCCACCAGCAGCGTCAGCCGGATGGCCGAGCGGGTGTCGGCATCGCCCAGCGACTGCAGATAGGCGCCAATGCCCTTGGCGAAGGCCTCGTGGAAGACGATGATCAGGGGCAGCAGCAGAAAGATGCCAAGGAAGGCAAAGACGATGGTCATCAGCACGGCTTGCGCCGGCCGGCTCTCGGTCACCGCCGCTGAGCGGCTTTCATGATGCGGTTCCCAGGATTTGATTTCGGGGTCAGCCATAGCGCTTGCGGCTCCATGTCTGTGCCAGATTGACGACGAGCAGCATCACGAACGACAGAGCCAGCATGATCGCTGCGATCGCGGTCGCCGCCGGATAATTGTATTCTTCCAGCCGGATGACGATCAGAAGCGGCGCGATCTCCGATTTGTAAGGCAGATTGCCGGCGATGAAGATGACCGATCCGTATTCGCCGACGCCGCGCGCGAAGGCGAGCGAAAAGCCGGTGATGATGGCCGGCGCTAGGCCTGGAAACAGGATGCGGGTGATGATCTGGAAGCGGCTGGCGCCAAGCGTTGCCGCGGCTTCCTCCACCTCCTTGTCGATCTCCTCCATGATCGGCTGCACGGTGCGCACGACGAAGGGAAGGCCAATGAACACCAGCGCGATGACGATGCCGAGCGGTGTGTAGGCGACCTTGATGCCGAGTGGCGCCAGAAGGTGGCCGATCCAGCCGTTTGGCGCGTAGAGCGTGGTCAGTGCGATGCCCGCCACCGCCGTCGGCAGGGCGAAGGGCAGGTCGACCATGGCATCGACGACGCGGCGGCCGGGAAAGCGGTAACGCACCAGCACCCAGGCGACAAGTGTGCCAAAGACGACGTTGACCAGGGCGGCGATGAAGGCGGTGCCGAAGCTGATGCGCAGCGCATTGAGGGTGCGGCGGTCGGTTGCGATCGCCCAGAATTCAGGCCAGCCAAGGGCGGCCGAGCGCCAGATCAGCCCGGACAGTGGAATGAGGATGATGAGGGTGAGGTAGGCAAGCGAGAAGCCGAGCGTCAATCCGAAACCCGGAATGACACTCGGCTGTCTGAACCGCCACCCCGCCTGCGCGGGTGCTGTGGTCATGGAATTCTGGATCGTCCCTTTTTATTCAACCAGATTGCTTGGCACTATGGTCCGAAGGCCTTCGGGAAGAAGCCCCTAGGCCTCTCCCCAGCCACTTACTGGGCCGGCTTGTAGATCTGGTCGAATATACCACCGTCGCCGAAATGATAAGGCTGCGCCTTCTTCCAGCCGCCAAAGAGCGGATCGTCGATGGAGATCAGCTTGATCGCAGGCGTTTTAGGAAGATCCTCGGCCGCCACAAGCTCTGGCTTCGCCGGACGATAGTGGTTCTTGGCGATGATCGTCTGCCCTTCCTTGGAATAGAGCCAGCCCAGATAGGCTTCGGCGACCTTGCGTGTGCCCTTGGCGTCGACATTGGCGTCGACGATCGCCACCGGCGGCTCGGCCAGGATCGACGTCGGCGGGTAGACGAGCTCGAAATTGTCGGCGCCGAATTCATCCAGTGCCAGGTAGGCATCGTTTTCCCAGGCGATCAGCACGTCGCCGAGGCCTTTTTGCGCGAAGGTCACCGTCGAGCCGCGCGCGCCCGTGTCGAGCACCGGGGCATTGGCGTAGAGCTTGCCGACGAATTCCTTGGTCTTGGCCTCGTCGCCGCCATCATTGGCGTTGGCGTAGGCCCAGGCGGCGAGATAGTTCCAGCGCGCGCCACCGGAGGTCTTGGGGTTCGGCGTGATCACCTGGACGCCATCCTTGACCAGGTCGTTCCAGTCATGAATGCCCTTGGGATTGCCCTTGCGGACGAGGAAGATGATGGTCGAGGTGTAGGGCGCGGAATTGTTTTCGAATTTCGTGCGCCAGTCGGGGTTGATCTTCTTCGACTTCGAAACGATGGCGTTGATGTCGCCTTCCAGCGCCAGCGTCACCACGTCGGCATCGAGGCCGTCGATCACCGCGCGGGCCTGGGCGCCCGATCCGCCATGCGACTGCTGTATGGTGACCGTCTCACCGGTCTCGGCCTTCCAATGCGCGGCGAAGGCTTCGTCATAGGCCTTGTAAAGCTCGCGCGTCGGGTCATAGGACACGTTGAGGATGGTGGTGTCGGCAAACGCGAAACCCAGTGTGCCGAACTGGACAGATGAGGCGACCAGCGCGCCGAGCAATTTCTTGAAATAAGGTTTGGTCATTCCCGCCTCCGTTGAACTGAGGCGAACTCTACCGAATTGATAGAATTTAGATGCATTCAATGTTGCCTTTTTTGCCCCTCCGAAGCAAATTTTCGCCGCCTATTGGCTGCATGAAGAAATTTCTTCCTCATGCTGGTGAGGCGAGGAGTCAGATCGCGGTTGCGTAAAGGCCGCGATCCTTCGCGCCCACCCCCGCATTGTCGACAATTGGCGAAATCGGCGGTGACAGCCGATCTCCCCACTCGTGGGGGGAGATCGGCAGCTCGCGCCGTCGCGCGAAAAACCAAGGTGGCGAATCCCTTGCCGGATTCTATTCGACAAACACTTTCACGCTTGCCGCCCGTCCAGCCGCATCGATGACCGTCAAGGTCGAATAGCCGGTGCCATCGGGCAGCCAGGTCGCCGTGCGCGTGCGGTCGATGCCGGTGAGCGGCTTGCCGTTGGCTAGCCAGCGGAAGGGTGCGCGGCCACCCTGCAGTTTCAGCACCAGCGGGGTGGCGTCGGCCGAGTTGGTGGCCAGATCGACGCGGGCGCCGTCGGGCGGGAAGATGATGGTCGGCGCCGGCTCCGTCGGTGTCGCCTGCACCAACCCGTCGGAGCCGGCACCAAACCGGGTGAGCGTGACCGGCAATTCGTCGCGCTTGGGGTTCTGGACGCCGGGCGGCCTGCCCGGCAGCGGGACGGCTGCGAGGCCCGAGCGAACAAAACCCTCGAACAGGATCGGGGCGGCCGAGACATAGCCGGACAGGCCGGGCACCGCGCCGGCATCGGGACGACCGACCCAGACGCCCAGCACGTAGCGGCCGTCGAAGCCGACCGACCAGGCGTCGCGATAGCCGTAGGAGGTGCCGGTCTTGTAGGCGATGCCGCGCTGGATGGCGCCTTCCGGCGGCTTGACACCCGACAGAATGTCGATGATCTGCCAGTTGGCCTGGTCATCGAGGATGGTGGCGGTCGAGCTTTGGGCATTGGCCGGCTCGCTGCCGTCATGCAGCGCGTGCGTCTTGCCGCCATTGGCGAGCCCCGTATAGAGCTGGACGAGATCGCGCAGCGTGACGCCAACCCCACCGAGGCCAATCGCGAGGCCAGGCGCCTCGTTGACCGGCAGCACCGGCGTCACGCCGGCCTGGCGGAAGCGCGCCATCAGCCGCGCCGGGCCGACTGCATCGAGCACACGGATCGCCGGCACGTTGAGCGACAGCTGCAATGCCTGGCGGATGCTGACATCGCCCTGGTAGCCCATGTCGAAATTCTTCGGCCGGTAGCCGCCGAAATCGGCCGGACTGTCCTCAATCAGCGTTTCCTGCGCCACCAGCCCCTGCTCGAAGGCGAGCCCGTAGATGAAGGGTTTCAGCGTCGAACCGGGCGAGCGGATGGTCTTGGTCATGTCGATCCAGCCGGAGCGGCTGGCGTCGAAGAAATTGGCCGAGCCGACCTCGCCCAGAATATCGCCGGTGCGGGCGTCAGCCAGCACCATGGCGACAGACAGGCGGGGGCCGAGCTTGGTCGCGGCGTCCCGGGCCACCTGTTCCAGCCCGGCCTGGACGCTCCTGCGAATCGTCAGCTTCAACGGTTGGCCGGGAACTGCCTTGGGCAGCATCGCATAGGCAGCGTGCGCCGCCAACGCCGGAAGCCTGCGCCGTAAGCCTGCGACATCGTCGAGCGCGGCGCGCGCGGCTTCGCGGTCGCCGATGAGGCCGGCCGAAACCATGCGGGTCAGCACCCGGTCGCGGGCGGCGTGCGCGATCCGAAGGTTGCGGTCGGGCCGCCGCCGTTCCGGCAATTGCGGCAGGGCGACGAGCAGGGCGGCTTCCGAAACCGTGAGCCGTTTCGGTTCCTTGCCGAAATAGGCGAGCGATGCGGCGCGCACGCCTTCCAGATTGCCGCCATAGGGGGCCAGCGTCAGGTAGCGTTCGAGGATTTCTCGCTTCGTCAGCCGCCGCTCGATCTGGATGGCGCGCAGCATCTGCTTGATCTTGGAGCCGAGGCTGCGGCTTTCGCGCGGTTCGATCAGCCGCGCCAGTTGCATCGACAGCGTCGAGCCGCCGGACACGATATGGCCGCTGGTGGCGAACTGGCCAGCGGCGCGGGCGAGCGCCAGCACGTCGACGCCCTCATGGTCCCAGAAGCGCTTGTCCTCATAGGCGACCAGCATGTCGACAAACTGCTTGTCGACCTGGTCGAGGTGGGTTTCCAGCCGCCAGTAGCCGTCCGGCGTGGCGAAGGCGCGCAGCAGAAGGCCGTCGCGGTCCTGGACTTCGGTGGAGACTGTGAGCTTTGCCGGGAGCGGGGGCGGGAAGGCGCGGTCGAGCTCCCAGAGGGCGGCGATGGAGAGGGTTAGAACGCCGGCGCAAGAAGCTGCGGCTATGGCTGCCCGACGAAGAAATTTTCTGGAGAGCATGGCGCCACCCCTCATTGTCCTGCCGGACATTTCTCCCCGTATAGTGACGGGGAGAAAGACGCTGTCGCGGATGGTTTCGCCAATCGCCAACGTTGCAAAAAAGGCGGCGAAATTCGCGACAGCTCCCTTCTCCCCGTCACTATACGGGGAGAAGGTGCCGGCAGGCGGATGAGGGGCGGCGCCGTCGTTTGGTTCATGATCGTCACTATCAGCACCTTACGGCGCCTTGACCTCCATCATGCCGGTGGCGGTGCGGGCCGAATATTGCGGCCGGTACATATCCTCCACGGTAGCCGCCGGATGCGCATAGGTGCCCGGCGTCACGGCGCGCACGACATAGGCAAGCGTCAGATTGTGATTGTGGTCGCCATCGGCCGGATTGAACGCCGCGACGAAACGGTCGTTGCGGAATTCGAGATGGGCGGCGTCGGTCTGCGTCAGCCAGGAGAAGTTAGACAATTGGGCGCTGGACACTAGGCCGGGATTGTCGATCTCGAAGCCGGCCGGCAGCAGGTCGGTGACCAGCAGCCGGGACGGCCAGCTGTTCTGTTCGGTGATCTTGAGCACGACGACATAGCGCTCGTTCTGCTTGACCTCCGTCACATTCGCCTCGGTGCCATCGAGCCTGTAGTAGGTGCGCTGGATGGTGAAGCCGTCGCCGCTGGCCGGCAGCGGCTCGACGGGTGCCGCCACCGTGGTGACGACCGCCTGCAGCGGCTCCTTGCCCGTGTTGGCGATGGTTAGCGGGCTGTCGGCGAGATCGGTGCCGGCCATCTGTTCCGAATAACCGCCGGCATGAGCAGCGCCATTCACCGTCAGCGCGATCGAGTCGTTGCCCTCCTTGAGCGCGCGGGCCGCCAGCAGCATCCAGGATTCGTCCTGGGTGCTGGTCCAGTCGGCCTGGGCGCGCTCCCTGGTCACCAGCTTGATCAACTCCGGCACGATCGACGACACCGGCTTCGATTCCGCCGCAAGCGCCAGCATTGCCGCGCCATCACGCAGCGGAGAGCCATAGTCCGACCGGTAATAGTCGTATTCGGTGGTCGCCTTGGCGAGTTGCAGTGCCGTCTTGAAGGTGGCTTCGGAGCGCTGCGTATCGCCGTAAAGCGCAAGGCTCGCCGCCAGTTGGCCAACCGCCATTGGGCTGGTGAAGGCTTCGAGCTGGGTGTCGGCGTAGTAACGCAGGTCGCCGATCGATGCCTTCTTGTTGCGGGCGAGAACATAGAGCGCGTAAGCGATCTCGCTGCCGCGGTCCTGGACGCTCTGGTCGTAGCCGATCGCGTTCTGCAGATTGTTCAGCGCCTGGCTCATCGCAAGGCTCGGAACGTCGTATTTCTGCTCGCGCGCCCTGGTCAGGAAGTCGGTGACATAAGCGTCGAGCCAGAGGTCGCCGGAGCCCGGACCCCACAGGCCGAAGCTGCCGGCCGAGGCCTGGTAGCTCAAAACCTTGTAGATGGCATCCTGGACGCGGCCGTGCAGGTCGGGGTCGCTGGCCATGCCAATGCTCGAGGCCATGTCGTTGACATAGAGCAGAGGCATTGCGCGGCTGGTGGTCTGCTCGGCGCAGCCATAGGGGTAGCGGTCGAGCGTCATCAGCAGCGACGGCACGTCGAAGGCGGCGGCCTGCGAAACACCGACGCTGACGGAAGCGCCGTCGAGCAGGCTTGCGGCAAGCAGTTCCTTGTCGACGCGCAGCGAGCCGCCATTGCCCTTGAGATCGACAACCATGCGCGTGGTCACCGGCAATTGCGCCGGGCGCACCGGCACATAGAGCGTCTGCTCGACATTGGTGCCGTCGGCATGGGCAAGCTTGATGGTGATCGAGGCGTTGCCCGCCGTCTGAGCGATCAACGGCACGGTCAGCGTCTGCCGCTTGCCTTGCGCCAGCGTCAGCTTTTCGGGCAGGGGCTTGTCACCGGTCGACAGGTCGCCGGTGGTGTCGATCGACAGTTTGTAGTCGCCGGCCGGACCATCGGTGTCGGCGACGTCGAGCCGCATGATTGCGGCGTCGCCCGGTGCCAGGAAGCGCGGCAGGCCGGCGGTGATCACTATGGGGTCACGCACGATGACATCGGTCTGGGCGTGGCCGACGGCTTCCTTGGTCCAGGCGACGGCCATGACGCGCACGGTGCCGTTGAACTGCGGAATGTCGAAGTCGATCCGCGCCTTGCCGTCGGCGTCGAGCTGGACCGGGCCGGAGAAGAAGGCGACCAGCTTTTCGGTCGGCGGGCTGCCTTGCGACTGCATGTTGGCGCCGTCGCCGCCGGTCCTGAGCTTGCCGGTGGTGCCGAGCGAGCCATCGATCAGGCGGCCGTAGAGGTCACGCACCTCGAGGCCGAGCATGCGCTGGCCGAAGAACCAGTTCTCCGGATCCGGCGCCTTATAGTTGGTCAGGTTGAGGATGCCGACATCGACGGCGGCAACCGTGACATAGGCGTTGCTGCCCGGCTGCACGCCGGCCACCGCGACCGGGATCGACAGCTGCTGGCGCGGCACGGTCTTGTCTGGCGGCGTCAGGGTGACCGCGAGCTTCTTGGAGCCCGGATCGACCTTCAGCCACTTCACGCCGATGGCGCGCGCCGGCATGCGCGATTCCTGCGCATCGCCCGGCCTGAACAGGGTTGCCACGACATAGGCGCCGGCGCCCCAGTCGTTGCCAACCGGGATGTTGACGGTGCTGCCGCCGGCCGGCACGCTGGCCGTGACGGTCTTGACCAGCTTGTCGGCGCCGATGGTGACCAAGAGTTCGCCGGCAAAGTGCGGGGAGACCTTGAGCTTGGCGACTTCGCCCGCTGCATAAGTGTCCTTGTCGAGGGCGATCTCCAGTCCGTCCGGTGTCTCGGTGGTGGTGGAGGAGACATACCAGCCGGCGTCGAACTCATAGCTGGTCGCCGGTCCCTCGGGATCGGCTGTCACGAGTTCGAGCCGATACTGGCCCCAGTCGACCGGCACCGAAACCGTGGCTTCGCCATCGGCGGTCAGGTCGACCTGACCGTTGGCGACCGACTTGGTGAAGGTGACCGGCTCGTAGTTCCAGGAGTTGTTGGAGCGGTACCATTGATAGTTGCGCTCGACCTTGACCAGTGACCACTGCGCGCCCTTCAGCGCCTCGCGCTTGCCGTCGGGATCGACGGCGATCAGGCTGAACTTCGCCACGCCGCCCTGCGGCACCTCACCGCCGTCGAAATCCGGGCGGATGCCGACCATATGGCCTTGCGGGCGGATGCCGATGTTGAGGGAACGCTCGACGGCGCGGCCGCCGGTTTCGCGCATGCGCACCGTGACCTTGGCGTTGACCAGCTTGGTGGTCGAAGGCATCTGGTCGACGGAGACCGGGAAGGTCGCCTTGCCGTTGTCGCCGACGACCGGCAGGTCGGTGAACGGGGTGACCGACGGTTGTGCCGACTGCTCGTCGGCAAGGCCGAAGACATAGCCCTTGAAGCGGTCCCAGTTGCGGGCGGTCGACAGTGTCAGTTCACCTTCGAGCGCAAGACCCGCGGCCGGCGCGCCATAGAGGAAACGGCCGTCGACGGTAACATTGGCGGTTTCGCCGCGCGCGATCTCCTGCTTGTCGGCGGTCAGGTCGAACTCGATGCGATCCGGCACGAAATCCTCGACCAGGAACATCTGGCTGGCGACGGCCGGCTGCTTGGGATCGGTATGGATGGCCACCGTCCAGGTGCCGCGCATGGCATTGGGCTGCAGCGCCAGGTCCACGGCATGGCCGCCGGCGGATGTGCCGTCACTGACTATGCGGCGGTCCTCCACGCCGTCGGGGCGCGAGAAGATGAAGGTCAGCGGCAGGTTCTCCACCGCCTTGGCGGACTCGTCGCGGGCGAGGGCGGCGACATGCACCTCCTCGCCGGCGCGGTAGATGCCGCGTTCGGTCCAGGCATAGACATCGAGCGCGCCGGGCGCGGCTCGTCCAGTGACGCCACGGTCGGAAAGGTCGAAGCCGGCGCGGCCCATGTCGAGGAAGACGAAGTCGTTGTCGCCCTGCTTGGCCATCAGCACGGCCGGCACCATGCCGCCTTCGCCGCGCGTCAGGCCGGGGTTGAAGACCGCGTGGCCCTCGGCGTCCGACGTTGCCGTGCCGAGGATTTCATTGTTCTTGGCCAGCAGCGTCAGTTCGGCGCCGGCAATCGGCTTGGCAGAGCCCAGCGAGCGGGCAAAGACGTTCAGCCCATCCTGGCCGGTGTAGGTCGACAGGCCGATGTCCGAGACGACGAACCATTGCGTGGCGATCGAATTGCTGTCGTCGCCATGGCCGTCGACGGCCTTGGCGGTCAGCACATAGACGCCGGGCTTGCGCTGAGGCAGGGCCTGGTCAACCGGGAAGGAGGTGGTGACTTCCTTGTTGAGGTCGCTGGCGATGTCGAGCTGGCCCTGCCAGACCGGCGCGCCCATCTGGTCGGAAATGTTGGAGACATCGTAGCTGTCGAGCTGGCGCAGGAACTGGTAGCCGGAGAGGAGCTGAGCCAGCGAACGGTCGCCGATGCGGTAGAGCTTCATTTCGGCGACGTTCATGTTGACAGTGACGAGCGGGATGCCGCGCCGCGCGCCGGCGGGCAGCACGAAGCTGTCGCCGGTGAAGCGGGCCGATGGCGCGCGGTCCTGCACATAGATCGACAACACCACCGGGGCGGCGGTGACCTCGCCGATCGCTGCCGGGAGGCCTGCGCGGAAGGTCACGTCGTAATGCTGGCCGTGTTCGAGCCCTTCGACGCAGATCTGCTTGTCCTTGGCCTCGACGCCTTTCGGCGGCGCGTTGTCGACGGTGACGAACTGGGCATAATCGACGCCGGTCTTGACCAGGTCCTCGGAAAACTGGGCGCAGATGCGCGGCGCGCTGGTGTCGGCATCGACGGAGTGGTCGATGACGCGGAAGCCCTTGCGCGCCTTCAGGTCCTCATAGTCCGCCTTGACGGCGGCCGAATTGACCAGCGCGAGGCTCGCTTCGTAGGCCTGCAGCGCCGGCCGGAAAAGTTCGCGCCTGTCGAGGCCGGAGCCAAGCAGCGCCAGCACTTCGGCACGGGCATTGGTGGTGCGGGACAGCTTGTAGGCGTTGAAGGCGGCGGAGGTGGCGTTGGTGGGCAGGGTCGACGCCTCGGAGGTGTTGGCGGCGGGCTGCACGGCCAGCGTTTCGTGCGCCAGTTCCAGCCAGAGCTTGCCGTCATCGGGCATGACCGACACCGCGCCTTCGTATCTCAGCATCGCCGAACGATGGTCGCCGGTGCGAGCCGATTGTTCGGCCGCGGTCGTCAGCGCCGTCAGCCCATCCGTGGGCTTGATATAGCCGGGACCCAACAGCTTGTTGCGATATTGCTGCGCCTGATCGGCCATCCAGTCCGGGAAGAAGGACAGCGCAGGCGGGGCGCCGATATCGGGATCGCCATCGACGTTGACGATCTTGCCGGCGACCGCGCCGGTAAACGGTTTTAGGGAATTATAGTCGGATTTGAGAAAACACCATTTGGCCTTGGTGTTGTAGGTGAAGGCGCGGCAGGCGGGGTCACCCAGGCATGTCGTCTTGCATTGGTCGAGCGTGACATTCTGATCGGAGCGAAGATCGAATCCAAAATAGTCGGAATTGTCGGTGGTTGCGATTCGCCGGGCCTCAGCCGCTTGCGCGATACCTCCCCAGGCGAAAAACAAAAGGATCAGGATCGACAGGCCACGAGCCGCGCGCATTGCCATAATACCCTCCCAGACACTGCTTTCGCATCGGCGTGAAGATCGGAATCGATCTTCGAAAAACACGATGCGATGGTTCAAAGTCCCAAACCGTACTTTGTACGTCCCAATGGACGCATGTCGCTCCAACGTCCAGCCATGATCAAGCTTCAGTCAGGCTTGTCAACACGAGGACGCGGCAGCTTCCGCCTGCCAACGGTTCCCTTTCCGGCGAATGACCGGTAGTACCTCCACAGGATTGGGGGATCACGCTTTCTTGCGGAGACGCAAAAGGTGTGAATTCCAAGCCCTGCCTATTTCAGACAATTGGATTGTGGCCCCTTTACGAGCATTTCAGAACTTCATTCCAATTTTAGATTTCGGACTTAGGTTGGACTCATAATGCCGGCGCATGAAACGCAGATGTCAGGAGGTACCGCGCCAGGGCGCGTGCTTCCGCGCGCCCTGCTTTTCGCGTTCATGTGCTCGACCATGCTGGTCGGCGAATCGAGGCATGCGGCGGCTTTCGAGATTTTTGGCATCAAGCTGTGGGGCGCCTCCAAGGAGGACACCGACATCGTTGATCCCCTGCGCTATGCCGTGACGATCGAGGCGCCGGATGCCGACAAGGCTCTTCTCAAGAAACTCCAGAACGCTTCGGCGCTGAAGAGCGACGAGGACCATCCGGTGTCCGGCTCGCTGGGGCTGATGGCCAAGGCGCGCAGCGACCGCGAGCAGCTGGTCGCCGCCCTTTTTGCCGATGCCCGCTACGAGGGCGTCGTCACCATCACCATCGACGGCAAGGCGATCGACGATTTGCAGCCCGACGCCGAATTCAAGGGGCCGCAGCCGATCCCGGTGGCGGTCAACATCGCGGTCGGACCGAAATTCACCCTTGGCAACATCCGCCTCGAGGGTGACGCGGCCGGCCTGATGAGCGCCGATTACGGCCTGATCGCCGGCGGCGATGCCGGTTCTGGCGCGGTTCTGAAGGCCGAGGCGCTGATTGTGCGGACGCTGAAGGAGCAGGGCAGGCCGCTGGCCAAGGTGACGGATCGCCAGATCGTGGCCGATCACAACACATCGACGCTCGACGTGACGCTGACCGTCGCCGCCGGACCGGTGGCCGGCTATGGCGAGACGACAGTTTCGGGCACGGAAAAGGTCGACCGCGATTTCACCGAATACATGACCGGGCTGAAGCGCGGCCGGCAATATTCGCCGCAGGAGATCAGCGATGCGCGCGACCGGCTTCTGGCGCTCGAAGTCTTCAACAGCGTGACCTTGAAGGAAGCCGACAAGCTCGATGCCGATGGCAACATTCCGATCGGCGTCCAGGTCAGCGAGCGCAAACCCCGCTATTTCGGCCTCGGCGGCAGTTTCTCCAATATCGAAGGGCTCGGCCTGGAAGGCTATTGGGGGCACCGGAACCTGTTCGGCCAGGCGGAGAAGCTGCGCATCGACGGAGCGATCAGCGGCATCGGCAGCAACGACCTCTCCAAGCTCAACTACAATGCCGGGATCATGTTCGAAAAACCGGGCGTGATCGGGCCGACATCGAAATTCTTCGCCAACGTCAAGACCGTGTTTGAGCATCCGGACGCCTATGATCATTTCTCGGTCAAGGGCGAGACGGGCATCGCCTATGATCTCGACAAGAAGCAGACGGTTTCGGCGGCAGTCGCGCTCGACTATTCGAGGATCAGCGATGCCTTCGGCAAGCACACCTATCTGATCGCCAGCATTCCCTTGCAGTATGTCTATGACAACCGCGACAACCGCCTCAATCCGACCCGGGGATTCAGGGTGCTCGCCTATGCCGAGCCGAGCTACGACATAATGAGCGGCGCTGCGTTCCTCAAACTGAAGGGTGAGGGGTCGGCCTACCAGTCGCTGGATACGGCCTCCAAATTCGTCCTTGCAGAACGCGTCGCCATAGGCTCGATCGTCGGTACTGGCCTGGAGAGTGTTCCAGCCGACCGGCGCTTCTATTCAGGCGGCGGCGGCTCGGTGCGCGGCTACTCCTATCAGGGCATCGGCCCCAAGGACATCAATGGCCAGCCGACCGGCGGGCTTTCCTTCTTCGAGACCTCGGTCGAGATGCGCATCGGCATCACCGACACGATTGGTATCGTGCCGTTCGTCGATGCCGGTACGGTGTCGACCAGGTCGGCCCCCAATTTCTCCGAGGTAAAGGTCGGCGCCGGCGTCGGCTTGCGTTACGTGACGCCCTTCGGGCCGTTGCGCATCGATGCTGCCGTGCCCCTCAATCGCGATCCCACCGATCCGCATTTCGGCATCTATGCCGGCATTGGCCAGGCGTTCTGATGAAGTCGTTCAAGCGCATCCTTCGCATTGTCGTCTACACGCTGCTGGTGGTGGTGGCCGCCGCCGCCGGCGCGCTGTTCGTGCTGACCAAGACCGAGCGCGGCCGCGAAAATCTCGCCGGCCTCATTTCAAGCATGGCTTCGAATGCGGACCGCAAGGTCACGGTCAGCGGCATCGATGGCATCTGGTCAGGCGCGCTGACCGTTGATCATGTCGTGCTGGAAGATCGCCAGGGCGCCTGGCTGGTGGCCCGCAAGGTGGCCGTCGACTGGTCGCCGCTTGCGCTTCTGTCGAAGAACTTCAGTGCCGACCGCATTGCCGCCGACCGCATCGAACTGGCTCGGCTGCCGGTGGCCAGCACGCAGCCGAGCCAAGGCGGATCGACGACCCTCCCGGTTTCGATCGATGTAAAGCAGATCGATCTTCCCGACATCGCGCTCGGACAGGCCCTGGCCGGCAGCGGCATCGCCGAACTGACGGCCAAGGGGGCGGTCAAGGTCGATGCAGGGCCGCTTGCGGTGCAGACGAACCTCAACGTCACCCGCCGCGACGGCAAGCAAGGCAATGTCGACGCCAAGGTGCATTTCGCGCCGGCCGACGACAAGCTGGACCTTGACCTCAAGGCGTCGGAGCCGGCGGGCGGCATCATCGCCAATCTGCTCAACCTGCCGGATGCGCCGCCAGTCGACATCGTCGTTTCGGGCACCGGACCGCTGGCCAACTGGAGTGGTGTCGGTACCTTCCTCGTCGATCACCAGATCGTCACCCAGCTCACCGGACGCCATCAGCTTAGCGACAAGGGCAACCATGTCGAAGCCAAGGGCGATGGCGATTTCGAGCGTTTCCTGCCGGAAAACCTGAAACAGCTGTTTGCCGGCAGGACAAGTTTCGACCTCGCAGGCACCGCGACCACCGCCGGCGGCATCGACATCGAGCGCGCCAACATCGACAGCGACGCGGTGCACGGCACTGCCTCCGGCGTTGTCGATCCGAAGGGCGCCAGCGATCTCTCCGTACAACTCGCCGCCAAAGGCCCGCCCGTGGTGGTCAGCCTCGGCAGCAAGGCGCAGCCCATCACCGTGGCCATCAAGGGCGCCACGGCCCGCGCCTTCGGCGACGGCAAGGCGCCGAAGGTCGACATCGGTGCGTCCTTCGTCTCTATCGTGGCGGGCGGAACGCGGCTTGACGATCTGTCGACGCAGATCCATTCCGACGGCTTCGACATCCAGAACCGCGCCGGTCCGGTGACGGTCAAGATCGAGGCCGGCGGTCTGAACACCGATCTGGCGACGCTGGCGCCGCTGATCACCGGCAAGGTCGCTGTCGATCTCGCCGGTTCGGTGAGCAGGGACACGATCGTCATCGACAAGGGCACGCTGATCAGCGACGCGCTCAATGCTTCCCTGACGGCCACGGTGGCGTTGGCGGATATGTCGATGCAGCTCAAGATGAATGCCGATGCGGTGTCGACGGCATTGCCGCCGCAGATCGCCTCGGTGCTTGGCCCGCGGGTGAAATTCTCAGCCACTGCAGCGCGCGATCCGCAAGGATCCTTCGCCGCCAATTCGATCGAACTCACCTCCGGCTCGCTCAGCGCCAGCGGCACGGCCAGCATACAAGGCACTGACATCCAGGCCGATGTGAAGGGTAAGCTTGGCGACGTTTCGGTGCTGTCGCCCATGGTCGGCGTTCCGGTTGCCGGCGGTGTCGATTTCGCGCTCACTGCGAAAGGCGCGACCACGGCACCCGATTTCTCGGTATCGGCCAGCAGCGACAGCCTGACGGCCTCCGGCCACACGGTGAAGAACATCAAGCTGAACGCGACCGGCAAGGCCGACATCGCCAATCCCGCCGCAAATGTCACGCTGACCGGCTCAGCCAACGACCAGCCGCTCGACCTCAAGGCGGCGCTGGTGACGAATGAGGGCAAGCGTTCGATCAACGGATTTTCCGTGTCGCTTGGCGACAACAAAGTGTCTGGCGACCTCGCGCTCGACGACAAGTTCGTGCCGCTCGGCACGTTGACGTTGCAGGCGCCCGATATCGCCGCGCTCGCCGCGCTCGCGGGGCAGGCGATCACCGGCGATATCAACGGCACGATCAGTTTTGCCAAGGAAGGCGACACGCCGTCGGTCACGATCGATGCCAAGAGCACGTCGGTCTCGCGCGGCGATGTGGCGGCCAAGGCCATCGCGGTTGACGCCACCGTGGCCAACTATCTCAAGGCGCCGGCGATCTCCGGCACGATCAAGGCCGACACGGTCACCTCGGGCAGCACGGAAGTCAGCGGCATCAATGTCGATCTGAAGCGCGACGGCGACTGGACCGGCTTCACCGGCGGCGCCACCATCGCCGGCATTCCGGCTACCGCCACTGGGCGGGTGAAGATTGCCGGTGGTACGACGAGCGTCGAGATCGCCTCGGGCGAGGCGACCGTTCGCGGCATCAAGGCGGCGATCGCTGATACCTCGACGCTGAGCATCGCGGATGGCACGACCAGCATAGAGAAACTGGCGCTCGATGTCGGCGGCGGCGCGGTGACCGTGTCCGGCACCGCCGGGCAAGCGCTCGATCTCAAAGCTGAATTCTCGGCGCTGCCGGCAGCACTTGCCAATGATTTTTCGCCAAGCCTCGATGCCGTCGGCACGCTGGGTGGCACGGCTAGTGTGACTGGATCACCGTCGGCCCCCGATGTTCGCTTCAATGCACAACTGACTGATGTCGAGACCAGCCAGACGCGCCAGGCCGGTCTCGGAGCCCTGGCCGTCGATGCGGCCGGCAGCTTCACCACGGCCGGCGGCGTTATCGTCGATCATGCGACGCTCTCCGGCGACAAGATCTCCGGCAAGGCGGCCGGCACGCTCAACCCGAACGGCCCAAGCGATTTCGCCCTCGACCTCGCTTCCACCGGCCCGAGCCTGCCGCTGACGCTGGGCAGCGCTGAAAGCCCGATCAAGCTCGAATTGCAGATGCTGTCGCTGAAGGCAGCGGGCGAGGGCACAAAGGCCCGGCTCGATATCTCCGGCATGCTGCCCTCGGTTGCCACCAGACAGGCCAAGGTAGAGGGCGTAGCGGTCGCCCTGCATTCCGATGCATTCGACCTCAAGGGCCGTACGGGACCGATTTCCGGCACGGTGTCGGCCGACAAGATCGGGCTCGACAATCCGACCATCGCGCCGCTGATCGCCGGCAAGGTCACGGCGAAGGTGGCCGGCAACCTTGCCGCCGACGCCATCACCATCGACAGTGGCTCGGTGACCAGCGACGCGCTGGACAGCGCCTTCAATGGCCGGGTCTCGCTGGCCGACGGCGCCATCGACCTCGACCTCAAGGCCGATGCCGCCTCGGCGGCGCTGCCGGCGGCAGCGCGTGGCGTGCTTGCCGAGCGCACGCAGCTCAGTGCGGTGCTAAAGCGTGACGCCGGTGGCAATGTCAGCGTTGATGCGCTCAATCTGGCGTCCGGGGCGCTGACCGCCCGGGGGCAGGCCAGCCTTGCAGACAACAAGCTGACCGCCGACATCAGGGGTGGTCTTTCGGACATTTCCTTGCTGTCGAAGGATGCCAAGGGCGCCATCGCCTTTGCGTTGAATGCGCAAGGGCCGGCCACTGCCCCGGACCTGTCGTTGACAGTGAACAGCGACCGGCTTTCGGTGGCTGACCGGGAAATCACCGGGTTGAAGCTTACCGCCACCGGCAAGGCCGATGCCGCCAATCCGGCGGCCAATGTGCAGCTGACCGGCAATGTCGCGGGCCAACCCTTGCAAGGCAGCGCGGTGCTGGCCACGTCGGACGGCAAGAGTGCCATCAACGGGCTGCTGCTGTCGCTGGGCAAAAACAGGATTTCCGGCGACCTTGCGCTCGACGAGAAGTTCGTCCCGGTCGGTACTGTATCGCTCGACCTGCCGGATATCGGGCCGCTGGCCGCCTTGGCACTGGAAAAGGCCGAAGGCGACGTGCGCGGCACGATCGCCTTCTCGAAGAACGGCAGCGCGCCGCAGGTGGCCATCAAGGCGAACACGGCGTCGCTGACGCGCGGCGATCTGTCAGCGAAGACCGTGTCGATCGATGCGCTGATCGCGAATTATCTGGCGGCCCCCGTCATCTCCGGCAAGGTGCGCGCCGACACCGTCACCTCCGGCACCACCGTCATTCGCGGCATCGATGTCGACCTGACGCGCGATGGCGACTGGACCGGCTTTTCCGGCGGCGCCACCGTCAAGGACATTCCGGCCAAGGCCACCGGACGGGTGAAGGTCGCCAATGGCACGACGACCATCGAGCTTGCCTCGGGACAGGCGACTGTCCAGGGCATCAAGGCAGCCATTTCGCAGGCATCGACGGTCACCATCGCCAATGGGACGACCGCCATTAACAAACTGGTGCTCGACCTCGGCGGCGGTACCGCAACCGTTTCGGGCAAGGTCGGGCAGGCGCTCGATCTCAACGCGACGCTGGCGCGGGTGCCGGCCTCGCTCGCCAACAGTTTTTCGCCGGGGCTCGATGCCGCCGGCGTGATTTCGGGCACGGTCAAGGTGACGGGCGCCGCGGCCAGTCCCGCCGTGGCCTTCAACATCGACGCCGCAGGCGTGCAGACCTCGCAGACGCGCGGCGCCGGGCTCGGCGGGGTGAATATCTCGTCCACGGGCACGTTCGGCGGCAACAAGCTGACCTTCGACGCCAATCTCAGCGATGGGGCCGGCCTTGGCCTCAAGGGTGGCGGCACGGTGACGACCGCCGGCACGCCCGCGCTCGCGCTCGATTTCTCCGGCAAGGTGCCGTTCGACTTCCTCGCCCAGAAACTCGCCGCGCAGGGCCTTTCGCTGACCGGCGCCGCCAACGTCAATGTGCAGGTTCGCGGCCCGGCGACATCGCCGATGATCGGCGGCACGGTGAGTGCGTCCGGCGCCCGGCTGGTGGATGCCAATTCGGGACTGGCGGTCAATGACATCGCCCTCGACGTCTCGATCGGCAACGGCGTCGCCAGGATCAACCGCCTGACCGGCACGCTGTCGACGCGCGGCAGCCTGTCGGCCAGCGGCACGGTAGGCATCAACCCGGCGCAGGGTTTCCCGGCCGTCCTGTCGATCAAGCTGGTCGACGGGCGTTATACGGACGGCCGCGTGGTGACCGCCAATCTCGGTGGCGACCTGACGATCAAGGGTCCGCTGACATCGGCGCCGGTGATTGCCGGCACCGTCAATCTGGCCAAGACGGTCATCACCGTCCCCGACAAGCTGCCGGGCTCGCTGGCAGCGCTCGACGTCAAGCACAAGAACGCTCCGGCCGCTGTTCGTGCGCAGGACAAGGCGCTACGCCCAGCGACGACGTCGGGCAAGGGCGGCGGCAGTGGGCTCATCCTCGATGTCACGGTCAACGCGCCGAACCAGATCTTCATCCAGGGCAGGGGCGTCGATGCCGAGCTTGGCGGCTCGCTCAAGCTGACCGGCCCGGCCTCGTCGCCACAGGCGGTGGGAACCTTCACCTTGCAGCGCGGGCGGCTGTCGATCCTCGGCAAGCGGCTGACCTTCACCGAAGGCACGATCGGCTTCTCGGGCTCGCTTGTGCCTTATCTCAACCTCACGGCGACTTCGACAACCACCAGCGCCACCGTCACCATCGTGGTGTCGGGCGAGGCGACCAATCCGAAATTCACCTTCTCCTCGGTTCCGGCGCTGCCCGAGGACGAAGTCCTGGCGCAGCTGATCTTCGGCCGCTCGATGTCGAACCTGTCGCCGCTGCAGATCGCGCAGCTTGCCGAGGCCGCGGGACAGTTGGCGGGCGTCGGCGGCTCGACCTCGCTGCTCGAAAACCTGCGCAGCGCGATCGGCGTCGACGATCTCGACGTGACCACGGACAGCCAGGGTGGCACCGCGGTCTCTGCCGGCAAGTACTTGAACGACCGCACCTATGTGACGATCCAGAAGGGCGACAAGCCCGGCTCGGGCAAGGCGACCATCGACCTCAATGTCGGGCGCGGCGTCAAGTTGCGTGGCGAGGCCAATGACGCCGGCGAGGCCAAGGGCGGCATTTTCTACGAAAAGGAATACTAGGCAAACCGTGCGTTGGCACCATCCTCGGCTTCGGCTGGCGCTGGTCTAACCTATGCAAATGTCTCAATTTAACCGACCGTGAAAATTCGAGCGGAATCTGCGCCGCAATAACAATTTTGCGCCAAGACTGTCGTTATCGCGCGAACCGGCTTGCTTCCAAAGTTGCACATTCCCTGACATGTTCCCAATCCCGTCTGTCTTTGACATGATGGCCCGGATGCGGAATGTTAAAAGGCAGAAAGCCAACAATGGGAGTTAGTCATGACGATCTACAAGAGTAATGGCGACAGCGTTCCGGATCACATCCTGGCGATGGCCGAGGAGGCCAAGGCAAACAAGGTGGACCGGCGCGAATTCCTGGCGCTCGCCAGCATCTTCGGCGCATCGACGGCGATGGCCTACGGCCTGCTCGGTCTCGCTGCCCCGACCCCGGCCAAGGCCGATGAAGTGCAAGGCAAGAAGGGCGGCGTGATCAAGGTCGCGATGTCCGTCAAGGATCCCAAGGATCCGCGCACGGCCGACTGGTCGGAGATTGCCAATGCAGAACGCCAGGCGCTCGAGCCGCTGGTGAAGTACACGCACCAGTACACGTTCGCGCCCTATCTCCTGGCGGGCTGGGACATCAACGACGACGCCACCGAATACACGCTGCATGTGCGGCCGGGCGTCGAGTGGAACAATGGCGACAAATTCACCGCCGACGACGTGATCTACAATTTCACCCGCTGGGCCGACAAGAACGCGGCGGGCAATTCCATGCCGGGCCGCCTTGGCAGCCTCGTTGACGAAAAGACCAAGAAGTTGAGCGAAGGGTCCATCGTCAAGGTCGACGACATGACGGTCAAGCTGAAGCTCACCAAGCCCGACATCGCGCTCATCGCCAACTTGACCGATTATCCGGCGCTGGTGGTGCACAAGACCTTCGACGCGAAGGGTGCCAACTTCAAGAGCTGCCCGATCGGTACCGGCCCGTTCGAACTCGTCTCCTATGATGTCGGCCAGAAGGTGGTCTACAAGCGCCGCGAGACCGGCAAGTGGTGGCAGGGCGAGGTCTTCCTCGATGGCGTCCAGTTCATCGATTATGGCACCGATCCGGCCGCGACGGTTTCGGCCTTCGAATCGGGCGAGGTGCAGACCAACCACGAGACGACCGCCGACTACGTCAAGATCATCGAGGGTGTCGGCGCTCCGGTTTCCGAGGTGGTGACCGCAGCCACAGTTGTGTCGCGCTTCAACATCAACGCCAAGCCTTATGGCGACCAGAAGGTACGCCAGGCGATGTGCCTGGCCGTCGACAATTCGGTGGTACTGCAGCTCGGCTACGGCAATGCCGGCTCGCCGGCTGAAAACCACCATGTCGCGCCGATCCATCCGGAATATGTCGCTCTGCCCAAGATCCCCCGCGACATCGCCAAGGCCAAGCAGATGCTGACGGAAGCCGGCGTGATCGATTTCGAGCACGAGCTGATCAGCAACGACGAGGACTATCACAAGAACACCACCGACGCGATCGCGGCCCAGCTGCGCGAAGCTGGCATCAAGGTGAAGCGCACCGTGCTGCCGAGCTCGACCTTCTGGAATGACTGGACGAAGTATCCGTTCTCGGAAACCAACTGGAACATGCGTCCGCTGGGCATCCAGGTCATCGCCATCGCCTACCGCTCGGGCGAAGCCTGGAACGAGACGGCCTATGCCAATCCGGACTTCGACAAGAAGGTCAACGAGGCCCTCGGTATCGCCGATGCGGAGAAGCGCAAGGTGGTGATGAAGGATGTCGAGCAGATCCTGCAGGATTCCGGCATCATCATCCAGCCTTACTGGCGCAAGCTCTACATCAACATCAAGCCTGAGGTGAAGAACCACTCGATGCACCCCACCTACGAGCATGACTTCGGCAAGGTCTGGCTCGATCAGGCGTGACATATCGCTCGATGCAAGCGAAGGGCGGCAACGCCCTTCGCTTCGTCGACATCGTCGTCGCTGCATGTCTTGCAGCGGCGACTTGACGTCACAAGGTTTTCGAAACAGGGTTGACCATATCTGACCCCAACCCGGCCGGCAGGGGGGCACAATGTTCTCATTCATCGCCAGACGCATCGGCACGATTCTGCTCACGATGCTGTGCCTGACGCTGGTCGTCTTCTTCCTCGTCAATCTCGAACCCAATCTGAAGAAGCTGGCCATCAGCCAGACGGAAATGCACACCTCCGCCGAGCAGCTTGAAAGCTGGCTGGTCAAGAACGGCTACCGCCAGAACTTCTTCGTGCGCTATGGTCAGTGGCTGGGCATCGTGCCCAAGCAGCCGTTGACCGATCCGGCGACTGGCAAGACGGCGCAGCGCTTCTCGTTCTGCAACGACCCGGTCGAACCGAAATTCTCCGGCGTCATCCAGGGCGATTTCGGCTGCTCCACCAAGTTCAAGACCACGGTGGCGGCAAAGCTGTTTCCGGCGCTCGGCGCCACCGGCATCCTGATGCTGTGCGTGCTGGCGGTGATGGTGCCGGTCTCTCTGCTGATCGGTATCCTGGCGGGCATGCGGGAGGGGTCGCGCACCGACCGCGTGCTGTCGGTGGCCTCGATCGCCTCGACGGCGACGCCCGAATATGTGTCGGGCGTCATCTTCACCGTCGTCTTCGCTTCCT